>JBGSMY010000380.1:0-101268 GCA_041739975.1 Pirellulaceae bacterium
GTAACCGCCGCCACCACCACCACCGCGATCTTCGCGTGGTTTGGCTTCGTTAACAGTCAACGGACGACCGTCAACTTCTTGTTCGTTCAAACCGTTGATGGCATCTTGAGCGGAGCCTTCATCTGCCATTTCAACGAAACCGAAACCCTTGCTGCGACCGGTGTCGCGGTCTTGGATTACTTGTGCACTACGGACTTCCCCGAAGCGTGAAAAAATTTCTTCGAGACCTTGGCTGGTTACACTGTAACTCAAATTGCCAACATAAAGTTTCTTACCCAAAGCTTGACTCCTGAAATCGGAACTGCTGACCCGTTTGAACTTTCCGGGTCGATCTGAAAGGGGCCAAAATGGTGACCCACCAAGGGGAACGGCGAAGAAAAAAACTAATTCTCACGGAATCAAGAGCTCTGCGACGTACAACCCAACCGCGATGAAGTATAGCAGTTTCGCCAACTCAATGCGACACTATTTTTCGAAAAAAGTTAGAATCTTAGATAGAAATCTCAGGTAAGGCGAATTTGCCGCGGTGGAATTCCGCGGCAAATTTCCTAAATGCGCTGCAGTTTAACGCGTTTTACTAAATGACACCCAAGCAATTCGCCAGCTGCAACCCAAAACTAATGTCTTTTAAACGCTAGCATCAGCCGCCGGGTAATACCTGTTCATAGAATAAAATTCGCCTGTTTTGGCATCGATTTGGTTATTTGTCGCGATTGCGACCACCGCCACCACCAGATTTTGGCGGCGATTGATTGCGAGGTGGATTTGATGCTCCTCGATTATTTCCCGGCGGATTAGAACGGATGCGATCACCACCACCGGACGAACGGTTTGAAGTCGAGTCGTTATTTCGAGGTGGGGGCGTAAAAGAACGTCCCGAACCACTGTTGCGTTGGTTGTTGCCAAAACTTTGCGGAATCGCAGGAGGATTCGAGTTGCGTCTGTTCTCGACCCGCGAGCCTTGATTTGGAACAACATTGCCATCGGATCGACCTCGTGGAATCGTTCCTTGGTTAGCACCCATTGGGTTGCCACCATTTCCACCGCTGATTCTTCCACGATCTATCGTGCGATTGTTAGTTCGTGGATCGCGGTTGTTGCCATCGATAGCGCTCGGCAAATTGCGAGGCTGATTTGGCTGGGCCGGCATAATCGAGCGTTGTCCGCCGGGAGGTATATTTGACTGAGGTTGGTTTGGAATCAACTCGCGTTTACCAACAACCGATCGACCTGCAGGGTTGTTTGGTTGGACGCCACGGTTGCCCTCAATCGGCCGCGGTGTTCCAGTAACGCCGCGACCATTATTGTAATTGCCCCTATTATTATTGTTAATGTTGTTGTTGGGTGTGTCGCGATTGGTGGACGGTTGACCTGATGGCAAAGGCAGTGGTCTGCCTTGGCCAGAATTTTTTGGCACAACGATTTCGCCTGCCGCGTTGCGATTGGGATCGCGATTGTTGCGATCGAGATTGCCTCGATCATTCGAGTTGGACCGCGGATTGCCCAAATCGACTTTGCCGGAATTTGGCACTGGCAAAAGCCCGGGGACCGTGTTTCGCGATTCGTTGGGCGACAAAGTCCCGCGACGACGATCATTGTCGTTTTGATTACCGCGATTACCGTTATCGATTCGATTGCCGCCGTTACCGCGATTACCGTTATCGATTCGATCGCCGCCGTTACCGCGATTACCGTTGTCGATTCGATTGCCGCTGTTACCGCGTGGGTCGCGATTATCAGGGGTGTTCGGATTGTTGTTGTTCCGGGTGTTTGGTCCGGTTTTTGGCTCGTCACCGCGACGTTTTCCGCTAGGTAAATTCAATCGCTCGACAGCACCAGACTGCACTAGTTCTTGATTTAGCTTGCGCTGTAACTCTCGATCGGCGGTGCGGTCAATTGTGATTTTTTGACGGGCGTTGGGATTGCCCCCACCCTCTTTGCGTTGTAATTGATCGACCGCTTGTTTGCGAGCATTACTGGAGGCCGTTTGTTGTGCTTTGGCCAATTCATTCCAGCGGCGCTGACGTTCCGGATCAAGCGTTTTGTCTTGATTTTGTCGCAAAAATACCGAGGCACTTTCGAACTCTGCTCGTTGGCGTTTCGATTCGCGCCATTGCTCAGAGGTTTTAAGTTCGCGTTGCATTTGGTTGGCGTCAAGTCGACTCCATTTACCATTGATTCCGCGATTTTGTTCGACGGCGCGATCCAACCGATCCGTTAACACGGCTTGATTGATAATCGTCGTGTTGTTGATCGTGGTGTTATTGATGTTGATGTTATTGATATTTGTAATGAAATTCTGCTGTGCACCAAACGTTCGTGGTGGTCGATAATTAGGATGTTGATTAAAGTATCGATTCCATTGCAAGGAAACATTGACAAAGTCCAGGCCTTGGCGGCGGTAGTTCCACGAGTTGTAGGTAAAAATCGGATCACAACCAATTCGCGTATAGCGAGTGTGATAGGCGTGCCAAGGAATGAATCCCGATTGGAAATAGTTGTTGCCGTAGTAATCGCCAAAGTAGTAGTGGCCATGGTTGGGGCGAACAAACAAGTGCAATTGGAGTGCGGCGGCTCGCAAAATGATTCGCGGACGATAAGACCAACCCACTTGATTGTAAATCGGTCGATTGAAAAAGATTGGGGCAAATACTTGTCCTCGTTGTTCCCAAGGAAAATCCCAATACCCGCCGACGAGAATACAGCCACGTGGGGTCCAACGCCAATATCGTGGAACCCAAACCCAATTGGGCCGGCACTCATACCAGTTGCCAACTCGCCATACATAGTCATCGCCCTGACTTTCCCAATAACCGGGAGACCAAGCGTAGTCTTGTGATGGCGCTTGACCGACAGGTCCTAGTTCCAGCGATTCAGGTGGTGCACGATAATAGGAGCTTGTTTGCGGTGTATTGACCGCAAAAAATCCGCTGACTCGTTGCCAGCCACCATCGACTTCGTGCCAATAGCCTTCTACCCAGGTTTGGTCGGGCGGCAATTGACGGTAGCCACCGCTAATCCAGATATAGGAATCTCTCGAATCGTCCCAGAACCAATAGCCGCCGATAAACACGATGTTTTCGCCCTCAGGTTTAAATTCCGGAGGCAACTCCGAAACGGGCGCTGGCGGCGCTTCGAGCACAATCGGGCCAGGAATCGGATCATAGGTGATTTGTTCGGCGAACGCTTCGTGAACTGGTCCGCGAGCTAATTCCTCTAAATCTTGATCCTGAGGCGCGGCCTCGGGGCCAAAATCATTCGGAGGTAACGACAAAGGGCCGTTAATTGCGGGCGTTGGAATCGGTGTTGGCAACAACTCTTGGCCAGAAACAATCGTCGTTACTGCCAATGCACAGATTATCGAAAGAAATTTGGTCAATTTATTATTGCAAACGTTCATGGTCGTGTTTTCTTCAAATGAGAGCGAAAAAACAGGTCTGAGGGATCCATCCAGTAACCTATTCAGCAAATGTTAGGCCAATGGGCCTTGGCTAAGTTCATTGTTGTAGTTTCTCGCGGAAAATCAAACGATTTAAAGGCTAGCCACTAGTTTGTGCTTGCCAGACTTTCCTGATGTGTCATCAAAATAGCCACACCGTTGAGGCGGAAATGACGACATGTTGGATGCTTCACAACCGTTTGATCGTTTGTTTGATGGGTGTTCAATGACATGCCAGCGATCGTATCATTTATACGTATTCTCGCATCCCACTTTATTTTACAGGCTTGCAACGGTGCCGCTTTGATGCCAACCCAAACTCCGAAGTTACATGATCAAGAATTTCAAGGCGCGGGTTCTCGTGGGGAGTTGTTGTGAATTTCTCAGAATGAAAACGACACAAGGGAGGCTGAAAGCCTCCCTTGTAGTGGTTCGATCCTATTGGGGTGTTTCCCCCGTGCGACTAAGTTTGCTTAGCGAGCGATCTTAAAACCAAAGAACAAATCGTTAGCAACATAGTTGACATCAAAGTCGTTACCTTGAAATTCTAGTTCAACTTCCGAAGTGCGGAAGTAACGATATTCCACGAACACCGAAGCTCGTTGCGACATTTGTCGTTCGACACCGGCAATACCTTGATAAGCAAAAGCCATATCGCTGATGGCACCGGTCAAACCGCCGCCGAAGTCAAAGTCGGCGTCGATGTACGATCCACCCAAGCTGGCACCGATATATGGGCGAAAGCCAGCGACTTGCAGGCGTTGCAGATCCAACAACAACACTTGTTGTGTCGAAGTGCAATTGATATTGCCGGCCAAAGCACCATTACCATTGAAGAATGTATCTCCCGTGTTGTTGCGGTAGACAAATTCCATTTCATGGCGAAGATTGCAAGTCAATTGGCGACCACGAGAAGCACCGATAGCCCAACCTTCGTTGAACGAAATATCGCCAGCTAAAGGAAATGCAGTGGCATTTTCAGGTTGCATGTCGTCTAAGTAATTCCAACCGCCGAACAATCGCAAATAGCGATCGCAGCCGGTATTGCAACATGAGTTGCCTGAGTCGCAACTACCACAACTGCCGCAACCAGCAACGCCGCTGGCGACAGGTGCCGCGGCAACCGGTTCTTGTTGCAGATAGTTGTCACCGACGGTGGCAGTCGCTGGTTGTTGAGCCGCCGCTGCTGGTGTCGGGTCTTGGTAGCGACGGCTACCAGCTGGAATGATGTTTGGTGAAGTCGCAGGTGCAACCCGATATCCGGGGCCTGCAGTAATTGGATTTTGTGCACTCGCCTCACAAGCAAATAATGCAGTCAGCACGAGCGCCGTAAACATCCGAATGGTCATGGTCTGCTCCTTCCTTGGAAATGCAACTGAGCCTAGACGAAACCCTGGTTGAAAAAACGGACCAGAGCTGATTGCGAGTGTGCTTTCTTGACACGATTGAACTCGCGTGACTATTCATCGCACACGCTTGAATGATTTCTTAATCTTGAAACGACTGGCAAGTTCGGAAAGCTCGTGTGCTATCGGAATGCTAGGAATAAACGATACAAATTATCACTGACGAGGGCAAAAAGTAGCTTTGAAATACAAATGCAAGCCAGAAAGGGGGCGAACTGCTGGCAATCAGTTGCCGCCACCACTTTCGGAATGTTCGGAGGTAACTTGTTCATCCTCCTGCTCTTCGCGTTCAGCCTGGCCGCTTTGCCCATTATCTTCCTGTTCGGCCTCTTCCACCTCGGTTGCACCGCTTGGTTCCGCGGGTTGAAGATGGTTTCGCGTCCAGCGGTCAATCATATTTTGAGCTGTTTCTGGCAGTTGATCAAAGTCTTGCCCATAAGCTGTCCGAGCCCAAATTTGATTGATTGGGATGTCCTGAGTTGTAAACAGCTGAACGTCTAGTAAGGTCAATTTGTTGGTCACCGAAACCAGCGCGGTTACGGTTTCCCCATCAACGGTTCCCGAAGCAATAAATTGTCGATCGGTTCGAACTACCCGGCGGTTGCTGTGGTCCTTGCGCAGTTGTTCGATCAATTCTTTGTCGGCGACGGCAAAATTTCTAAAATCGGTTTGTCCTAAACGGAACGAACCTTGGTCGTCGATTGACACAATGGATTTGCGTTTGCCAGAACTGGCCTCAAATTTCAGTTGGATCGATTGGGGTATGATCGATGGCTCTGGCAAATCCAAATAGTCAGCCGAGGAAAAGTCGGCGGCTGTGGTTGTGATTAAATCTTCGGAGTTGCGTCTCGCGATTTCCAATTTACCATCGAACCAAGTTGCGACTTGCAAGACTTGACCATCTTTGGAGAAGCCTAATTCTATTTGAAACGGAATATTTTGTTTGACTTGCCCCAAGAAGCCGGCTTCCATTTGCCCGCTGAGTCGACGCGAAAACTCGGAGTCCACAAATGTTGTGCTTGGTTCAGTTTTGAGCTTTAAATGATCGACGACGATATTCAGTTCGCCGATATCTTCCAAGCGGTTATCGATAATCTTTAGGCCTGAGAACCGGACTTCGTCGATGCGGAATTGTACGTTGTCATCGTCATCGCGAAACTCAATATTGGAGAATTTGACTAAGTCGACGCGAAACTCACTGATGTCGCTCTGGACTTCGCTGCTGATTTCGCTCCACATTTCTTCGATGGGTGCTGTGATATCAAGTAACTCGATGTCGTTGGAGGTGCTGAGGTCGAAATCACCGTAAATCACACCGCTGCCGATACTGATTTCTTCGATTGCGGCGCCAGATGAAGAAAAGAGTCCTCCGGTGCTCCCGTATTTACATTTGAGTTCGCTGAGTTTTGACCAACGTCCATCGGAGCCATCGCGGAATTGGAATTCATCCACTTCAAAACCGCTGGAGATGGTCCCCGAGACGCCTTCAACTCGGACGTCGCCGGATGATTCCAGGCTAGAGGCGAACCATTTGAGCGGCATGGCTGTATACCAAGTCATGTACCAGCCGGCGCCACATAAAACGATCAATAGCAGCAAGACGGAGCCGCAGCCAAAAATGACGCAACCGCAACCACGGCCAGCGCCGCTGGAGGTTGGTGCAGGCTGGTTAACATAATGGGGAGGCGGCTTAACAGGGGTGTTCGGCATTTGTGACATGCTGGCCTCAGTTCCGGATTGAATGACTCAACGAATTTTTGCGTTGGGTTGATATTGGGTTTGCGACTTGGTGGCACCGGCCAGTTGAGACAGTTTTATTTCGACTGGCTAATATCGCTGCGTTATCGATGACAATACCGTCGCAAAACTGAATCTAGGCAAAATTAAAAAAACCATCATACGGTTTTTCAGCCGTAATTGATTGTAGCAATGCCCCCGCGTAAGGCCACGATTCTGTTGAAGAGACAGAATCTTGGCAATATTTTGGGGGCACTCGCGATTTTGTGGTTTGGCGGCCGCAATTTATTTGCGTTTTTCGATCGCGCGTTTCATAGCCGTCCCCATATCGGCCGGACTGAGGGCCACTTCAATGCCGGCGGCCCGCATTGCGGCTTGTTTTTCAGCAGCAGTTCCTTTTCCTCCGCTGATAATGGCTCCGGCATGGCCCATTCGTTTGCCGGGAGGCGCTGCGGCCCCGGCGATAAACCCAGCGACCGGTTTGGTGACGTGCTTCGCCACGTAAGCCGCGGCTTCTTCTTCCGCGGAGCCGCCAATTTCACCGATCATTAGGATCGCTTCGGTCTGATCGTCTTCTTGGAACCATCGCAAGCAGTCGATAAACGAGGTGCCGACGATCGGATCGCCACCCAAACCGACGCAAGATGATTGGCCAAGCTTTAAATTTGATGTTTGCCAAACGGCTTCGTATGTCAAAGTGCCACTTCGGCTCATGATGCCGACAGTTCCGGGTTGATGGATATAACCTGGCATGATGCCAATTTTGCATTGACCGGGCGTAATAACGCCCGGGCAGTTCGGGCCCACCAGGACAGACTTGGATTGTTGGGCGCGTTGGTAAACGCGAACCATATCGAGCGCGGGAATGCCCTCGGTAATCGCAATCACAACCTCAATGCCCGCATCGAGTGCCTCCAGGATTGCATCGGCAGCGAATGGTGGGGGCACAAAAATCATGGTTGCGTTGCAGCCGGTTTTCTCTCGGGCTTCGACAACGGTGTCGAACACGGGCAAACCTTCGGCCGTTTGTCCACCTTTGCCTGGCGTCACGCCCCCCACCATTTGTGTGCCATAGTCGCGGCATCCGCGGGTGTGAAACGCTCCGACACTGCCGGTGATTCCTTGGCAGATGACTCGCGTATTCTTATCAATCAAAATGCTCATGAGCGGGAATCCTTTATTTCAATGCTGCGACAACTTTTTGGGCAGCATCGGTTAAATCTAATGCTGGAATGATTTTGATATCCGAGTTTTGCAATATCGCGCGGCCTTTTTCGACTTCGGTACCTTCGAGTCGCACGACTAGAGGAACTTTAAAACCGACTTGTTTAGCCGCCGTGACAATGGCTTCGGCAATGGTGGTGCACTTCATAATGCCGCCAAAGATATTGACCAAGACGGCTTTGACATTGGGATCCGACAGGATAATTCGAAATGCTTCGGTGACTTGATCGGCATTGGCACCGCCGCCAACGTCCAAAAAGTTTGCAGGTTCGCCCCCATGCAGTTTGATGATATCCATAGTGCTCATGGCAAGCCCCGCGCCGTTGACTAGGCAACCGATATTGCCGTCCAGTTTGACATAGCTGAGCCCCGCGTTTGACGCGCGGACTTCGGATTCTTCTTCTTCCGAAAGATCGCGCATCTCGGCCCAATCTTTATGACGGAAATGGGCGTTGTCATCAAAGTTAATTTTGGCGTCGAGCGCGACCAATTGACCGTCGCCCGTAATCACTAGTGGATTAATTTCGACGAGGCTGCAATCGTAATCGACGAACATTCTGCAGAGTGCTTTGAAAAACTTATCGGCAGCCAATACTGATTTTCCAGTTATCCCCAGTAATTGGCAGAGCTTGCGAACTTGATAGCTCTCGATACCTTGAGCCGGATCAAAATGTTCTTTGAATATTTTCTCGGGAGTTTCGTGGGCTACTTTTTCGATATCAACGCCGCCTTCTTGACTGCACATTACAACCGGCTTGCTGGCGGCGCGATCGAGAACAATGCCCAGGTAGAGTTCACGAGCGATATTGCAACCGGCTTCCACCAATACTTGGTTAACGACTTTGCCTTGTTCGCCGGTTTGGATCGTGACGAGTTTGTTGCCGAGCATATTGGCGGCGGCTTGCCGGGCGTCGGCCGCCGATTTCACCAATTGCACTCCGCGCTGCTCGGGCTTTTCAATGTAGGTGCCTTTGCCGCGCCCGCCGGCGTGAATTTGAGCCTTGACGACGGCAACTGGGCGACCCAGTTTGGTAAAGGCAGCAGCCGCTTCATCGGCGGTTCGGGCGACGACATTTTCGAGCACTGCCACGCCGTATTTGGCGAACAATTGTTTGCCTTGATATTCGTGAATTTTCATTCGTTTTTCCCTTGTAAATGAAGTGGGCGATTATAGAGTGACGTCGATTCCTTGGTCAATTGGACGCATTGCGACCGACCATCAACGCGGGCTATTGATCAAGCTCTAGGCTATGAGGTAAGTTGGGCTAGAGCGATTCGCTCGAACGAACCTTGGTTTATCCTAGAGGAGGATCGAAATATGGCTTACGAACTACCCAAATTGGCTTATGATTATAACGCCCTGGAACCTCATATCGACGCGCGAACCATGGAGATTCACCACTCCAAGCACCACGCGGCTTATATCGCCAAAGTCAATGCAGCGATTGCGGGAACGCCGCTCGAATCAAAAACCGTGGAAGACTTGATCACCGATCTCAATGCAGTACCGGAAAACATTCGCGGTGTGGTACGCAACCACGGCGGAGGTCACGCTAACCATACTTTTTTTTGGAAGATCATGAGTCCAAAAGGTGGCGGTCAGCCTAGTGGTGATCTGGCCAAAGCAATCGATGCAGCTTTTGGTGGTTTTGATGGGTTCAAGCAAAAATTTGCTGAAGCAGCAGCTAACCGGTTTGGCAGCGGATGGGCTTGGCTTTCCGTTGACAAAGGCAATCTGATTGTCGAAAGCACAGCCAACCAAGATAGCCCGTTGATGGAAGGTCGACGACCGATCTTGGGCTGTGACGTTTGGGAACACGCTTATTATTTGAATTATCAAAACCGACGACCAGATTATGTCACGGCATTTTTCAATGTAGTCGACTGGAACGCCGTGGCCGCACTCTGGCAGGCCGCCAAATAAAGGTAAGTCGCTAAATGGTTCACTCATGGTTCACTCTGCTTGTCGCGAGTGATCAAAGCCCACTTAAGGCAACACGATTAAAATCGTCGCGGTTTACGGCTCAGTGACATCTGTATTGTCTGGCGATGTTCAAACATTTACGATAGGACGGGACTTGAGTTCCGTCCTATCGTGTTTTTCGGACGGAAAAAGCGGTTGGCCAATTTGCGGCGTGAGACGGTCGGGCAGTGTGGGTCAATAGGAGTGATTGGTGTCGAATATTGGCGAAACCAACCGTGGGTACGACACTCCGGGAATTTGGAATATCGTCCGTGGATTGGTGATACTTGCTGTCTGTGGAATTGTCTTTTTTGTTAATTTGGGCAGCATTCGTTTATGGGATCGCGATGAACCTCGCAATGCCCAGGCCGCGTTGGAGATGCAGCAACGGGGCGACTGGATCGTCCCGTCGTTTAACGAACAGCTTCGTTACCAAAAACCAATCTTGCCCTATTGGCTCATTCGAATCGCTTATCAATGGTTTGGCGTCAATGAGTTTGCGGCAAGATTTTGGTCGGCGACATTGGCGACGGCGGCAGTATGTTTGTTGGCCGTGGTTGTCGGACGAGCGTTGGGTATTGCTGTCGGGTTTTGGGCGGCGTTAATGTTGGCGACATCGCTGATGTTTGGTGTGGCTGCTCGTGCCACGACGCCCGATGCCATTTTGATTTTTCTGTATACCAGCGCTGTCTTATGGTATGGCTTGCGCGTGTTAAGCGACCTCGGTATACCTGAAAGGTTAAATTCAGTTTCCTCAACGAGATCGACCTGCTGGTTCAACAACCGCTGGGAGTCTGCCATTTTTTACGGCGTGTTGGGGTGCGGGGCTTTGGCTAAAGGGCTGGCCGGCGTTATTTTGCCGATGGCTGTGATTGGCATGTTAATGCTAATCAAGCGACTGCCGACATTTTCCGAAAGGGCCCGCGAGGGAAACGGCTGGCGAGTGTATTTCAGAGGGCTGCGAGCTTTTCATCCTTTGCATTTTCTGAAAACCGTTTGGGCCATGCAGCCGCTCTGGGGGGCGTTGTGGATTGGGTTGGTCGCGGCGCCGTGGTTCATTGCAGTCGGCTGGGCAACGGATGGCGAGTTTTTGCAACGGTTTTTTGTGGATGAACATTGGGGGCGAGCGACCACTAGTTTCGAAAGCCATCGCGGTGGACTGTGGTACTATCCGCTGACGTTGCTTGTAGGCTTTTTCCCCTGGTCTCTGTTTATCGTGCCGGTGGCAATGGAAGTACGCGCTTGGTTGCGTCAAGTATCTTGGGATGCAGTGACGCGTAATTGGTTGCTGCTGGGATTGTGCTGGGTGGGTGTTCAAGTAGGAATTTTCAGCATCGCACAGACTAAGTTGCCCAGCTATGTGACACCGTGTTATCCGGCACTGGCAATCTTGACGGCTTGGGCCCTGCGACGTTATGTAAGACGCGTAACTTTAAGCGATGAGCGATGGTTTCGCGGCGGTTATTATGCTTGGCTTTTGGCAGCGGTGGCGATCACCGGCGGATTGGCTTGGGCAGGCCGCGAATATGTAGGGGGACAATGGCAATTAGGTGCAATCGCTGCACCGTTGTTGCTGAGCGGAATTTGGCTTGTGCTGTCCCGAGATCACACAGGGCTCGCGCGGTCAACCAATGCGGCTGTGATGACCGTTGGTGCCGTTGCATTTGCCAGTGCGCTGTTAGCGTGGGGTACCGCTCAAGTATCGGCGACTAATGAAATGGATCGTATTCTTAGCCAGATTCGCAGCGTGAGCCCATCGGCAGGTGTGGCCACGTTTCGTTGCTTAGAGTCGAGTTGGGTGTTTTATGGACAACATCCCATTCATGAATTGGAATGGGGGGCAGGGCCAGTGGTGGAGATTGATCCCGCGCGACGAACTTGGCGCGAACGATTATGGTGCGATCCGTCGGCGTTTGCAGTGAGGTTCCGCGAGGCGCTGGTTATCGCGCCTCGGCAACACGTCGACGAGTTGTTGTCTCGATTGCCCGCCGGTGGCGACGTGCTTGAAGAAGTACAATACTTTCTGCAGGATGAACGACTGGTGCTATTAAAGTTGCGTGCGGTTGAGGTCGGTAAGTTACCTTGAAGTAAGAGCGATTTGCTGGCGCGCATCATCGCGGGTTTCACAAAGTCAATTCGAACGAGATTCGTTCCCGAATGATATACGGCGAACTGTTCAGATATTCCCCACGCCTGCCGCCTCAACCGATTCAGCGGCCAATCAGCACGTTTGTTAGCGACGGTTATTTATCGGAACGATCGATATTCGTCGGTGGGTTGGATTGAGGCACCAGCAGGTTGGTACTGTCCGCACGGCTGCGAAGTTGGGATTTGGGATCGATACCGCGACCAATGAGCAGTAGAACACGTTGAGAATTAGCCGGTGGGCCTTGTGCAACCGTTTCGACGGGCAAGTTTCCGGGAGCATTCGGAAACGCTCGAGTCTGGCCGCGATTAAGCGAATTTTGTCCGCTCTCATTGCCACCAGCTACTTCAGCGCCGTTTCCACTTCCTCCCCCTGCAAACTCAGCTCCGCCTGCTCCTCCATTATTTTGACCAAGCAAATCGCCTCCCATCTTGGATGGTAATGGCGCTTGCCGAGAAGCAGGTGGTTTAAAATTTCCACCCCCAATGGCTTGAGCCAATTGGGGCGATTGATTGGCAGATTGCGGATCAACTCGACGAATGGCTCGAGACTGAACGGCAAGTTCATCAAGCATTTGTTCGACGATGGGTTGTTGGTCGCGCAAGCGGAAGTTCTTTTTGGCTTCCAAGAAAGATTGTTGGCCCAAGTAGGTCGATTGAACCGTGGCTGCGGCAATGTCGTTTGGACTTAGCGTATTTTGCCTGGACTCGATTTCTTTGGCTATTTCGGATTGCGATGGCGGGGTTTGATTGGCCGCCAATTCGCCCGATTCGCTGATCGTCTCCAATTCACGGCCGGAGCGATTTTCGTTCGGAACAATTGATTGCGAAGCCTGTGATTGTTGCGAGAAAAAATTCGCCCGGGAATTGTCGAGCATGTTTTGCGCAAGCTGATTAGGCGCGTTGATCGATAATTGTTGCGGCGCAATGGCCGTTTGTTGTGGTGCGGATTGCAGTGCATCGGACGATGGCGGTCCGGCGGCATCATATTCGAGCGCTATCACCTCGGTTGATTGACCGATTTCCACCAAGCGTTGGAAGAGCTCGGTTCGCGGGATATCGACTAACAAAACTTCCAGTTTTCCAGTCTCCAGTTCGCGAAAGTTAAGTGAATTGGCAGCCACAAAGTTACTGGAAAGCGTCTTTTCCAATTGTGTAACTTGAGCTGAGGAATTGGGTATTTCCACAAACCAGATGTTTTGGATACCGACCACAGCCACCGCGGCGTCGCTTTCATTTTTTTCGGACCGTTTCGGATTAATGTCGACGCCTGGAGAAATGGGCTGAGGGTCGATGCCTTGCCGCATCGCTATGGATTTGTTGTTTTCCGCGGCCTTGTCCACATTACCTAGGGGGGGCAGTCCACCGAGTGCGATTTCCATTGCTTGTTTTGCTTCGTTATCTTCCCCGGTAAAATCTTTCCCCGGCAAATCTTTCCCCGCGATACCTTCGCCGGCCAAATGTCGGTCTCGCCCTGCGGCTTTACTTGAATCACTCGAAACTCTCGTGTCACCTTTAGCGATTTCGGTGGCCGATTCGGCTATTGTTTGATTCGGGCTGGGTGGCGATTTGGCGGCCATATCAACTGAATCAAATATAGGTCCACTATTTTCGGATTCACCTTGTTGGCCGTCTTTATCAGCTTCTGGTGAGGCCTTAAAAGCAATCGAATCTTCGAGGTTTTCGTTACTATGGGGAGCGTTTGCAGATCTCGATGATGGGCCGATTCCTGCTAATGGGCGAATATATTCGGGGACATTTTGCCAAAAGATTAGCGCTAATAAGACCGTCGCCAAGGAGGCGGCCACCAAACTCCAAGAGCGGAAATCGGCCGGATGTCGTCCACCCGCATAACGCGGCGTTTGATCGATCGCACGGCTCGCAGCTCGATCGGCTTGTGCATCGGGAGTAAGCGCTGCTGGCGTTAATATTGCTGGCGTTAGTGTTGACGGAGTTTGTGCTACCGCCGGTTCGGATGCTGACCCTGATAGTGAAAAATTTGTCGCGGGCAATTCGAGAGTTTTAGACGTTTCATCAGACGTTTCACTTGTCGAAGATTCAATCGTGCCTGAATCGGGAAACAGTGATTCTGTAGACAGTGATTCTGTAGACAGGGGCTTGGTCAATTCCAAGATCCGAGTTGAAAGATCGGTGGGCAACGAATGTCGCGGCAGTGCGCGAAACCACTGGCGCTGAAGCCTCAAGGACTCCAGGAGTTGTTGCAGTGCCGGATTTTGCGCCAGTTCTGTTTCCAGGAGCTGGCGCTCTGCAGACGACAATTCATCGTCCAAATAGGCACTAACGAGTTCTTCTAACGAGGCTTCGGACATTCTTCACTCAAAGGGTTCGGGACGTTTAACGAGGCAGTGCTAAACGAATCCAAAAAATTTATTTACAGCTCCTGCTACTACGGTCTTGGGGATCCATCATGCGTTCCAATTCTTCGCGCAGTTGCATTCGAGCGCGATGTAAACGGCTGCGCACCGTTCCCACAGGTATTTGCAAAATTTCGGCAATGGCGTCATAGTCCAAGTCCTCCAGTTCTCGCAAAACCAAGATCGATCGATGTTCGTCGGACAATCGCCCCAAGGCTTGGTGCAACCGTCTGATTTCTTCGTTTCGTTGTAACCGCTCGTCGGGCATAGGTTGTTCGTCGACCACCGCCAATCGCAATGGTTGATCGGACATCTCGTTTGTGCCAGCGTCGAGGGAGACCATCGATTTTCTACTGCGAAGACGAGTGATTGCCAAATTCCGCGCGATTCGAAACAACCAAGTGTAAAAAGAGCTGTTGCCCTGAAACGAATGGAGTTTCGTGAACGCTAATACAAAAGCATCTTGAACGACATCTTGGGCATCAAGTTCTTGTCGCAAAACTTGGACAATACTATTAAACAATCGATCTTGATATTTGACGACCAAACGACCGAACGCTGAGCGATCGCCGGAGCGAGTTGCTGATATCAAGGCTTGATCGTCCATCGTACCGCTTGTTGTTCGTTGCGATCTTTGACGTGGGGGCCGGGCGAAAAGTTCCGCAAACGCTGGAAATCATCAAAAACGGGCCAATTCGCGGCCGTTTCCACTAAAACCAGCCTGAAATGATGCTAGTGTCCCAGCCAATGGTACTACTGCCGGGGTCCAATTCAGGGCACCCAAGATCAGTCGGCTTTCACATTATAACGATTTGTCCAGCGTGGCAGTAGAACGGCCGCGACTAGCCCCGTGGCAAATAGAGCCATACTGATCCATTGACTTATCGTAAACGGGGTCCCGAACCACCCCGGTTCATCATCGCGTATCGATTCCTCCAGATAACGACAAATCGGATAGAGCACCATCAGCCCGACAAATACTTGGCCAGGATATTGTCGGAAAGGGAAGAAAAACCATAACAATGCCGCCAAGAGCAAACCACTGATCGTCGCGTAAATTTGAGTGGGATGAATGGGTACCGACCATCGCGGAAGGTCTTTCAGGGGCCAACGATAAATTGAACCGCGGGACGACAGAATTTCCAAATCGATATCCACCGACACTTGATCAAACAGAACAGGACCCAACAGCACCATTTGTTGGCCGTTTAAATCGACGCGCAATTGTTCGTCCGGTTGAATGCCTAATAGCGCTGCAGGTGAACTAGACGCTACGCCTTTTACCGTAATCGGCAGATCTTTTTTGGGATCAAAGAGTCCAGAGATTCCCAATAATTTTCCAGATTCCAGCTGTCTGACATATGGCGGCGAACCAGCGGGAAAGGCCAAGCCCAGCGGATACTCGGGATCGCACAATCCTCCAAAACAACAGCCGTTCATCAGGCATCCCAATCGGCCGATCGCTAAGCCCAACATCATTGCCGGAGCTAAGACGTCCAGAGTTTGTAAAGCCGGTAGTTTAAATCGCCAGAAATAGAATAGCGCCGCCAACACGCCGCCAATAAAACTGCCATAAACAACCAGACCGCCGTGCGTCATATCGATCATCGCGCCGAAAAAATCACTGGGGCTGCGAATTTGAAATTGATCCCATTTTTGCAACACATAAAACAATCGAGCCCCAATGATGCCGATGATGATCATCCAAAAACAGAGCGAAAGCACGCGATCTGCATTTAAGCCAACTTGATAGCATCGGTAAATGACGAGGGCAACCGCAGAGATGATGGCCAAGGTCAAAAACACACCGTAGCCGCGAATCGCGAGTCCAATGGGAATCAATTTTCCCGTCGGATCGTTGGGGTCGATATCGGAGATTTCCAAGCGGGGCAACAGAAAATGAATGGCAACCGCGACCAATAAGTAAGTTGGCAAAAACTGCGCCGCGGCTTGAGCCCAGCCTTGTCGAACGGTCGTAACCAGCAGCACAATTCCGCCCAACGCTAACCAGATCCAGATCAGGTAGGTATTAATAAAGTCGTGACTGATTGTGAACAGAGTTGGGTTCATGATTCGGTAACGACCTCATTGTCGATCAATCGAGTTTGACCGACAAATGCGGCCAGAAGTAAGACACATGGCAAACGAATGGGGTCCAAGGGCGTTAGGTCTTGGGGATCCGCGACGACCGCGTAATCGAGTTGTGTTACCCCGCCATCGATTAACGATTGTTGCATTTGACCGGTAACCACGAAACCATCGCGCTCGCCCGAGTCAATCAGTTCGCGGGTTTCTCGCAGCGTTTTCGACAAAACCAAAGCGGTTTGTCGCTCGGATGTAGAAAGGTATCGGTTCCGCGAACTCATTGCCAGTCCATCCGACTCACGTACGATTGGCGCGATTAAAATCTGGCAAGGCAGATTGAGATCGCGAACTACGGTGCAAATGACTTGAGCTTGTTGATAATCTTTTTGACCAAAGCAGGCGACATCAGCGCGACAGAGGTTCAGTAGTTTGACGACAATCGTTGCCACACCGCGAAAATGAGTCGGGCGTTTTTCGCCCTCCAGCGGCCTGGCGACTTGCGGTGGTTCGATAAAAGTAGAAAAACCTGTCGGGTAGAGTGCATCCGTTGTCGGCGTAAATACGGCGTCGACTTGTTGGTGCTGCAATTGCGCTAGGTCATCCGACAACGTTCGCGGGTATTTGGCTAAATCTTCATGGGGCGCAAATTGGGTTGGATTGACAAAGATTGTGGCGATAATCCGATCGACATGCGGGCGCAAAACATCGACGAGACTCAGATGGCCGGAATGTAACGCGCCCATGGTCGGGACAACGCCGATGCGCAAGTTTTGCCGTCGCCAGGATTGAACTAGCTCGGTCAAGGATTCAATATCCGCTACAACCTTCATTTTCAGCTCGGGTTCCGATTACTACAATACAACCAATCCGGACGGACTCGCCGTCGACCGGCAACCGATTATCGTCGCTTTGCGAACATTTTGGCAATGTCGGTTTAATCGCGTTTGGGTTTTGCTAGTGTGGCAAGTCGGCATTAGGTGCAAAATGAGGCCACTTCCCCTTTTTTGACTGCTCTGTTCTGCAAACCCCGTTTGATGCCGATTGTAGAGTTTATCCTATTTGGGTGCTGTCCCGGTTGGTTGCCACCAATCGAAATGAACCGCAAAATGTGAGAATAACGAGATTTTATTCCGAGCCCAAAATTACAAGGTTGGTTCGCATTGTAACGAAATTAACACCTTCGGACGGCGCGTCCCTTTAGACTAGTTCTGGTTATGACGAATATGCAGTTGGTTTTCACAACGCCGACTCATTGCAAATCGAGAACCAGCGGTTTCAAACCTTCACAAGCCAGAATCGTGTTCTAGACTTCGAAAACAACGCTTGAGTATTGAAAATAGGAGTTGCTGGAATCCAGAAACTTCTCAACCGGGAAGCAAAAGCACCTTTTAAGCGCAAGTTAACAGTTGCAGCTTGATAACGCACATACTGGGCCGCGCTAGTAGAAACGAGCGACGGCGGACCCAAATCAAACTCGTCCCGTATTCATTCAACTTAAGCTGAAAAACAATGACATCGCCATCGATTCCTTTTACGAATCTTGCGACCCATGGTGCCGAACCGGCACTGATGTCTGCAGGGCGTATGGCGGTTGGAACCAACGGTGCTTGGGATCCTTCTTTAAATTTGCTTGTCGAATCACTGCCTGCTGCGGTCGCCATTTTCGACCAACAATCGCGACTATTGGCGCGAAGCCAAAAGTTTGAAGTCGACTATCTTGCACATGCCACGAGTCCATTAGAGAGGGGACACGACGCCAATTTTTTCCCCCTCGCGAGTGAACAGTGGCAGCGCAGCTGGAAAATGGCGTTGGCCGGACAGTCGCAAGCCGGTGAAGACGACGAGTTGAGTTTACTGGGTCGCGCTAGTGGTCGGCGGATTCATTGGCATTTAAGCCCCCGTCGCGATTCCCTTGGATCCGTGTGTGGATTGACCGTCTTGCTGCAAGATGTGACGTTGGAAAAGGCCTTGCATACCGTCTGCCAAGAAAACAAAGATGCGATCGACGACTTGCATTGTCAACTCGATGCGTTGCGACAGGCATTGGACGCTCATGCGATCGTGGTCGCCATGGATTGCCACGGATGCGTCACGCATGTCAATTCGCGATTCTGTCAAATCAGCGGGTATGCCCACGACGAATTACTGGGCGCCCCCTATTGCCAACTCAACGCAGATCCCCAGGCGGACGAAGATTGGCGCCGAGCTTGGCAATGTGTCACTAGCGGTAAAAATTGGCAAGGCGAACTGGCACAACGCGCAAAAGATGGTTCGGTGTTTTGGACGGCAACAACGTTAGTGCCCTGGAAAGACCATCACGGTATCGTACAGCAGTTCGTTTCAATTCGTACGGACATTACCGAACGCAAACGCTACGAAAACGAACTAATCCTGGCGGCGCGTATCGACAAACTTACGGGATTGCCCAACCGTTCACTGTTAATAGACCGTTTGCAGCGAGCCATCGATCGCTCGTTGCGAATGGCTGACTATCATTTTGCCGTAATGTTTTTGGATTTTGATCGATTCAAAATCGTCAATGACAGCCTCGGACATGAAATGGGCGATCTGCTGTTACAGGGAATTGCCGAGCGGTTGAAATCTAGTTTGCGCGCGACGGATACTATTAGTTTAGACGTGGTCGGCAATTCGGTGGCCCGTTTAGGCGGCGACGAGTTTGTCGTAATTCTCGATGGCATCAATGGTGTTGAGGAAGCGACCGCAGTTGCAGATCGCTTGCTTAAACAATTCGAAAAGCCATTTGCGATCGGCGACCAAGATTTGTATACAACGGCCAGCATTGGAATCGTCTTTGACGATGGCCAATACCAACACGCTGACCAGATCCTCCGCGACGTCGATACAGCCATGTATTCCGCGAAGTCCGCTGGCAAGGCTTGTTATAAAGTGTTTGACGATCACATGCGGGCGGTGATCAAAAAGCGTGCGCAGATCGAGAACGATTTGCGACGAGGTTTAGAACTTAACCAATTTCGAGTCCTCTATCAGCCTATAGTGCATATTCATTCCGGAGCCTTAAAAGGTGTCGAGGCGTTAATTCGTTGGGACCATCCCCAACATGGACTGATCTCACCGGCGGATTTTCTGCCGATTGCCGAAGAAACCGGTTTGATTGTCCCGATCGGCTCCTGGGTATTGCAGCAGTCATGTGCCCAATTGGCAGCTTGGCAAGCTCAGTTTGGAATAGCCGCTCCAACGCTGCTCAATGTCAATCTGTCGCGACGACAACTGAATTCCAATAGTCTGATCGCCTTGATTGATGAAAACTTGAAAAAATACGGCATTACGCCATCCTGTTTGCAATTGGAAATTACGGAAAGCACCGTGATGGACAATTTCCGCGAATCGGTACAACTGATGAAAAACATCAAATCGTTGGGCGTTAAGTTTGCCGTCGATGATTTTGGGACGGGATACTCTTGTTTGGCAGCGCTGAAAGATTTCCCGGTCGATACCTTGAAAATTGATCGGGCATTCATCAAAGACATCGATCATTCGGTGGAAATGGCCGCTCTGGTGCATGCCATTATTACGTTGGCCAACAATCTCGGCCTAGCCGCGGTTGCCGAAGGAATCGAAACGCCGGAACAACAATGTGCACTGAAAGAGTTGGGCTGCGTTTGGGGACAAGGTTACCTATTTGGCAAACCGATGTCGCCCGACGAAATCGAAAAAATGATCCTTTCCAGATTCTTGTGAACATCGCCGTTTTCACGCTCAGACATCGACCCAAATAGTCGTGTCAAAGAAGCTTAAAAAGCCCCAAAAAGCCATCATTAAATGGCATTGGTTCAATTTTGGCTGGCAGGGCAACTTTTTGAGCCAATTTCCCAAGATTTCCACGGCGCGGGCGAATGATGTCTCTGTTGGCGGATTTTCCAGGCAATCCGCTAGGCTAGGTAGCTGTGAGTCATCCAGAGGAGTCGCAAAATGGCTTTTCACGTTCCCTTTGATCAACGTCGACCAATGCAACCGATTTACATTGGTTTTGATATGCCAGCTCCGGTCCGGCGGCAATGGAATTGGTGGGGCTTTTGGGGCTTTGGCTTCAGCATTATGAGCCTGATGACGGCCGGTTTCTTATCGCCTCTGGCCCTATTAGTTAATTTGGTGGGAATGCGCCGCCGTCCTCGCAAGTTGGCGACGGCCGGACTTGTCATTTCGATAATCGGGTCGTTAATGTTGACTGGAATTGTTACCACAGCCATCGCCAGCCATCGCCACCGCGAACATCGTATTCGAGCTCACCATGAAGCTGTCTTGGTTCGATCTCAGGTCAAAGACACGCAAAAAGTACTGACTCAAGCTCAAAGCGAATTCGATGAATATCGAGACGCCAACCAAGGCAAACTGCCAGCTTGGATTGAAGCCAACATGGTAGCGATCAAACATACGGATGCTTGGGGCCAATCGATTCGATTTGATCCGGAAACCGGTTTTGCCAATTTGCGATCGGCCGGGCCCGACCAAGTTTTCGACACACGAGATGATGTGATTGTCAAAGTAAAAGGTCAAAGTGATCGGGCAACGTTGTTGCCAGTGGAAGCAGAATCGGTTGAATTGATCGAAGCGAGTCGATAAGCGGGCAAGCCGTCAAAAGCCAACTCCGACCATTACCCCTGGACGAGGGGGGCGAGTCAGAATGATTCGCCCCCCTCGCTGTTTTGAGGTCGTGCAGGTTGCGAGTCGGTTGCCTGATTGGCGCGGCTATACGGCGGCGAAGCCGCTTACGTTCATGATCTGGGTAAACCCGGAATCATCGCAATCGGCCCAAATGCCAGTCGAACGGCAGTAATCCAAGCGTTGATCCACTTTGATCAGGATCGAAACTTGGACTTCAACGCAATCGATGTGATGTCATCGGTTTTGAAATTGCCGCCCAAAATAAACTGTTGGAAACTGCGAGTCGTTTGAGATGGACGCCAGAGGAGATGTAGCGGCTTCGAGGATCGCGGAGGCAAGGGTAGACATTGAAACTTTGTCCATCCAAAAGGTGCGAAACCAATTACAATTTCTGGGAAAGCGGGCGACGATGCGAAGAAATACCAAGAGCGTGCCGTAAGCAAAGCGATCGAGGAGTCCAAGTCATGAAAACGGCTGCGAGATATGTAAAGATCGTTGAATGGTCCGAAGACGATCAGTGCTACGTCGGAAGTTGTCCTGGCCTGTTTTACGGTGGATGCCACGGGGACGATGAAAAATCGGTCTTTGCTGAACTCTGCCAGATCGTCGAAGAAACGGTCAAGCTGTATGAAGCTGAACGCCGGCCCTTGCCACCAGCCACTTCTGGGCACGATTGGGCAAATAAGATCATGAATTCAACTTCGACGAGTTGAGGAACTGTCTTGAATCGTACCGTTTAGGCACGTTTTCCGTGAACTAGGAGGGTTTGCAGGTCGAATATTTGAGTCACCGTCGAGAGTTGGGAATCTCATCTTGGAGCTTCGAGTTTATCTGTTACGGGCCGAGTCCCAATTGTTGGCGTGCTTACATGTCCCGTTGCGGCTCGTCAAGTTGCGGTGATGCACCGAAAAGACCATGTAAAAAGCGGCTCTCGAAAACTGAAAGGTCTCTTTTTTGTGGCGTTAAATAATTTGGGGTGACAAACCGCACTCAGGCCGAGTTAATGTCTGACTTCAAATTTGAAGTCGCTGGTTGCTAATGGGGGATGTTTGCTCAGGGACGCCGGCTGCTTATATTGGTTCCAATGATTTCATTTGCAGATATTTCTCGACAGGAACTAAGGAAGTTGCAATGACTTGTAGACCAGCGACCTTTGATTGGAACACGGATAAGCGTTTTGTATATTGTCGGGCGCTGCGGTGTGGCAGATCGGTGTGGACAGGGCGTATGGTGCTGACGCTGTTGCTGCTGGTGTGGTTGTTGCTGACTGGGCCGAGTACCTATAGTGGGATGCTCCGTGCTCAAACGGGTGAAACGGATGCTGCTAAAGTTAAAGCGGCTTCGGCTACAGTCATTCCACAAGTGGTTGATTTTCCAGCGTTGGGCAAAGAAGTGGTAACGCTGGTGGAACAGAAGTTTTACGATGCCGAACAAGCACAGGAATGGGTTAAGCGACACAGCGATTACGCCGCCGCGATCCAATCGCGGGAAAAATTTATCTCCGAAACAAAACGAGTTTTGGCGGACTTAAAAACTTCTCATACCGATTATTACACGCCAGATGAATACGCTTATTTTGGAATTTGGTCAATCTTTCATCCGGTATACAAATTGCCCGCGTTGGAGGTGAGTTCGATTGGCGTGGAGCTGGATTCCGAGCATTTTATTCGCTGGGTAATGCCAGGTGGGCCGGCCGATAAAGCCGGTTTACGACGAGGTAGCCAATTGGTCACCGCTGCCGGTAAACCGTTTCATCCCATTCATTCATTTAGCGGGCACGCCGACCAGCCTGTCATTGTCGGGGTTCGCCGGCACCGGGATGGCAACATCGAGGAAGTGACTGTAACACCACACCTGGTGGTGCCTAAACAAGAATGGCTCGCGGCACAGCGAGATGGAGCAACCATTGTTGAAATTGATGGTAAACGAGTGGCCTACGTTTCGTTGTATTCTTGCGCAGGAATGGATCCCTTAAATTTGTTGCGAGAGCTATTGGGCGACAAATTGCAAAACGCGGAAGCGCTGGTTTTGGATTTTCGATTTGGTTGGGGGGGGTGTCCGACGGAGTTCGTAAATCTGTTCAATCGGCAACCGCCGTTGTTGGAAATGCGACCGCGGGCGGAACAATCGTTTGTAATGGATGCCCAATGGCGCAAGCCCGTGGTGTTGCTAATCAATAGCGGTTCGCGCAGTGGCAAAGAAGCAGTGGCCTATTCGCTGAAAAAACACCAGTTGGCATTATTGGTGGGCGAAACGACCGGAGGGGCCGTCGTGGCCGGAAGCTGTTTTCGATTGTCGGACGAATCGCTAGTTTATTTAGCGGTCTCCGATGTGCGAGTTGATGGCGAACGTTTGGAAGGAGTCGGTGTTTCTCCCGATATTTCGGTTGCCGATGATTATCGTTTCAATGACGGCGCGGACCCTCAGCGCGATCGCGCATTGCTTGAAGCCGTGCGATTGATCAAACAATCGGTTCGGTAATTCTGTGAATCAAATTTTTGTGAATCAAGCCGACCGATACAACATCGGGAAAAATTGACCGGAAAGTGGCTGACTTGGTGGCACGACAGGGACTCCTTGGAGCAACGGCTCATTGCTGGCACTTGCCACACCGTCGCGTACGAGGTTGATGACAATGGCGCGTCGCGGTCGGTCCGAACGGTTCGCTTGTGAGCCATGAACCATCAACGGGTGATGGAAAATGGCGTGGCCGGCGGGAACTTCTGCGGCAACGGGGTTTTGAAACTGCGTCCATTGTTCTTCGTTTAGGACGGATTGAATTGCATTCATATCACCGGCCAAGCCTGTGATGGGCAATAGTTCCCAGCGATGGCTGCCAGGCACATACATGACACAGCCATTTTCTATGGTGCTGTCGTCGAGACCCATCCAACAAGTTAAATGCTGCATAGGCTGTGTCCGCGTCCAATAAGAATAGTCTTGATGCCATGCCACAACACCGCCGTGCCGGGCCGGTTTGCAAAACAATTGATCATGCCAGAATCGGATCGATCCGCCTAACAATTGATGCGCCGCCATTACAATTGCTGGATTCCAAAGTAGATCGTGCAGGCCTGGGCGCAAACGCCAACCGCCCAGGGCGTGGAATAATACTGCGTTGGGATCGGTTGATTCGTTGGAGTGATATTCGTACCAAAACTCTTGCCCGGAATGCCCCGGCTGGCCTAGTTCGGCTAGTTCAGCGCGCAAGTGTTCGATTTGTCGTTCGTTCAGTACGGGAACTCCAGTTAAATAGCCTTGCGTTTCAAAGAACGTCACTTGTTCCGGTGACAAGCGATAGGTGTCCCATTCGGAATCCGTTTGAGGCCAGCGAAAAAGATCAGAAACTAATTGGTGGACCGTTGAGAGATCACGCGTCATATTTGCAACCCAAGGAATCGAGAAATCGAACAGCTGATTGTCGAAAACAGTTATGACGGAGATTGTGATTGATCGCCGGCGGATTCGTCAGGGGGAGTGTTCGCAGGTGGGTTAGAATTGATGGGCATCGATTCGGCCAGCTTTTTAATATCCAGTAATTCTTTTTCGATTTGTTGTTGACCGGGCGATTTGTAGAACATGAAACCCAAACGATTTAGACCGCTAGGCGATAGTCGAGCGGAGTATTCTAAATGCGTTTGTTTGCCGACGGCCTCTAAGCGAAAAATCGACATCCATTCCCATTGGTCATCGCGGCGACGTATCACGAGATACTGATCTTTTGCCCAATTTTGAATTCGTTCTTCGGCTTGGACCATCTGGCCGTCGCGTTCGTATACCGATTCGTAGACGGACAAGAGTTGGGGTTCGATATCTTGGACCAAAGCCGTCTCGCGGAGATTGTTAACCCATTTTTGCCGTAACGTGGGATCCAGCAGACAATTGAAAACAACGTCGGGTTTGGCGTCAATGGACGCCATCGTTTGGAACTCTTGGGGCTTGCCTCCCGAATACCATAGGACTCCAAGTGCCGAAACCGTTAAAATGATTAAGAACAAGAGAAATTTTGTAACCGGATTCATGATTTCCTCGAGTTCAACGAACCGCGGATGGTAGTAGTGGAATAGGTCCGCAAGCGGAATTGCTGGCAATAGCTTGTCTGGAACAAATGTGGCCTAAAAATAACATGTTAGCCGATCGCAGGTGAAATTCAACATGAACCCCGACTCCTGCCCAGTGTCTGATGGGTGTTATAATGGGAGTGAGCTGTCCGGTTTAGCCCTATATCGAGAGATTGTCCGGATAGTTATTGGTTGAAACAACCGCGCCATTCAGCGTTTTCGAGGAGGACCACGTTGATTTCAAAAGTCTTACGAAGCCCTGCGTTGGTATTGAACCGCAATTGGCAACCTGTGAATGTAGCGACTGTGGCTCGAGCAATTACGTTGGTTTGGAACGAACATGCGCGAATTGTCGAACCCGAAGATTTCCAGTTGTACGATTGGAGCGATTGGAGCAAACTGCCAATTAAGGACGACCAGCCATTTATTCAAGCGGTAGCACAGCGGTTTCGCGTACCGGAAGTAATTGTTTTGGTAAGTTTTGATCGCGTACCCAGCGGTCAAGTTGCCTTTAATCGAAGGAATTTGTTCAAGCGGGACCGGCACACTTGTCAGTATTGCGGCAAGCAACCTCCGCCCGATGAATTGACGATTGACCACATCGTACCGCGATCACAAGGTGGATTATCGTCGTGGACGAATTGCGTGTTGGCTTGCATTCGTTGCAATCATCGTAAGGCGGATCGTTCGTTGGCACAGGCCAAACTGAAATTGTTGAAGCTGCCAGAGCAACCGCGTTGGAATCCAATGTTTTGCCGCGATGCAACTCGCGTCGGCAGCTGGCAAAAATTCATCAGCGATGCTTACTGGAGTGCGGATCTTCAAGACTAAGAGATTGGTCCTATTGGATCAGCGGCCAAGTGGTGACGGCGTGCAAATCCTGTCAATGCAAGTAAATCGCATTGTACCAAAGCGCACGGTTGGCCGTCTGCCGCCTTGAACAATTGCCGATGAAAAGTTCGACGCCAACCCGTTGAAGGGATACTTCAACGGGTTTGCTTTTTATTGTGTCGATGTTTCTAACAAGTCGTTTGTTTTGCCGTTGTTGAGAAATTTTTTACTACCCGCCAGTTGTTGATGCAGAGGTGTAACCACGCCGCAACTAACACAATATTGAACGGCTTGATCGATCGTCATGTCGAGTTCGATGGCTTGGCTTTTGGGGATTGAAATTGTGAATCCTGTTGCCGGCATGGGACTGGTGGGCATGAGCACATTGATCATCGGCTCGCGAATTTGCCCAACCAGTTGCTGTAAACCTTCACCCGTTTGAAACCCGATCGACCAAATACCCGGCCGGGGATATTCCACGGCCACGACACGAGTGAATTGGATTTCACTTTCATTAAAAGCGAAGTCGGTAACTTGTTTGACCGACGAGTAAACGTTGCGAATGATCGGTATTCGATTGATCAGTGATTCGAGGGTGCTCCATAGCAATCGCCCCAACCCCACAGCGAATAGTTTCCCCACGAGATATAAGACGGCGATGAAAATTGCCAAGAACGCCGGAAGGACATAACGCCGTTGCAAATAACGGTTTTGAACGTACAGGTTGTAGTAATCATTGGCGGTGACCGCTTGCGCATGGTCAGGTAACGCTTCGACAAATTCAAAGATTTCCCGAGGGATCAAAGTTCGATTGATCAGAGAATATTGTTTATTCGAAGGTGTTGTAAACACGACTGACTTGTCTACCAGCGAATTGTGCAATTCACCTTGGCCAGTTTGGGCAAGTCGTTGCGCTTCGTCGTACGGTATTGAGTCGTTGATCTGCCAAACAATTAGGCTTCGGGCAGTGGCTTCAATCGGTCCGAGGATATAGCGGTCCACGGTATTCCAGGCCCAGATGAACAATACGATTGTCAGTAGCGGTGGCAGGACGACGGCCAGTCCCCGAATGGTTGCCTTTTGAAATGGTCGTATGGCGGTTTGCCATGCGGTTAGTTTTGGAGATGGATTGATCATCGTAACTCTCGTTTCAAAAATATTGCCGACACAGTGGTCAGTTGTGTGACACATTTACATTGCAAATCGGTTGCATTGCAAATCGGTTGCATTGCAACCAGGCTGGATGTTGCCTAATGGTGGCGTGTCCCGCGAGCAATGACGCCAGCCAGCACGCAACGTGCGCCGTGTTGTTTGAGAACTTGCGCCGCGACCGCGAGGGTCGCTCCCGAAGTCATAACATCGTCGACTAATAAGATACGACTTCCGGAAATGGCAACTCGTCTCTTGACGGCAAATGCATCAGCGACATTGCGAAACCTTGCTGTTGTATTTAACAGTCCTTGCTTAGCTGTCAGACGCTTGTATCTTAGGACATTTTGAGCCAATGGGTAACGCCTGACGCTACAAAAGCCTTCAGCGATCAATTGGCTCGCGTGAAAGCCTCGTTGAATTCGTTTCCACCAGTGAATTGGAATGGGAACGACGAGATCGATTTCACCCCAAGTCGCGAGGGAATTGGCCAATAAGCGGTGTTTAGCCGCCAGCAAGCGGCCCATTTGCCAAGCCAGCGGTTCGTCCCGCAGGCCTTTCATTTGTAAGACTTGTTGTTGCAAAATGCCTTGGTAATTGCCGACGGCTAATGCAGCGTCCCAGCGCAGTTTTTTTCCGCGGCACAGTCGACAGCGGCCCTTTCTGAATCGCTCTTGGGGGAATTGTGCATGGCAATAGGGACAACTGGTATTTGGATTGGAGACAATTTTGTTCAAACAGTTTTGACACCAAAATAAATCGATCGGGTGCAAGTTTTCGGGCTGCGGGGCAGGGGAGGGATCGTCGAAATTCAGCAGTCCGGGCTCGCGGGGGTCAAGCCAAGCGTTGCAGGACAAGCAAACGCGGGGGAAAACAAAGTCTAGCACGGGGCGACAAATGGCTTGCAGCCAAGAGCTTTGCGGCTTCATGTTCAGGGCGCCTTTGGAAGTTAAGCATCAAAACAGGTGTGACGTAAGGACGCGGTTATAGAAAGTAAAACGGTTTGTTGGTGGTCGGCAGAGCTTGCCAGCGCCAGCATTCGTAGTCAGTAGTCGTAGTTAGCGGCCGAAGTCAGTAGTCGTAGTTTATTGAGCTAAACTTATTATTGCAAAAACTGATGTCGGGGAAACGGGGCCGTTTCGATATACTGGAGCTCGGTTGGGAAATGCTAGCACCGGATAGTAAGAGGCAAGGACTGCCATGACGATATTTGATCGCTACTTGATACGGCTGTTTTTAAAAATTTTCGCCGTGTGTTTTTTTAGTATGTCGGGATTATTTATTGTAGTGCATTTATTTTCTAATTTTGATGAAGTGATGCAATTGGCGGATCGTTCGCGGGGATTGCCGCAAGCGATGTTGGAGTTTTACGGTCCACGGGTTTTGGATTTTTTTGATCGAACGGTTGGGATATTGATCCTGACGGCGGCGGTGTTTGCGATTGCTTGGATGCAGCGGAACCAGGAGATGTCGGCGGTGCAGGCGGCCGGGATATCGCGGCTACGGATCATTCGGCCGTTGGTGGTGATGGCACTCGTGATGATGGGAATTGCGGTTTATGTGCGAGAGGCTTGGTTGCCGCGGTTTCGCGAGCAGTTAGTGCAGTCGGCTCAGAATTGGAAGGAAGATGAGATCAGCGTCAATTATTTTCAGAAAGATCATCGGCATGGGATGTTAGTGAAAGCGGACAGGTTGGAATTAGCCCAGCAGCGGTTATCGATTCCGGTGGTTCAATTGCCGATTCATTTGAGTCCGAAAGTGCGGAGGATAGTGGGAGACAGTGCGGTATTTTTGGCGGGCGACGGTCAGCGGCCGGCGGGGTTGTTAGTTGACAAGGTTCAAGAGCCTGGTGAGGTTTATCAATTGTCGAGTATTGAGACGCGCCAGCAGCGGGTGATTTATTTCCCGGGCGATACGCCTTGGTTGGAGTCGCAACAGTGTTTTGTGGCGACGACGTTGACATTTGATGATATGTTATTTGGCCAGCAGAGTTCGGAGTATTCGAGTTTGCGAGAATTGATAGCGACGGCCGAGCGTCCGACGCAGTGGTTTAGTCAAGCGACGCAGATTGCGATCCATATGCGGGTATTGCGTCCGGTGGTTGACATGTTGGTGTTGTTGATTGCATTGCCGGTGGTGATTGGATATACGGAGCACAATCGGTTGTTGGCAGCGGTGAGTTGTTTGGGGTTTGTGGGAATATTTCAAGTCATTCAATTAGGCGTTCAATCGCTTGGCGCGGCCGGACTTCTCGGTTCTCCAGCCTTTGCTGCTTGGATCCCCGTGTTCCTCTTCGCGCCCTTTACACCATGGAGTTTGGGGTTGTTAAGGAGGTGAGGTAAGGGCGAATTGTCAAGAACATTTTCCGAATTTTTTGATATGGCTTCGATGGAACCGTTTCGACTGTACTTTGCGATCAGCAAACGAAAATAGCCGCTCAATCGAATTGAGCGGCTATAATGCAAATTGTGCTATAAAAAAAATCTCAATATTCGCCAGCAATGACTTCAGCGCCGACTTTTGTACTGATCGCTTGATAGGTTACCTGATCAATTGTCTCCCCAATATATCGTGTCGATCCATCGCAAAAAACGAAATTTGCACCGGCAGGATGCCCACTTCCAAAACTCGACATGCGTAAGTTTACATTTGCAAATGTGTCGGCTGCACTGGCTGGCGTTTTGTAGTTCATACGGGTAAATGTACTACCGAAAACATGAGTTGTTCCATTTCCACCCCCAGTCCATCCCCAAACACCCCATTGATTAATTGGATAACGGCTACGTTTGGAGGGTGA
Source organism: Pirellulaceae bacterium (assembly GCA_041739975.1). Taxonomy (GTDB): domain Bacteria; phylum Planctomycetota; class Planctomycetia; order Pirellulales; family Pirellulaceae; genus BJ22. Next base: position 29,857 of record JBGSMY010000380.1, read on the forward strand.
ATTGTAATGATGAATTTGGTCGAAATTAGCGTCAAAATGGTATCGTTCGCCAAACATCAAAGTATTGCTCGTTCCGTCAACAATGTCTCGCTCTTTGGCTGCTTTTGCATCAGCAGTCAAAAAAGACTGGCTACTAAAGGGTTTCGAATTAGGACCAGTCATAAAGAACGCACCATCTGAGCGCATCACGGAGTCGCCAAAATAGGTTGAATAAGTACCCGCGGAAGCAATGTAACTTGTCATTCCAAACCAACCCACAGAGTAACCTGTTCCGACATAAGTCAATTCAGTTGGGTTAACTTGTAGTTGATCTGAGGCGCAAACATACATTGGAATCGCTGCAGCAGTAGGGGAATTCTGGCTTATAACTCCAGTAATAGGATCGACAGTATTTGATTGTGCCGCTGTGTTATTGTCCGCCCAATTCCACAAATCATTTACATTGTTTTGCTCGACGTAGGGGAGCAACTTCGTGAACACAGTATATCCCCAATACGGTGCGGTCGGATTTCCGGACGAAGTTCGATTGGAATTCTGATATAGTCCGTCCGGAAACTTCTTCATCGCCCCTTCGTAATTATGGCAAGCAATTGCCAATTGGCGAAGGTTATTAGCGCAACTTGCTCGGCGGGCGGCTTCGCGAACTTGTTGGACAGCGGGCAATAACATGCCGACTAAAATGCCAATGATGGCGATGACGACCAGCAATTCAATTAACGTGAAAGCTGAACGCCGAGCGCCCGAGTTGTGTCGAATGGACATTGGGAATCTCTCCGGGTAAAACGGTAACAATAAAGATCAATTGATAAGAAAATTTTGATGTTTACGTGATGATGCGCTAGAACCGTCGCAGTTTGCACCCGACGGTTTGTAAAAAACTTTGGCACCTTTTCATTTTTTGAATCATCTCTGATGATCCCCGCGTGCCTGAAACCCTACAGATCGGAATCCCTGAGCACCGAAAACGCGCGAATTTTGCTGTGACTAAAGTTCACTTCCAGCCTCCGCATTATACGAAATTTCAATCCGGGAAAAAGGCTTCCTGACCGTTTTCACCAAACCTTCATGTTCCCCGAAAAATTGCATCCAAAACGTGTTATTTTTAGGCTGTGGTATACAGGTATTTTTGAAGTCTAAGCGGCTCACGAATTGTAAGCGGATCTCGAATTGTCGTTTGTTAATTTAGTGTAAACAAAATGCCAAGTGTCGGCTTTGGGGTCGCAAGACTCAAATGGATGCCCAAAAGGTATCCGGCTGAAACCATAAGTTTTGAATTCCGATAAGTTATCAGGTCCATTACAGGTTTCTTACGAAAACTGGTTATCCAGGAATTGTTATCCAGGAATTTTAGTGAGCCCATCGGCACAGTGCAGCAATTGCAGCGGTTTCTACTCGCAAAATCCGCGGACCTAAATCCAGTCGTTGGACTTCCAGACGTTTGAATCCCAGCCGTTGGAATTCCTGTGTCGTTGCTTGGAGGTATTCCTGGTCGGTAAATCCGCCCTCAGGTCCAATTAACACCAAAACGGATCGAGCAGAATCCATTGCAGAGGTTGGTTCGTTGGACCCGTCAGTCAAATACGATACGGGCTTATCAGTTTTATACGTCCCATCGGTACTCTGGTTCACGTCAGTCGCATCCGTCGCAGGCGTCGCATTCGTCCTGACCCTGCCCACGTCAATTTCTTCCGGTTTCGCGGCCGTAATATTGGCCGCGTATTCAGGATGTGCGATCCAAATTTCCGTAAAGTTTGAATCGACCTGCGACAACAAATCACTTATTCCCTGAGGCTGCCCGATTTCCATCAGTCGATTGCGTCCGCATTGCTTGCAAGCGGCTATGACATGACGTTGCAGGCGCTGGCAAGCGTTTTCGGTAGGTTGGGCCACTCCGCGGGTCGTTAACAAGGGTATTAACTGAAAAGCCCCCAGCTCTGTTAGCTTTTCGACCAACATCTTCTGCCTGTCGCCTTTGGGCAGCGAAACCGCCAGACTGACTCGAATTCGGTTTTCGCGTTCAACCGGCTGCCGCTCGCCAACGCAAACTTGGACCTCCCGCCGGCCAACCTGTTCGATGGTACCGAGAAACTCGCCTCCCGCTCCGTCAAACAACGTGATCTGATCACCTTTGCCAAACCGTAGTACATGAATCAAATGATGGGCTTCTTCGTCGTCCAACACCACAATTGGCGGGGAAATCGAAGTTTCAGAAAAAAAACGTGGTAACATTGATAGAACTGGTGTTGTCGAACTTAGGTTAAGAATTGACAATAGTGAGCGATCCGAGCATTGTTTGTCAAGTAAGTGAATGTGGCAAGGTTGCGAGGCAACAACAAAAATCGCAGCCTCGCGAACGGATTGCCGAGGTACCAGAGATTATATAACCGCAACGTGTTTAACGTTGTCCCGTTAGAATTAATCCCAGTGAAACCATTCCATATTGATACAATCCCAGTGAACCCAACTGGCAACCTATAACCCAACGAACGTCGCAGCAGGCAACGATTTAGCATGGCTGAAATTGAGTTTGATCTTGAAGATGGCAATCCACCACTGCGTGTGGACCTACGCAATCCGTATCGCGCCGCACTTTTGGCTTGGCTTTGGCCTGGTGCTGGACATTTTTATCAGCGGCGATTTGCCAAAGGCTATTTGTTTATGATTTGCGTGCTGACGACGTTTGCCATTGGCATGGGCATTGGGCGAGCGAGGGTGGTGTACGCCTCGCTGGATCCTAATGATTTTCGCTGGCAATACGTATGCCAACTTGGCGTCGGGCTGCCGGCTTTGCCTGCGCTGGTCCAGATGGCCAAAACTCGCAATGGTGGCGAACCGTTATTTGTAATGGCCGAACGTGTTCCGGCCAACGTCAATGCAAATGCGGCCAACGCATTTATCGATTTGAAATTAAGACCGTTTGAACAAATTCCTCCCGGCACCAAAATTCCACCAGGTGTAAAAACATTAAAAGACGGTTTTATGGCACCCCCAGCCGGCAAAGTGACATTGGAACGAGACGATGTGCTCGGGGCTTGGCACGCGGAACTCAAGCATTGGTTTGAAATCGGTACGGTTTATACTTTGGTGGCAGGCTTATTAAATCTGTTGGCGGTCTACGATGCATTTACGGGTCCTATGATTATGACTCCAGCCGAACGGCGAAAGTTGGAAGGTAAGCGAAAACGCCAGCCGCAGTCGGAGGTTAACTCATGATCGATCTGGAACATCCGTTGTTGGCGTTTTCAATTTGGGATGCGCGGATTTGGTGGGCAATACCACTGTTGGTGGCGATTAGTTTTGTATACGGCGCCACTCGCCACGAATACGTCCACGAAATTGTGGCGATCGCCATTCGGTCCATGGTCTGGATTGCTATGTTTGTCGGATTTACGGTTAGCGTTATTTGGCTGTTCGGTTGGTGGAATTAAACGCCGGTCCTTGAGCCCTGCTCGACCAAATTGATCCTCGAAGGCCAATTCGGCCAACCCGGTCCAGAAATGCCCGTTGATTTGTCAGGCAAAACAACAATTCCTGCCAAATGCAGAGCTTGACATTGTTTTTCGCTTTTAGAGGTCCAGCGGGCCCATCGCGTCAAGTCCGCCGAATTGCTAGCCCAAAAGATTGCAGTTTCCTGGCATTTTTGAAAAAATTTCCAAATCGACCTAGTGATATAATATTGGGCCGCGACTAACTCATCGTGACCGATGGCTATCAATCAACCGGAAAGGACTGGCAGGCCTTTCCATTCGCACAATCGCTATGACTACGACTGTTGCCCCAGAAATTGACTGGACACTGGAACTCGATCGTCATCGACCTTGGATGCTCAAGGTCTTGCGTTCGCGTGTTGGTGATTGGCATGTAGCTGATGACCTGATTCAAGAAGTGGCTTTGGCCGTTTTGAAACAAGAATCGCGACCTGCTGACCCCAGCAAAATTGCACCTTGGTTGTATCGTTTGACCGTCCGTCAAGCGATCAATTTTCATCGGCGCAGCAAGATGCAGCGTCTACAACATTGGGACGGTGATGAGTCGATCGGCGCGACAAATAGCGGGACCGATTCACGGATTAAACCGATTTCCGAGTCGATAGGTCGCACTAAACTCGCCCCGACGCCGCTGGAGTGGCTAGTGGAAGAAGAAAAGGCTGGATCAATCCGCACCGCATTGCAGCGTGCTCGTCCTCGAGATCGCGAATTGTTGACGCTAAAGTATTCCGAAAACTGGACTTATCAACAATTGGCGGATCATTTAGGTGTGAAGATAAAGACCATTGAATATCGGTTGTTAAAAGCAAAGCAACGATTGCGGCGTTTGTTAGTACAGGATTTTTAGAAATGAATCAGCGGCCGGTTTCGGCGCGATTTCAGAGATGGCGGAAGTCATGAACGAAAAAATTGAATTGCAACTGCAACGTTTAGCTGATGGCGAACTCGATCGTCGCCAATTGCGGACGATGCTTCAACAAGCACAGCGTCAGCCTGAGTTGTGGCAAGCCATGGCGTTGGCATTTGTCGAAAATCAAATTTTGCAACAGGAAATCGCTGGCGGACAATTCCGACACGCGACTAATGCGGATCGATCGAGCTCCCGCCCTGACGTCGCAACAAGCAATGTTGGGCCAAGTACAGTTGCCACATCAAAGAGTGCAATAAAGAGCGACAGTGCCTTTGCCGCAGCGATTTACCGAGGACAAGAAATTCCCAAAGAGGAAATTGTCCATGCTCAATTGTCGGTTCCTCATCGGCGATCATTGTCCAACAACCCGTCTTGGCGTTGGTGGTCCGCATTAGCAGCGACTTGGTTAGTGATTCCGATGGCTTATTGGATGGGAACATTTGGCAATTCCAATGCGGCGTTTCAAAATATGGGAACTGAGGTTGCACAATCGAACCGTGGGTTTGGCGACAATCGCTGGGATGCCAGTGGTTTTCAAGACGAACGCCAAAGTGCCGTGGCGGAAGTTGCCGGCCACCTGGACGGGACGCGCGACGGAAATCCTGTTCTTGAAAACCCCCGCCTGCCATCGAATTCCCAAACAGAGCCACGAACGAAATTGCCCAATAATGCCCGCACTTTAGCGTCCAATACCCTCGATCCAAACGAAGCACCGTTTTCGGTGAAACTTGTCGGACAAGATGGCGCGGACTTAGCGGATGGCCCCATTCCGCTTTATCCCGCATCCATGGCAACACAAGCAGGCGTGGATCCATCGTCCGCAACTGTTCCGATCGAAGTGCAACGGCGCTACAACCAACTCGGGTTCGAGGTTCGTGTTCAGGTCACCCAAATTCAACTGCAGTTGGATGACGGGCGAGAAATTAGTCTTCCAATTCGAAATTATGTCTTGATTCCGATCGGCCAATGAGCCAAAAACGCCAGCTTGCGATCGCGACGAGGTTTGGCCAATTGCGCTGACGAATCACTTTTTCGAATCTCAATAAATTGTTAAATAAACTAAAGGAGCAAACGATGAAACGCGTCTGGTTTTGGTTGGCGGCAACTTGGATCGCAGGTCTATCCTGCGCTTCATTGGTTGTGGGTCAAGAAGAAGGTAACAATAAACAGGACAAGCAAGGTAAATCCGTAACCGTCAAAGTCGATGGCGGCAAGATCGTGATTGTCGGCGAAGATGGTCAGAAACAAGAAATCGATGTGAGCAATGCAAAAAGCATTGTTGTCAGCCGCACGGCGAAGTCAAAAATCGTCGATGGACAAGAAGAGCAAAAGATCGTTGGTAAAGCAATTGTTGTCGACGAAGAAGGCAACACTCACGAAATCGAATTGGGCGACGCCGATATCGAATTAGGTGAGGGGCAACGCGAATTTCAATTTCGTGTAATGCCGCAAATGGAAGGTCTTTTGAAAGGTCGTTTGGGAAAACTTGGTGAAGGTCAAGTCTTACAATGGGGAGGCGAGCCAGCGCTGCCGAGTTACTTCATCGGTGTGCAATGCACGAATCTGAATGAAGAACAACGCGCCTTGTTGGATTTAGAAGACGAAGCCGGTTTGATCGTGGTTGAGACAACGGAAGACTCTCCCGCTCAAGCTGCTGGCTTGAAGGCTGACGATGTATTGTTGTTTGCTGGCGAAACCGCTTTGACCAGTCCTGAGGTGTTGATTAAGGCCGTTCAAGAAGCGGGCAAACAAGACAGCGAAGTGAAATTGACAATAATTCGCGAAGGTAAGGAACAGCAAGTCAAAGTCAAACCAGCCAAACGTAAAGCCGGCGAGATGATGCAGTTCGCACCCGGTTTTGAGGGCATGTCGATTGAAGGTCTGGAAGAATTGAAAGAACTGCCAAAAATGCTGGAACGGGTCGGCCCGGGAATTATTCGCGGTCACCAAGAAGGTATGTCGGCCGAAATCCGCGCTCAAATGGATGAAGTTCGCGCTCAAATGGATGAAATGCGATCGCAAATGCGAGAGCAAATGGATGAAATGCGAGAGCAATTCAAACAGATGCGAAAAGAACTGGAAAAAATCAATCGCGACAAGTAAAGCGATTTATCAATAAACCGCCTGTCGAAATCGAGTTGGAAGGTTGAGCGAGCCTCGTTTGTCGCTCAAAGGACCGATTCTTGGTCCCTCAAAATCCGATTGGCGCGTCTGACCCGTGACTGTTTTACCCCCAGTCACGGGTTTTTTTATTTAATGGCTTTCAACGAGTCGCGCTTCCAAATTTTTAACGATCTCCGCCAATGGCTCTTCCGGGAATTTAGTGGCAAAAAAGATTTAACCACGAAAACCACGAAAAGCACGAACGACGGATTTGGGCGGGCGTCAGACTGGTTGCAGGGAATTGCCGAAAAGATTGAATTCGACTCGACACGCACTTTCGCATGGGTCACACAGAGTAGATCGGGAAGCTTCATCTATCGTAGCCAATCGACTAGATAAACCTGAAGATCGTCCCCAGCCAGCCACTAAAATTCCTGGATAACCCCGCCAATTTACGTCACCGAACACTTGCCACTCGCTCCCCCAGTCCACAGCCAAAGCTCCTTTCGCTCGGCACCGTCACTAATTCGGCACCGTCAAAGGGGCGATTGTCGTTAAGGTGACATATTGCGAACTTGTCGGAATCAGATTGACGAACAGACTAACGCTGCTGACCGTGGAGGTTGCGTTGGTCGCGACACGCAATTCGGTGTCCGAGACAATTTCAGTGACCGTAAATGTCTGACCGCCAACGCGGATTCGATTATCGTCGGGAATATCCGTGGTAAAAGTTGTGCCTGAACCTGTAATCACATTCGAACCACTTGTCATCGACACATTCCCCAACGCCACACCCGAGAACTCGGTATAACCGGTCAGCGGAGCTTCGTTTAGCGCGCTAAAAGTCGCCGAACCCAAAAGATCGGATACATCAAAACGATTCAATGCCGCAATGGCATCCGCAACATCCAAGCCAGCGCCGATCACTCGACCAAATACAGTAAAGGACTGTGCATCCAAAAATGTGTTGTTGCCCAAATTGATAAACCATTGACTTGTACCGCTATCGGGTTCGCCGCTTAGCAAAGCCATGGCGAGAGTGCCCCGAACGTTTGAGTTAGCCGAATTGGCTTCGCTAGAAACAGGAGCGTCGGTAGTAATTGCCACCAAGTCGTCACTGTCGTTAATTCGGAACCCGCCGCCTTGAATTACAAAATCTGCACCCTGGTTGGTTTTGGCCGAGCGGTGAACAATCGAGTTTTGGTAACGAGTTTCGTAGTTCAAGAAATTCTCAACCGTGTTCGGGGCTTCTGTGTCAAACAACTCGAAATCCATGCGACCGGCGGATGAGTTGAACCGAACCACAGTGCCTACCGCCCGGTAGACTTCCAACGTTTGTGTTGCCGTACGATTTTCGGCGTCCGTTGCGCGAACAACAATCACGTTGGTCCCGCTATTGCGAGACGCCTCTAATGAGTCAACGGTCAGCGTGAAATTGCCACTGCCATCGGCAGTCACAAATCCATCGTCAAATAAGCCGTCTCCATCGCGAGAAATTTCAACCAATGCGCCTGCTGCCGTGAGTCCGGAAATGTCCAGCGAACTTCGTTTCGTCAACAAAACACTACTGGATTGAACCGTTTGGGCCGAGCTGAATCCGGCAATCAATGTGACTGGGGGAGCATCCGGATCATTATTGAGAAATTGTTGTGCGGCGGCCAATCGATCGGCTGCACCTGTTTCAGGTGCCGTCAAACGAAAAGCAAACAGATCATCATTGAGCGTTGTGGTTTGAATTTGTTGCACCGAACGTTGTTGACTGCTGGTGCTAATGCTCGTAACGTTCGCGGCATTGTTGCCCCGACCGCCATTGATGGTTAGTTGATCGGGAATCGATTCCGTGTCTTCATATCGAATCGAATCGTTTCCTTGCTGGCCATCGATTTGAGCCCGACCCGTGAATTGGACACCGCGGTGAGTAACAACATCATTACCGCGACCCAGCGAGGTGTGGACTCCACCATTGAAAATAGTGTCCGCCATAATCACCGTGTCATTTCCGGAATTCGTTTCCGGACTGACAAACTGTGAAAATGTCGAATTACTAAGTTGCACAACGTCATCGCCTTTGCCCAATTTGATTCGCGATGTTCCATTGACCGTTATTCGGTTGATGCTAACGGTGTCTGCGCCGGAGCCTGTCTCCAAAAACAAAATTCCGGAAACCGTGGTGTCTTGGATGGCGACTAGATCATCACCCCCATCGGTTATCAAGGAAAGTTGCTGAGCGAACTCCGCACCTTCAATCGAGATCAAGTCGTTGCCGCTGCCCGTGAAGATCGCAAAATGCCGAGCCCAGTCACTCGCGCCTTGCATTACCCATTGATCGTTGCCGTCGCCCAACGACCCAATAACATTGCCTGAAAAAGTTGTACCGTCATTGCGAATGGTAAAATTTGCATTGCCGTTGATCATCGTGCCATTTTGACCACTCAATCGAATATCACCGTCGACAGCGGAAATTAGTATTTGATTATCCAGTCGATCGCCAAAAACCATCAGATCGGCACCGGAAAAAAAAGCTTGAACATCTCCGGCCAGTAATTCGCGCGACTCCAATCGCTGGAATTGTTGGCAAAGGGACACTCCACCATGAGCCAAGGGACGAGCTAAACGAACTTCAGAACTTCGTTTGCCAAGTAACCGCAAAAATTGACGTAACATTGCCAGCATCCCATTTGTTAACGCGCGAACAGCTTGCACCAGATCTACCAACCGTCATACCGGCTAAGCAGATAAATAAATCAAGTAAACTCTATTCTAATTGAGACGGCCACCGAGACCAGCTTTTTGTGATATCGACTAAAAATGAGTTGAGTTTGTGAATTTGTATCGATCGCAGTACTGTCTACCTGATTTATCTTAACAGTAGGGCAAATTGATTGGATTTGTTGACGGGAATGCTAGCATTTTGCTTTTGCCGGGAGATGAAAATCAAAGCTAACTTTGGAAGCAGGAAGATGGAAGGACAGGAAGATTAATTTCTTAGGTAATTAAGCGACGTTTTTATGTACCAAGAAACGGCAACGTCAACGGCTACGTCCTTGTCCCAAATCTTCTTGTCCCAAATCTTCTTGTCCATCCCAGAGCTCTTGCGATTTAAGCAACGGGCTCAAGCGTCCAAGGTTGAGCCACTTGAGGGACAATGGGCTCGGCGACCGTTTCTTGTTTAACTCGTTGCGCCCAGGCTTGTGCATCTTGAGCGATAGGCGGCCAAGTACCAAAATGGCTTGGCAAGACGAATCGCGGTTGAATCATTTTAATGGCTTCAATGGAATCGTCGATTCCCATGGTGAACAGGTCGCCGATTGGCAGGATCGCCACATCAATCTTTGCTTTACCAATGAGAGTCATGTCGCCAAATAGTGCCGTATCGCCAGCAAAGTAAATTGTTTGGTCTTCGATTTTGATGACAAATCCGCCAGGGGTACCACCCGCAGCGCCGTCGGGCAACGTTGAGCTGTGCCAAGCAGGAGTCATTTTCACGGATCCAAAATCAAGGCTTACGCTGCCGCCGATATTCATTCCGACGGTTTGTTCGACGCCTTTTGTCGCCAACCATTGGGCAATTTCATAATTGGCAATGACTTGAGCTCCATTGCGCTGTGCGATCGGTGCGGCGTCGGCAATATGATCAAAGTGGCCGTGTGTGATCAGCAAAAATTGAGCATCGATCTCGTTCGCTTTCCGAACTGCGGAGGGGTTTTGGTCAAAAAATGGGTCGACAACAATTTTGTATTTTGGGGTTGAGATCGCCCAAGTTGCGTGACCATGCCAAGTGAGGGTAATGCTCATGATATTAGTGACTCCGCAGATAGCGATTCATGTGCAACTTATAATTTTCAACGCCCGGTTGGCCGTAGGGATTAATATTAAGTAACCGACCTTCTACTACGGTAGCCAACATCAACATCTGCAGCAACTGCCCCAGCGAGGCTTCATCGGCCCGAGGCAAACGAATATTTGTGGTAGGTCGTTGGTCTTCGCGATAAGCGTCGTTGGTGCCGGCAATCGCTGCTTCCATTAATTGCGGCAGCGTTTTCTGAGCTAGGTCATCAAGTTGATCGAGGTTCCATGGAATCTTGCCAACGGCCAATGGGTCTTGTCGCCAATTTTGAACGATCACGTTGTTAATTAACTTGTCGCGACGGCCAGCCTGATGTTGCTGTGCGCGAGAGTGCAAATCGCGAGTGTTGACGACGGTTAGCGGTAATGCTCCGAGCTCGTTTTTGCCGAGACTCTCCGCCAACAGCTGGTCGTACCACAATCCCGTTGATTCGAGCGAGTTTGACCAAGCGGAGAGGATTCGCGTGTGGCAGCCGCGTTTGATTTCCATCAGATGATTGACTGCGGTGTAATCGAGTACCGGATTGTTTCCCATAGGCTGGCGGCGGAACCGATCGTTCATCAGCGCGGCGCCTTCGAGTAACTTGACCACATCGACCCCCATCACGGCTGCGGGCAACAAGCCCACGGCGGATAACACTGAAAACCGTCCGCCCACTCCTTCCGGAACAAGGAACCGTTCGGGACAGCCGATCGCGTCGGCCAGTGAAGCCAATTTTCCAGACGTCCCGGTCACGGGGATCAAGAAATGTTTTAGATCATCGGGACCATAAGTATTGATCCAAGCACTAATGAATTGCCGCAAGGCGGCGGCCGTTTCAAGTGTCCCTCCGCTTTTGCTAACAACAATCATTCCCCATCGTTGACCGGGAGCGCTTTGAGCGTTGGTTGCGCGAAGCAAATGCAGCAGGCCTTGTGTAGCGTCGTTATCGACATTGTTGCCGGCAAAATATAATTTCGGTCGGCCACCTCGATGGCCCGCGGGCAATTCGTTGACGTGAGGATCGCAGCAACACTCGATTAAAGCTCGAGCGCCCATGTAAGACCCACCAATGCCCAGCAACACCACGCGGTCGACACGATCTTGAAAAATCTTGGCCGAGCGAAGCAAGTGGAAGAGCTCGCTTTCAGCGCGTTGTGTGGTATAAGCGTCCAGGAAGCGCTCCGGCAGTTCCATAAAAGCGGCGTCGAGTGGTTGCCACTCTGCGGGCGTGCTAATTTCACCTCGCAACATCGCGAGCTCGCGATGAAACATATCATCTCGAATTGCCTCAAGACGCGGTGCCAATTGCGCCAATTCGGCTGAGGTGAGACCAAATTGAGGGTCGAGCGTTAGCTGCGGTTCGAATTCCAAAGGTGCTAATTCGGTCATTTAGGGTGCTTTCAGCAAAAACGAACGGTTGACTTCAATTGATTGTCGGGGCTCGGCTAGGATCGCATTGTGCCGAATTTTCCGGTTTTCTCAAGTCCTACTCATTAGTAGAGGCGCCTGGCGGTTGACGCATCTCGACTTAGTCTGCAATTTGGCGTAAGTTTTGAGGTTCGTTCTACGTCCTTAAATGCTGAGTAATGTGATGGAAATTTTTGATTGGATATTTGAACTCGACGAAAAACTTGAAATCCTGGCCAATAGCATGGGCGGATGGATGTACGTGATTCTATTCCTCATCATTTTTTGCGAAACAGGCTTGGTCGTCACCCCTTTTCTGCCTGGCGATTCATTGTTGTTCGCAACCGGCGCTTTAATCGCATTGCCGGGAACTCAGTTGAGTTTGCCATTGATGTTGGTGTTACTGATTGTAGCAGCGGTAGTCGGGGACGCAGTTAATTATTGGATTGGCCGATTGGTGGGCCCAAAAGTATTTCGCAGTGAGACTTCTTGGCTACTCAACAAACAGCATTTAGTGCGGGCTCAAGCGTTTTATGAACGGCATGGCGGCAAAGCCATTGTGATGGCCCGATTTCTGCCGATTCTACGAACCTTTGCCCCATTTGTGGCCGGCATTGGCCAAATGAATTATTGGCGATTTTGGATGTTCAATGTGGTTGGTGCCGTGGTTTGGGTTTCGTCGTTCTTGCTCGCCGGTTACTGGTTTGGAACTTGGCCAGTCGTCAAACGCAATTTTGAACTGGTGATATTGGCAATTATTTTTCTGAGCGTGTTGCCAATTGTTTATGAATGGTATCGCGCCCGTCGCCAACGTTAGTCTAAACCATTTTCCGCGACACTGGCGAGTGGCGATTGATTGTGAGCATCGTATGAGGCATCATTTTGGCGACGAGCACGGTCCTGAGGGAACTTAAACTGACTGAAATGCGTGATGGCATCGGTGAGATGGCTCAGTAATTGCGATTGATAACGGTCTTTACGCCAAGCCATAACGATCGAGCGCATTAAAGGTTCTTGACTCCAACTGCGTACGGTCATGCCCCGACGAACTTGTCTGGGGATGGCCATTTGAGGCATAAATGAGATGCCTTTGCCCAATAGAACAAGGTGTTGAATCGACAAAAATTGTTCAACACGCCCGACGACTTCAAACGACACTGTATGACGGTCCAAGTACTCCAAGACTTGTCGGGTAAAGCATCGACGATCATCCATTAAAATTAGCTTTTGGCCATTGAGATCGGCCGGCTCCAAACTTTGTTTTTTTGCCAGAGGGTGGTGGCTCGGCAGAACAATTTGAATCTCTTCTTGCAGCAAAGGTTTGTATTGAAATTCACTGGCACGGGTATGGGGCTGGGGCATCAATGCCAAGTCGATTTCGGACCTTTCTAAGCGGCTCCAGACTTGATCGTCTGGATATTCGGATAGGTAAAACTCCGCTTTGGGCAATTCCGCCTCAATCCACTGAAGCAGCCGCGTAGCAAAAAAAGGTCCCGTCGTCGTGTCGGCACCAATTTGGATCCGACCCACATGCCCGCCATCGTCGAGGCGACGTTTGGTCTCATCAACTAAGAACAGAATCTTTTCGGCGCTTTCTTTGAGAATATGCCCAACGGGCGTCAACAAAGCTCGGCGACCCTGACGGTCGAACAAGGTTGAGCCCAGTTCCTTTTCAAGTTTAGAAATCTGTTGGCTGAGGGCCGGCTGGGAAATAGAGCAGGCGCTGGCTGCATGAGTGAAGTTGCAACATTCGACGACCTTCAGAAAATATCTTAATTGAACGAGGTCCATGACATCATTCGCAGGGTTTTCAGAAATTCGAATCGGGTTGGTATTATGCGATGCGGGCCGAGCTTTGACTATTAGGGATCCGGCGAATTCTTGACATTAGGGCGATTTGTCCGGCGGAGGTTCTTGGAGTTGATGTTGAATGGTGGTTTTGCCATCGACGCGGCTGTAGGTGATCTTGAGTTTTCGCGGAGGATTCGAGGACTTGGCGACAAGGTCGAGGGCAAATTCCAGCCGCAAATCACCAGAGGCTTGCCGCGAGCACCAGAGCAATTCTTTTGCTGAGAGTTGCGAGAGCGATGGGTATTGCGGCAATAGCAACTCTTGGATTTGCACGACGATTGAATCTACTTCATCCAACCCACCCGTGAGCGCGATGGAATACAAGTTTCGCAATCGTTTTTCAACAGCCACAAATTGTTGCAGTGCAATGGATTCTGTAACTTGGCTGGCCATGCTTAACGAACCGTAGACCTCAACACGATGAGTTCGATTCGCCAATCGCAGGGTGATTACGCTCGTGGGGGCGTCCATGATTTTGTGTTCCGCCTGTTTCTCGATGTCATCGTTGATGTTTTGACTATCAAGAGACAAAAACTGATGTTCGTCCATCAGTGAAGCCACGAGATCTTGCCAAAACTGTTCTGGCAACTGGCATTCGCGGACAATTTGTTGTGGCGAATTGCCACCGGTAACGGCTCGACCATCGGCGTACAAACTGATCAGCGGCGTGGGTTGAAAATCTGCGGCCTGTGGTCGGCGAAACCCACCCTCGTACGCCAAACTTAAGATTGGCGAATCGGTGTCCATGGGTAGTTCCAATTTGGATTGTTTGTCTTGAGCCTGAATTGGAACAACTCCGATCAAGGCAACCACAATTCCGCAAAACACGAGCCAAAGGGGGCAAGTGATTATGTCGAGCTGTGACCGCAACATGGAACTTCTCCCCAACTAAACAGTTTAATCTTTGTTAAGTCGTTGGATTTCGCGATCCAATTCGAGTGCCGAGCAATTGGCATTCACAACTTTGCCTTCTTTGTCGACCAGCAAGATCCAAGGCAATGTCGGAATTCCCAGTTGTTGTGCCAAGGGGCTTGATTCGATTCCGCCGGGCTCGTAAAGCTGAATCCAATTGATCGAACGGTTTTGGGCAAGGTAATCTTTGACCGTTTGCGGCTCATCATCCAGGCATGCGCCAACAAACACCAAGTCGCCTTGGTATTTTGCAGCGAGACGTTGGAATTCTTCAAACTCTGCCGTACAGGCATCGCACCAAGTTGCCCAGTAATGGATTACGACGACTTTGCCTTGCAACGAATTCAACGAAAACTTGCGATCGTTAATTTGGGTGCCGACAAAATTAAGTGCTTTGCCCTCGGCGGTCAAGCGAACGCGAGCACCGGCCGCTCGTTTTCCGTCGGCTTGCTCCGGGAACAAACGTTCAACTTGTTCGTACCATTTTAAAGCGGTCTTGGTGTCGGCTCCGTCGGAGACTTCCGCATACAACGCAAGGTTCATCATCGATTCGGCCGCAAATTCGCTTTTAGGAAACGATTCGGCAAATGACTCCAAGTCCTTCAAATATTGTTCGGTCGCGGCAGCGCGTTCTTTGGGAGTACCCTCAACAGCATGAGAGAATCGAGCCATGAGTTCTCGCCAAGCCAAATAATCGAGCTCTGAGGTTTCTTTAAGACTCGTTAGTTTGGTTTTGATGCTGCCCAAGGCCTCGAGCCCGGAAGGGTACAAGCCTTCTTGATAGGCACTGGTAATGGCGTCGGTTGCATTGCGAATCCAATTCGCTCGATCTTCGTCGTTCGAACTGGCTTCGATGATTTGCCACAATAAATCCGCGCGCTGTGCCTGCAGCGACTCCGTTTGTGCGCTGGGCTTAGCGCCCTGCAATTTCTTGTTCAGTTCCTCGGTTCGAGCATACAGTTCCATGACTTTTTCGTTGGCGCTATCGGGCCGCGATTGCGCCGTAGCATCGCCCATTTCGCCGACCGGATAAAAGACCCCACCATTGGCCACTGCTTTGCCGGGTTCAACCACACCGGGAAGTTCTAAAGCGCGAAAGGTTGTACCGACCTGTACTAACGTACCTAACGACAATTGGCTGAACTCACTGCCAGTTTGGAATACGGCAGAAGCGTGATCGTAAATAATCAATTCAGGTTGCTTGGGCTCGCCAGCAATCAAATTGGGACGCGAACTGCCAAAATGCACAAACTCACTGTTCGATTTGATGGCTTTTTGTGCCTTCACGAAACCTTCAAATTCGGCCGAGGCCTTTTTGAGCCCAGCAATCACCGAATCGTTGAGTCGGGAAGGCAATTTGAGCGATTCTAATTCGGTGGGAGTAATCAACAATCGCAGAAATCGATTTCGGTCATTTTGTCGAATCGCATAAAAAACTTCTGCGGCAACTTCTTCGGCTGAAATCATTTGCCAGGCGTCAATCCGACCATCTTGATCGTCATCTTTGCCCCAACGTGTACCGGCAGTTCCCAGCCATCGATATTGGTCCGTTTTACGATCGTAATTCGAATCGATATCACGATAGACTTCGATTCCATTTTTGAAAAACGACCATTGATCTAATTGGCCGTCTTGGTTGAGATCCAAGAATTTTCGTAATTGGCGACCGGCTGCGTCGCGCACGATCCAGCCGGGAATGCCGATGACATCTTTGGCGCGTTCAATGCGACAGTTTTTTACATCGTCGTCGGCAACTTGATCATAATCAACGTCAGCTTGGTTGGGTTTAATCGCTAAAGCCTTTTTTATTTCTTCAGCTTGGGCCCAAACTAAACTATGATTGGTACACCAATACAATACCACCACCAGACTCACGGCACCCCATCGAGTCATCCCATCGAACACGGCCGTCATTCAACACTTCCTCCTCAGAACTTTATTGATTACATCCGATTCCGCGGATTCGCGAATCATCTGCATAGAGTGACTTTAAACAATGATAGGAGTTCTGAGCGAAGAACGCAACAAAGAATGAAATTTGGTTTCGTTTAGGCTAGCTGGTGAGCCATTTTTTTGAGCACTTTGGCATGCATGCGACAAGCCCATGAACGACTTTTCTTCAGTTCCGTTGCGGCCTCCGCTAACGACTTGCCTTCGAAATAAGTCAGTTCAATTAATTTCTTTTCGCTTGGTGGAAGTTCAGCAATCAAATGTCGCAAGCGGAGTGTAAGTTCCGAAGTTTCGGCCAGTTCACTGGGATCGGTCACGGAGTTATCAACCACCAAATCGCCAACACTTTGCGATTCATTAAGCGGTGTCGAGAAATACACCATTGCCAATTGGCTGGTGGTATCGAGCATCCAATTCGTTAAACCGTCGACGGTTGCCGCAGGTTCTTGAGCGTTTTGATCATCCAGCACTTCATTTGCCATTTGCCGCCGTTTGGCTTCGCGATAAGCGCTGCGAGTGGACCAATTCATGCGGGTTACGCCATCAAAAATCGCACCTTGAATGCGGTAGTAAGCATAAGTGGAAAATGTAGAGCCTGGGAAAGGCTGGTAAGATTTGGCGGCCTGGGTAAGTCCCAGATGGCCATAAGACAGGACATCATCAAATCGAATATAGGCTGGCAAACGACGATGGATAGATTGCGCCATGGACCGCACGAGATCCAAGTGATCTTCGATCAATTTTTGAAATCGAATTGGCTCGGGGGCCGAATCCTCTAATCGCGCGCCAGATTCCATAAGGTCTTAACTCGCTGATGAGAAGTAGGATCGTAATAAAGGACCTCTGCAATCCAGGTCGCACATTCTGGAGGCAACTTTCGATTGCCAAATTTTCGTCGTAAGATCAAACGAACCAATTGAACGACGGCCTCCAAATTTAACTCAGTATTATCGGGAAATGAACGTACAAAATTGCGAAAGACGTCAGCCATTTGTGGATCGGCCGTGGCTTGTTGCGTCTTTTCGAGTATATCTTCCCAAGCCGGATCTTGGGCCGGGGGGATATGATTTATATCCTCAGGCGATTCGCCCGAATTTTGGGGCGCATGGGGGCGGTAATTGGGATCATTCGACACAGGGATTCCTCCGGTGATTGATTGCGATTCTCAGCAACATCAATTCCGAAACCATTGAAAGTAACCAGTGACCAACAGACCTGCCATTGCTAACAATGACATAAACCAAAACACGCCGGCCCAACCCTTGTAAACTTGATCTTTACGTTGACTGGTCGCCGTCCAGTTTGTATTCTCGCAATTGCCGATGGCTTTTTCTACCACCCCATTGAGAAATACAAATTCACTAAGTTCTTTTTTTCCGGTGGCGGCAAAGTAACAACCGGTAATTGCCAGATAATCTCGGGGATCAATATTAGGTGGCGGCAGCGTAATTCGTTGCAGGAATGCCGAAATTTTATTGACCGATTCCGTTGTTATCCGCGACAACAAACGAAATAGCCGCTTGCCGCTGACTTGGTTGTCCAATGTTTGTTTGGCATATGCTTGAAAGATATGCTGTTGGAACGACTCGCAAGCAGAACGGGCCAGCGCGGTCATTTGGTCGGCTGTAGGAATATTTTCGAGCAAAAATCCTTTGCCAAAGCGAGCCATTTGCGGCACGTTGCCTAATCCGGCTGCCAAATTAACAAAGCCTTCGACTTCTTGCATTTCAGAGATCAGCACCGTGACTGGAAAGTTAGATCCCAATTCAGCACGAAGCTGACTCAAGTCCTCTTGGATATAACTGGCAAACTGTGCGCCTTTGTCCATCACGGCGCCAAACGGTGCCACGACGATAACGCCGTCAATGGGCACTTCGTCGCCCCGCAGTTTTTTGAGCAAACCGCATAAATAGTTGAGCCGCTCGTTCAGCAGCGCTTGGTTCGGCAGCGCGCTATCTACAATATGCGCCACATTGATACCGGGATTAGGGGTTAACGCCATATCGAAAGGGACTTCCTCGCCAGTTAAAGTTCCTTGCGCTTGAAACGAGCCCATTTCCATTGATTTGGCAAAATCTTCGCCGGTTTCGGTGGGCTGAAACGTAGCAAACGATCCGATCGAATCGTTGCCGCCGATGGTTGCTGCCTCTTCCATGCCCGGCCCTTTACCGGGTACGCGTTGACTTTTCCGCAAACTGGGCAAATTGGCCGAAGTGCGGGTCACTTGTTTCGCGTGCAGAAAAACAGCTTTCGCTCCCGCGTACCAATGCAAGAAAAAACTTTCTCCTTGAGGAACTCCAGCCAACTCTAATTTGAAATAGCTATCTTGATGCACGGCCCGTGCTTTTTCAAAATTGTCGGTACCCAAAACCAACATCAATGGCATGCGTTGAGGATCAATTCCCAAACGACGAAGCTCAGCCACCCCTTGCCGCCATGGTTCATCGACATCAGGCATCAATTGAATTCGCTCGGTGCTAATCAATCGAACCATCCAATAGATCACAAATGGAAACACTAACGTCAACAAGATTACCAAGCCCAGCATTAGCGGGCTGGAGAAAGCCCGATTGAACGCGCTCGGATTTCGCCAAACAAACCAAATCGCCGCAGCTACGCCCAGCAATAAAGGGATCCATAACGACAGAGCAACTTTGGTTGCCAAGGAAATCCCAGATAGCGATTTGCCACCAGGTATGAAGCGTCCCACAAACTGCAAGAAGTAGTTGATGGGATACGTGATCCGATAAAAGATATTGAAGATATCAAACATCGTTTTTGCGCCTCAATGATTCGGATTCTCGGTTGATGTCGGTTCGTATTATCTAGGTTTTGCGTTACTACAGTTTTGCGTTACTACAGTTTTACGAGTGTTTGCGTCGCATCGTTTTGTGGTCTCGTTTATCTGATTTTGTGCCGATTGGTTTTCTAATAGTTGTTTGCTTATCGACGATCGCTTGCTGGGCCAATCCTTCGGGCTTATTTGGGTTGAATGCCAATCACAATTTGCACAACGACCAACAAGGTCAAGAAGAACAAAAACGCCAAGAGCGCAGTGAGAAAATGCCGAAAACCAACTTGAGGGGCATTATCAAAACGCAGTGCCGGTTGCGGTTCTAATTGTGTTTTATTTTGATTAGCGACAACGATTTTGGCGTATCGTTTTTGCCATTCGCGGCCCGAGGGCGGCAGATCGCGGAGCCGCGCCGCGGCTTGGGGGTCATTATAAACCCCACGAAAACCCAACATGAAGCACAAAAAGAAGACTTCAACAGCATTTTTTAAGCCTTTCCGCAGGGCATCTTCACAGCGACGGTAAAATTCGTCGTAGGCCGCACCGCGGGTATCGAAATAGCGATTCTCCAAGACCAGGTCTTGCCAGTGTGGCCCGACGAAGGGATTGGCGATCATCAAGCTATCGATCCAGGCTACCAAAGCGTAACGCGCATAGCGTTCCCATTCTTCGGCGCCTTCCAAATCCGCACTGGCGCGATCCAAAGCCTGTTTGAAATTTTCTTGGATCTTGCGCACATCGTAAGATGTGACTTTTTGTGGAGAGTCAAATTTGTTAATCAGGATTTGTTCTTGTTCTAAGACCAAATTCATGATTGGAAATACGACTTGAGCGAACGATTCATTCATGGGTAAGGTTATTTCTTGACAGCAAAGACAGCGATTTGAAATTTGTACAATTTGCGGTCAACCGCGACGATCAGATTTTCACTACCTTCGAGTTCATTCAAATTGTGAATTCGGTCTTCATCAACACGAAAACTGAGCGAATAATTTTGGCGAACTTCTTCCCAGAACAAGTCGTCATTGAACTCGGCGAACAGCCAAATGGGTCGCTTGGGCAGGTTGGTTTTTTCTTTTTCGATATTCGACAAACTCACGCCGCGAGCCACATCGCGGAACAATCGCTCCATGCGGTCTTGGCTACCGAGTTTCCAGTAAAGTTTGTCCATGCCGCCGAAAAAGACATCTTTGATGAAATACTCGCGATCGGTTGTCGGCATTTCGCGAAGGTTAATTCCAAAGTAAAGTGACCAATTTCGTTTGTCGAACCATTGCGGGTTGACGCTGGCCTTCATAATTCCTTGGTGGCCTTTGAAGAAAACTTGTTTAACGTTGGAATCGGCCGGACGGAACAAGCGACGTTCCAATTCTTCCGCTAGCCAGGTCAAACAATTTTCTAGATGATCGTGATCGTAAGCCGGATAATTAGGCTGAAACCCGCCGGGCAATGGATTGATGACCGCCAAACGCCCCAACCATTGACATATCGTTTGGAACAATACAAACGGATGGCAACCTTGCGAATCGAGTTGACAGCGCAGCCAGCCTTGCATTTCGCCAAGCAGAGCAACCAACATCATCCCCGGAAAGTTCTCCGGTAGAAAATTGTTAAAAGACACACCGCGATTTTTTAGCTCTTCGGTCCAGGTTTCAAAATGGCTGGCAACTTGATCGTTCAGACGTCGCAACAATTGTTGCAACTCAATGGTTGCATGCATATTTAATGCAGGTGGCAAAAAAGTTTTGTCGATCAGGGGCGTGCGGTCACCGGCATCCGACAACTTGAGGCGGCACAGGGGCAATAAGTCGAACCCCGTCAATGGTTGTGTGGACACCATCAACCGACAATTGTAGCTCATGAATTCAACGGGTTGGTCGTTATCGCCATTGCAATAATCAAAAACTTCACGAGTATGTGGAACAAAACGTGTGGTAGCATCCGGATTGCCCACATTGGGAGATCGTTGTTTTGTGCCTGGGATCGCCAGGTAAACAACAACCGATCCACCCGACCGCAATTCGTCGGCCACGCTCCGTGTGCCCGCAACGGTCGACAAATCAAGCCGTCCATCAAATTCAATGAGAGCGCCGTCTTTCATCCGACAACTGACGCCGCTAACTTCAATTTGCCAAGTATTGAGCAGTTCACGATTAATGGTTAGGCGATAGATGCCGTAGGGATAAGGGTGATCAAACCGACCGTGCGCAAATAACAAGTGATGCCAATAGGCATCGGCTTGCTGTAGATGATGAGGTTTTAGAAACAGGCCCTCGGCCCAGCAAATCGGATCGCGGTTCATCTTTGCTTGCACTCGTCGAGGAAATAGCGAAATTGTAAACCATCAAGCCCAACGGCAAAAGTAGCAGTTTCTGGCCATAGTTTACGGCTGGTTGAAACTTTTTTGCTGGCTGAGAACCATTTTGAAAACATTCGGCCGGGCGCCCATCGACCCAAACGACAAAAAACACCGCTCTTGCGAACGGTGTTTCGGTTTCTTTTTTGCAGACGATGGACTATTCTGCTTATGATGCTCGTGACTTGGTCAAGTCCCAAGAAGCATCTTTGCTTCCTTGAACTTTTCCCTTTTCGTCCAACACTTTGTATTCCCATTTGATCTTGGAGAAGCCCAAGACCAGCGATTCCATGGTCGAAGCCATGCCGCCCGAGGAAGCGTGACCGCTTTGATCATGCGATTTCACAAACGCGTTGGTCAAGGTGATCGTGTAGTAGGTTTGTTCGCCCGAACCTTCTGAGTTGCGGATAAAGTCAATCAGAACGGGTTCTTGCCATACTGTACCGTTGCAAACTGCTTGAGCCAGCAATGGAGTCGAAGAATCGGCGTTCTTCGAGATGACTACACCGCCGATTTGAACGCGGCTGTTTCGCAGATCCGCTACCGGATCGTTGCTGCCTTCCGCCATATTGCGGTTAGCACCCATGGAGCAGGATTCGATTGGAATCCATTTTTCATGACCTTGTTGAGTGGCCATACCTTCGATACCCGGGATTTTCATATAACCCAAACCCATTGCCCTTACCTCCCAAAAAATTTACTCGAAACCCTGATCGTTTACTCATTTCGTGGCTGTTAATCAACCTGATGCTATAGCTTTACGACGTGTCTCTGGTTGTGTTGCCAAAAAACAAAAAAATAATTGGGGATCGCAAGCGACATCAATCTTTTTGGGGCAATTCACCGGCTCACCAACGCTCAAGTGGCCTGTTTATCGTCATATCTTCGTTTTATTGCACGTATTCACCCACGGCGTTGATTGCCTAAATTCAATCAAAGTCCTTGGTCGCCCAGGCGAATTGCGGAAAACAGGCAAATGCTGGGCAATGGTGATAAAAAAGAAATATCGTGAGGACAGCTACAGTAGGTCAGCTACAGTAGGTCAGCCTGTCCTCAGGCTGACAATCGACGACAAATTTCTGGCAACAAAAACACGAAGAGAGCTTTCTATTCCGCCGCTGAGGACAGCGGACGGCTACAGTAGGTCAGCCTGTCCTCAGGCTGACAATCCCAAACTAAATAATTGCAACTAAAATTGCCAGCCATGGAGTTCGCGCCGATGTGGACATCGGTTTTAAAATAAAGCTACCGATGTGGACATCGGTAGCCACGACCTACCACGACCTACCGATGTGGACATCGGTAGCCACGAACGTACTGCTGAGTGCAGCGGCAGCTAACGGCAGCCGATTCTGAGTCACGGCAAGGGGATTCCCAAAAACTTAAAGGGAATTTCGACTTTCACGATTGCTGCAGGGGTTTGGTAAACCAAAGTTGATCCTTCAGGTATTTCGATGAATAAATACTGTATGCCCAGCGATTCGTTGGTTTGCTGGTAGGTTTCAAAGCCGATCGGTTCAATCAACTCACCACCTGGTGTCTTGAGCACAACCGGATTGCGAAATGCCCAAGAACGATGGGACTCCAAAGCCTTGTTTTCTTGAGAAAAACTCAGAGCCAAACGAACGGTTTGCAAATCATCGATTTTACCGCGCCCCTCAAACGTCACCGTCGCATCTGCTTTTTGCAATGCCGTATTCTCCGGCAATTTGGTAATGTCCTTGAATTCAAAGGTCTCCATGCGACCGGCCAATATCGTTTCAATCGTTCCTGAAAAAGACTTGATTGTTTCAATTTGCCGTTCCATGATGGGCAAACGTAACCGGCACTCGACTTCAGGAATTTCTGGTTGAACCATGGCCGAAAAGACACGTTCTGGATTTTCTACGGCCACTTCAACATCAAATTCATCAATGACCTTCAAGCTGGAATACTTCAAATCGAATGCGATGGGCGATAAGCGGGGTTCCCAACGGATCGACATGTCGAGCAGCGTTCCCGAATGTTCCGGCGACAAAAAGTTTCTAGCAACCTCTAGGCGTGTTATTTCCATTCGCAATGTATTGGAATAAGTCACTATGGCCGGAACTGTCCGGATTCCAGCCACCGGTTGTGGGCTGATACGATGCGTCAAAGTGAGTTTACCAGGACCACCGCCATACCGATCGATGTCCATCTCAAATTGGTTTTGCAATCGGTCCATTGATTCCCAAAATGGCAAGGCTCCCCAATCCGTTGAAACTTTTCGATCCCCAATATCAAGTCCTTCGAGCAATTCGACCTGATTTCCCGACTGTTTAACAATTTGTTCTAACGCCTTGTGGATATCCAGTTCGCCGCGCAAATCGACAAGACTCGGCTGGGTAATTGCGGTTACCAATTGAACCTCCAGCAATTGGCGAATTCGCGAAAGCCGCTCGCGCATATCTGGACTGGTTGAATTGCTAATGGCCGGGAGAAAATCTAAGGCCGCAATTCCAAAACTCAAGATCTCTTTTTCGGCTGCATCGCGATCCGGTATCGATGCCGACTCAAGTTGCAGCTCTAATTCCGCCATTCGATTGCCTAACGCCATCACGCCTTGGGGGATAGTGTTCTGGGGAACGGTGTCCTGGAGAGGGATGTCTTGTGTTGGCGGTGGCTGAGCATTGGCTGTAGAAGTTAAAAGCAAAACCGTGGTGATTGCGTTGATAAGCTGCTGCCGTTTCATGATCGATTCTCCCTGAAGTTAGGCGGTCGACTCCCGCAATGGAACCAATGTTCTTGTCAATTGTATAGGTTACAGCGAACCTGAGGGGCAGGTTATACCAGAATCCTAGCCGTAATCTTAATCAGAATCCATAGTCGCGATCCGAGGCAAGCTACAGTTCTTAAACCGAGCTGAGTTTTTGATTATTCCAATCGGCCTCCTGGTGCATCTAAGACATCAGGTGAGTTTTGACGAGCCCTGATTCTATCCCTGGGATGGAACTCGAAGTCAATAACAAGTCTTGTAAACAACCCACTGCCCATTCATGTTAATCAAATCCGTTTTTCGACCATCGATTAATTGGCCAGTTTACACCTTGCGATCATGCTTGGCCCTGTTGATCATATGCGCAGGCGCCGAATTAGCGGCACAACAGCGCCCTCAACATGTGCTGGTGCATCGCCAGGACAAAACCTATCGTGGCCAAACGCTGGCTATGGACGCCGATACATTAATTCTTTTGCGCAATGACGGTCGTTTGACTCAACTAAGTCGCAAGCAAATTTCCAAAGTCGAAAATCTCGACCAGTCGTTTCGCCCAGCAAAAGCGGATGAGCTGCGAAGATCGCTGCAACAAGAATTTGGAAATCGTTATCAGGTTTCCATGACGGCTCATTTTGTGGTCGTGCATCCTCCCGGGGATCATCAACGTTGGGCAACGCCTTTTGAAACGCTCTATCAACGGTTTCGCAACTATTTTTCCAGTCGCGGTTGGAATCCCGATGAACCTGATTTTCCTTTGGTTGCAGTCGTTCTCGATTCTCGAGATGAATTCGAACGATTCTTAGCCAAACAATCAAAAATGGGTAGCAGTGTGCTTGGTTATTACAACCCCAAGAGTAACCGCATCATTACATATCAACTCGGTACAGGATTCGACGACAGTCAAAAGGAGCAATTAAATACACTAGTCCACGAAGCGGCTCATCAGTCGGCATTTAACACGGGTATCCATTCGCGATATGTTCCCACGCCGCGATGGTTAAGCGAAGGCTTGGCAATTTTATTCGAGGCGGCTGGTGTCAATAATAGTGGGTACTACTCACAACAATCCGATCGTATTCAACAACGTCAGTTGCAATTCTTAATCGATCCACAAAATCGACAGCGGTTCCAAGGGAAAATGGCTGAGATGATTACCGATGATCGTTGGTTTGAGACCGATCCCCAGGCTGCGTATGCGATGGCCTGGGGATTGACTTTCTTTCTCACTGAAACGAAACCGCGTGAGTATTTTCAGCTGCTGCAAGCGGCTGCTAAACGCCCCGCTTTTCAGGATTACAACGATCGTGAACGAGCCGTTGACTTTATGAAGCAAATCGATCGCAATCCGAGCGAACTCGAAAAGCGAATGTGGCAGTATTTAGAAAAACTGCCAGTGAAATAGCCGACATTTGCACTGGTTGTACAAACTTATGGCCTTGCCCGACTAGCTCCATCCAAGGGCGAAAGCGCGTTTTCGCACGCCCCCATAGTATGTTTGCGTTAGCCTTGATTACCGAACGATATTAATCATCTCTTGGAGCACGTTGTCGGTGACGGTGATTGTTCGAGCATTGGCAGAAAAGCCTCGTTGAGCGATGATCAACTGGGTGAATTCAAACGCGATGTCGACGTTGGATTGCTCCAAATTACCATTGAGTACTTGCCCACGTTCGGCGGTCATACCTGGGCCAACTTGAGCGGCACCGCTGGCAATCGTATCGGCAAACAAGTTATTGCCAGTTGACGAAAGTGCATTTTCATTGCGGAAATCGGCAATCGCCAATTGTGCCAACGGGATGCGAACACCGTTTGTCGAAATTGCTTCGGCGACACCATCAGGGCTGATCGCAAAAGCAAACAATACGCCCGTCGGAAAACCGTCTTGCTCAAAAAACGAACTGAAGTTTCCTGGGTTGTGATTGAGTTCACTAAGGTCCAATGTGATGGTTTGGTTTTCGGCCAAGTCATCAAAATCGATTTCGATGGTGGGGCCGTCGGCACCGACACCATTGATTCGACGAAATGTGCCATCGTCGTTGAACTCAATTCCCGTGACGACTGAGTCGACCATTGTGCCATTGCCTGCCGACAATGAAAAAGTTGCATCCCATTCTTTAGCGGATTGTTTTTGAAAATTCACAATCACGCTTTGGGCTTGGCCCTGCTCATTGTATATCTGAATCGTCGTTGTATGGATATCGCCGTCCTTGCCTTCCGTCGTTTGCCCCAAGTCATGGGTGTCAAAAGCGGTCGAGCCCGTATTGCCGACGACATCCGCCAATGTTAATGCCGTTTGAGACTCACCGGTCACCGTATCGGTTAAAACAATGTTTCCCTCCGCATCCAACGCAGCGGTGGCTCCTGTAACTGTTGCATTGATTGCGGTAATTAAATCTCCGATGGTCGTTGCACCAGTAACAGGCAGATCGAAGGTAAATGGAGTGCCGTCTGGATTTTGGCCCGATAACCGCACCGAGTCTCCAGCAATATAGTCACCCGTGTTGGTATCCAAGGCGTTCAGCAATGTCGCACCGGTCGCTGGGGCCCCACCGGCCAGCATCGGTGAATTGGTCGTCAAAACATTGGTGCGGGGCCCCGTAGCGGTTAAGGGCAAGTTTCCAGTAAACACTCCATCAACCGTGCGGGCACCTAAAGTTGTTTTGCCCAAAGGGATTTTGATCGCGGTGCTGCCAGGCTCTTGGAATCCAATGGTCGTGTCGGTGGGATCACCGAGCGAACCCAATCGCTGAACCAACATGCCCGAGCCATTAACCAAATAGCCATCGCGGTTGACGGTAAACGAACCATCGCGGGTATAAAAATTTTGTCGCCCATCGCCAACAACAAAAAAGCCTTTACCGACAATTGCCATGTCGTATTGCTCGCCAGTCGACTGCAACGTTCCCTGTTCCCATTTTCGATTAACTTGCGAAACGCGAACACCATTGCCCAACTGACCGGGATTGCGTCCACCAAAGGTCTCGCCAATCGGGTTGGCTTCGTTGATCACCTTTTGGTACAACAGATCGGAAAACAAAATGCGTTGAGTTTTGAATCCCGTGGTATTGAGGTTGGCTAAGTTGTTCGCAACGATATCCAACTTGCGTTGATGCGCGATCAAACCAGAAGCACCGGCATACAAGGATCTTGACATCGATTCACTCCAGTGACGTTAGTTGTTAACGAATTTGTGTTTGTTATCAGCCAAATTAATTCAATGACTTCTTATTCTTCAAACGCACATTAAAATGCGTTCGGTATATTTTTCTGACTCAAACGCTCCATTTTTACTCAAAAAAATAGGGAGCAATTTCGGGCTTGAGTTAAGCCTCGTAGAGGATGGACGAAACTTGGTTCATGGTGATCAGATTCTCACCCACTGCCAATTTTAACTCGCCATCGACCAATGAGATTTGATTGACAATTCCTTCCGTCACTTCGCCGCTGACGTTGTCGAAGAATGCAACTTTTTTGCCAATCATGCCCGCGGCCTGGGACACTTGTTCCATTTGTAACATGGATTCAAATTTTGTATTTAACGTCTCCACGCCTTCCAACATTGAGAATTGACTCAACTGGCTCAACATAGTTTCTTGATCCACTGGATCCAGTGGATCTTGATACCGCAGTTGCACCGTGAGCAATGACAAGTAATCTTGTTGCCCAATCTGTGAATTAAATCCGTTTGACATAAGCATTGTTCCTTTGCTGCTGAATTTGATTCGTTACACCAAGATATTAATCCCCGCACGATTCAACTCGAGATCTTGGTCGATTTCGAGTTGCGATGCTGGGGAACTGGCGGGCTCTTGACCCTTGTCTGTAAATTCGGGTTGTGTTTCACCGTAACGGGGTTGTGGCGAATCAGAATGGTCCGAATGTGATTCCGATTGCCGATGAAAAATGTCGACTTGTTCTAGGTCCAAACCATGGCTGGCCAAGAAATCTTGTAGAGATTGTCGTTCACGATCTAACCAAGCGCCAGTTTGTTCGTTCTGTGCAACGATCTGGGCGACTAAGCGATCATTGACTTGAGCGACGCGGATTTCCAGGTGTCCGAGTTCCGGAGGATGAATCTCGATGTTCAACCATTCCGTGGCCCCCTCGACCGTAGTCGCGATTTGTGCGGCAACCGAATCGAGCAAGGCAGGCGATTCGTTAAATTGGGAAACGGTTTCGGTAATGTCGCTTACGGCCGCAAATTGACGGTCATCGACCATTGAATCTAAACCACGGAAATTGGTCGCGGCCAGAGATTCATTGAGTGTTGGGGTTGCCGACGAGATCGCGTTACCGCGTCCCAGATTGTTAATGTTTAGTTCAACCGAATTTGTCGTGAGTGCCAAAGCAGCATTTGGCTCCAAGGCACCAGCAATATCAAAAACGCCACTAGAAATTTCCGAGTCCCAGCTCGAAGTTTCAGTGTTTGCCGAATGGCCCAGCGTTGAATGAGCCAATTGAGTTTTCGCGGATGGCGAATTGGCCGAATCAAATGCCAACTTAACCGATTCATCGACTGCCGGGCCTGTTCCCGAGCTGTTTGTCGCGCCATCGACCGCACCCTTCGTGACATCGTAAGCTGTTTGACTTGCAGCTGTTTCTGTGCGGATTGCGTGACCCGCCGGCAATTGGGCTGAAACCGAACCTTCTCGGGTGTTACTCAGTCCACTGGATTTTCCAGTTTGAAAATCGCCGCCGTAACCACCTCGAGCGCGTGGTGTGGCATTGGACATTAACGCCAATACCGCAGGACTGATCGCCGATTCAGCTTGGTCTAAAGCGTTTCGATCGAGTTCACCGGCATTGGATGTCGGTGTTGACGGGATCTGACGAACTTCTTCTGTCGATTGGTGATGGTTAGCCGATTTAGTGCCAGAGCTGTGGGCCAGCGTCGTGCGAATGGTGTCGTCGGTTGTCACAGGCGAATTTTGAATTGCAGTGCTTAAGCCGGAATTCGGTCCAGCAACTAGAGCGGCAGAATTTAAACTAATGGAATCTGCAGTGTTAAAATTGGCGGCTTCATTTCCGACTACCGACGACGCAAGACTACTGTCGGCGACAGATTTAGTTGAGGCACTGAGAGCTTGCGGGTCCCTTGGAGAATTGGATGGCGAATGATTCGGTAGATGCAACGTTCCTTGTCCTTGAGAATGGATCGTTTTTTTTTGCGGACTCACCACGCCGGCAGTCCCAGAAAGTTGGGCGCTGTTCAGTTGGTGGGCCGCCAAGGAATCCGCAGCATTGATGTCAGAATCGTTGACGTTGTCCGACGAATTGTTACCGGAGAATAAAGAACCGCTTAATTCGGAATTAGAAGCCGCAAGTTGATTTAACGAATGATTGGAATTGGAAATGCCAGACGATCCCGTCGCGTTCGAAGGTTCGAGTAAACTGGTCAGATCCTGGTCGCTAGGCTTTCCGAATCCTGACGCAAATGCTCGTTTCCCGGCGATAAATTGTTCGTTTATCAATAATCCCAGATCAATATCAAAGGGATGGTTCGAGCCGGACGTTTTACGTACCGCAAATTTACCGTTGGTCTTGGCATCGGTAAACTGATTAGCAGATTGGGTTTCAGACGATGCATCCGTTAAAAATTCGGCAAATAACCCATTCAGGCCGCCCAATCCATTTGCCTTACCGGCCGCCAATTGCGACTGGTTTGGTTCTGTCATCGAATTGGAAATGTTGGGTAGCTTCATGCGTAAACGAAACAACTTCGAAACAGGGATTTGCATTGGTTTGGCGAAACTTTTTCGCCTTGTTGAGCAGAGCAGGGCTCTTCGCACAAATGTAAGCAGATGCAAAACCGATGCCAAAAAAATCGGCATATTGCAAAAGAAGTTAGTTCAAGTACCGCAGACAGAAAAACGACAGCCACTAACCGGCGTTAAAGTTTAACATGGCTAGGCCGTAGAGTTTGACTAACCCGCATGAAGCTCGCCGTAATATTTTGGAGTGCAGTGGATGGAAGTTTATTCGTCGCCGGACAATTGATACGATCGGTACAAATTTCGGCTGGAAAATTTGGGACGTATCAAGCTGCAAAAAAGTTATCGTGGACAGTGGAAAAAACTTGCAGACTTCAGGCGAATAAATTTCCAAAAAGTGGGTGATCGGGTATCGAATTTAACGGATGCCAGACGCGAGCTCCGGTATGCCGGACTTTGTTTTATTGAGGTAACCGTGGGCGATAGGTAATCAACCGTACCAAGTTTGATTGGCGGCGAGTTGTAACAACGTGGCAGCCGCAAGTTTAGTTCGTGGCACAAGGCTATCGACCAGCAAGAACTCGTTCGCGCTGTGAATCTCGCCGCCAGCGGGACCCAGCGAATCGATATTACTGAGTCCAGCGGCGG
The DNA here is from genome assembly GCA_041739975.1 of Pirellulaceae bacterium. Lineage (GTDB taxonomy): Bacteria > Planctomycetota > Planctomycetia > Pirellulales > Pirellulaceae > BJ22. The sequence continues at coordinate 60,550 of JBGSMY010000380.1, forward strand.
CAAATTTGTTGCCATCGCTGGCGCCGCCTGATCCTTGCCAAGCAACCGGAACGCCTAATTCGGTTCCACAACGCTCGATTACCGATTGCAATCGCAATGTACCCTCATCCACAGGTTTTGGTGGAGATGTGAATTCGCCGTGCAAGGTGACCGTGATGCCATCCGCATTGCTCGCAATTTCGGTAATTGCTTGGAATTGTTGTTGAACCCAGGCCGCTTGTTCGACGGATTTTACCCGTGCATTGACGCGTCCGATGGCTAGGTCGGGCACGATATTTAATGCCCCGCCGCCCGAAATGCGTCCGACATTCAGCGTAATATCTGGATCGCGCCCATTAAGTTCATTGACTTGATTAAGGAGTTGACACAAAGCTACGATCGCATTGCGTCCATCATGAAATGCCCGGCCAGAATGTGCAGCTTTGCCGCGAACGACAAATACAAAATTACCAGAGCCTTTTCTCCACGAAACCATCGAACCGTCAGGCAAACTCGGTTCAAATAGCAGCCCCAGGTCGGCTTGTTGGGCCAACGAACGCAAAAGACTGCCGCTACCGGGCGAGCCGATCTCTTCGTCGGGGTTTATAATAACTTGCCAGCCCAGCTTTCCCGCCCAACGACTTTGTTCGAGCGCACGCAGCGCATACAACATGACAATCAGGCCACCCTTGGCATCGATAACGCCCGGGCCATTGAGCCGCTGTGAATCAAGCCAGCGGCAGGCTTGGAATGGATGCTGTTGGTCGTAAACCGTATCGCAGTGAATACACAACAGCGCTCGCGGACGCACGGCAATGTGTTTTGAAAAGACCATCGTGCGACCGAGAGGAGTCAGATCCAAGTTTCCAGCGTCATTAACGTGGGATAAGGGTTGCGAGTCATGGTAGCTCAATTCCCCGCCAAGACACTGATACAGCGACTCGAGTTGCCGTTGCACCTCGGCAATCCCAGATAAATTTTGTGTTCCTGAGTTGATATTGCACAATCGCTCGATGTGGGCCACCATTTCGGGTTGGCAGGTATCCAGCCAATTCAAGGCCGTTAACAATTCGCTGGAATTTAAAACTGGTGGCATTCGTTGAGATCTCCTTGGAGTGATATTCTAATGCGCCGGCAGGAAATGTTGAGAGGAGTTCGAGGGCCCAAAACCGCCAGGTCAACGCGGAATGTTTTGTGACGCCAGGGCAAAGGATTGCGTTTACCGAAGGAGTTCGTTCAGAGCATCGTCCACGGCGACTTTACCAGGCGCAAATCCCTCGAAAATTGAGAACTCGGCCCAAACTGGTTGGTGGTCCGAAATGGCCAATGCGTCCTCGAGCGTGATGTTAAAATGTTTGACGAAGTTTAACACCCCGCTTTGACCGAGATATTCAGTAGTTGCACGCGAATCGAATACTAGGTTGTCATATTGCGCCGTGAACCGCGTGTTGGTAGGTTGATTCGAGATGGCCCAAGTCAGTCCCAAAGAGCCAATGTGTTTTAATCCGCGATCACCGGCGTTGAAGTCGCCGGCGATGATAATATCGTCTTCACCGCGACCATCTTTGCGAATAGCGCGAAACAAATCCGGAAGGTAAACCAGTTCTTTCGCCGGGTGCTGCGGATCGATATGGACGTTTACTAGCGTAAAGGTAAAAGCCTGATCGGGTCGCGGTTCGACAGCGCGAAACCAACCCACAAACGGTGGCCGCACTAACAATTCATCGGGGTCTTGAACGGTGTAAGAAAACGCATCATCCAGTCGGATTTTCTGTTGGTTAAACACAAACGCTGATTGCTCTTGATAACTGCCGCGACCCTGCGGCGGACTGCTGACAAAAGCGAATTTGCCATTCGAATTTTCATTCATCCGCTGCACCAAACGAGTCAACGACTGGGTGTCCGGACCGCGAATTTCCTGGATAGCAACCAAATCAAACTGTTGGCAAATCTCGCTAAGCCGACTGAGAATGAGTTCGTCACCCATTTTCTTTGGCCCAAAGGTTTGAATATTAAAAGCCGCCAGTCGCAACGATTGTGGAGTCGCCGAATCGGGTAATCGATCGCTAAATCCGGCAGAAATTGCCGGGGTCATTTGCTGTTTGGCGAGCGACCAAGCGTCATCAATCGATTTGATTTGGTCGTGATGATAGAGCAGCCATCCCCCGCTGGTGATGACAATGCCCATCAGCACCATCGTCAACATTCGCCGCATGATTTGTCCTCTCGTGTGGGATGCGAACTAAGGCCGATCGCACCGTAAACCCGATCGCACCGTAAACCCGATCGCAATGCGTGAACGACACACCGCCACTAGTTGGAATCGGATTTTCGCTACTGGCAACTCAATTAACGGCCGGAGATAAGGAAGAAAGCGATATCAACGGAGGCACAAGCAGGGTTAAGCGGCTGTGGGGATCGAATGTTTGGAATCGGTCCGCCGAAATCGTCGCAACCAGCCATCGCCCAATTGCGAGATGGCATCGCGCTCGGTCAAATTAGGGCGGAAAAAAGTGGCCAACGTAAGTGGTAAATACCAGGCCATATACAGCCCGCCGCCAAATCCGTGCCAAAATTGAACGGCTAACATAATGGCGGCTGAATAAGCAATCAAAGTTCCCGTATTCTTGCGGGCTGGCCAGAAAACAAACGAGATAGCCAAAACCAAAAAGCCCACCAAAATTGGTAGACGGAAATTGGCGTCCCAGCCCAGACTCCAAATCCCGCGGAGGCCCTCCATAACTGGTAACCAAAATCCGAACATCTGTTGCACTTGCGACAGCCACGTCGAAGTATCCGCCGCGGTAAACCACAAACCTAAAATGCAAATGCTCAAGGCCCAAACAACTCCGATCGCAAAGCGGACTGCGCCCTTATCCCAATAGAAACTGAACCACAAGGGCAACAGAAATATCGGGTAATAGGCAACGCCCGCAGCCAAGCCAATCAATAGGCCCGACCAAAATGGACGTCGATAGGCAACCATGGCCCATAAGATCAAAGCACCCGGCAGCAGATGTAGCGGATGGCCAGAATAGAAAACGGTATAGGGCACCATCAAGTAAATACAAGCCATCCCGACGCCAGAACGAAAATTGGAAAAGTGATAATTCCCCAAAAAGATGAGGCCCAATACAATTGCGATCTGATTCGCAATTACCAGTGTTTTGGCGGCCCATTCGCCATGCCAATCGATTGGTTGATTCCTGTCCGTTCCCAATTGGGGAGACGTAGAACTGGGTGAGTTAGGGTTTTGTGAGGTTGTTGGTTGACCTTCCGAATTGAATGATGTCGATCCGGCCGGCGACGACGCGTCCGATAGTTGCCCAGCTTGGTCAGACCTTTGACGATGAGAAAACGTATCGATCACCGGTAATGTCTGCAACCAACGATAGCCGGGGCCATTAATTCGTGGGTCGCCAGTTTCAGACTTAACTGGAGCTGTCACCAAATCGGCAAACATAAAGGTCATTAGGCTGCAACCTAAAAAGACCATGCCGCCAATACTCAGGTTGGGATCGAGCAACGGACGACGGACCAAAATTGGGTCCAATAAAGTTCGTACTAAGAACAAGCCTCCGACGGAGAACAGCCAAACATACCCCAATCGCTGAAGCCGTTGAGATCCAGTCAACGTGGATTCAGTAGCCGGGGCTAATTTTTGGTTCCGCGGATTGTCGGGTAACAATTGTCCGGGCGTTTCTTGTGGTCCGCGCGGATTAGAGGTTCCAGAATTCGAATCCGGACCACCGGGTAGGGAGTTTGAATTTTGGGGGTCTTGATTGTTAATGGGTTCCATCGGGGGATTCGTTCCGACCCCCGTTGCCAACGGATTAGCATTTCCATTGTGATTGTTTAACGAATTGACGGGCTGGTTTGATGGTTGGGATGGTACAACTTGGGAAGATTCCGTCGAAGGCCCATTTCCCGACTCGTTCTGATCGCTGGGTAGCTCACCCGCAACCTTTGTTGGCGGCGTGGGAAGCGTCGCCAAGACGCTTTGGTCAGCGCTCATGCCGCTGTAGACCATAATTAGGCCTGGTGCCAACAAGATCACGAAGAACAGATCGAGATTTCGCATCGTCCAAAATCGATTGAACTTAAAGAACAGCGCAATCATCAGCAAAGACGATAAATACGCCCAACTGGCCTCCTGGATTCGTTCGTATCCAAATGGAAACTGATTCACAGTCTAATTAACTCAGCGATCGTATTAACTCGATATTCGATAGAATTGTTCGGCGCAATAGTTGTTACTAATACCCGAGCGGACAAGTGCTAATCACTTCGATCAAATCCACCCCTTTATTTTACCAAGCACCTCGGGCGCAGGTTGCAGAATTTTCAACTTGCCTAGTACCATCAAAATTTATCGAGAGTCTGGGGCATAAAAGCGAGTGGGACGCCGTTTAGCTCTATGACCGATGCCACCGCCACAAGCCTTTGGATTAGGACAATCCGGTAATATTTCCTTGGTCGTCAATGTCCATCCATTCGGCCGAGGGTTCGTCCGGCAGGCCCGGCATCCGCATGATTTCTCCGGTAATTGGGACGACGAATCCTGCACCAGCCGCTATTTCGATTTGCCGCACGGTCACGACAAAGTCTTTCGGACGCCCCAATAGGTCCGGATTGTCGGATAGCGATTTCTGTGTTTTTGCAATGCATACCGCTGAGCCTTCCAAGCCCAAATCCGCAATGGTCTTGAGATCTGCTTTGGCCCGCGGTTGATAATCGACGGCTTCCGCACCGTAAATCCGTTTGCAAATGGTTTCGATTTTTTTCTTGATGGGCCAATTCCATTGGTACAACGGTTGGAATTTCGCAGTGCATTGGTCGGCTAGCTCACGCACGGTGACAGCCAGAGTCTCAGCACCGCGTCCGCCCTCGCCCCAGACATTCGCAACGACGGCTGGAACCCCTTGATTGCGACAGTGGCTGATTAACAGTTCTAGTTCTGAATCCGTATCGGTTGTGAATCGATTAATCGCCACAACGGGCTTTATCCCAAATTGTTGAATGTTCTCAAGGTGCTTATCGAGATTGGCAAACCCAGAAATCAAAGCGGCATCATTGGGCTCCGTCACGTGTTTAAGGGAGCAACCGCCGTGATATTTTAGGGCACGTAGCGTTGCGACGATTACCACGACTGCGGGGCTCAATCCGGCCGTTTGACATTTGATATCAAAAAACTTCTCTGCACCCAAATCAAAACCGAATCCCGCTTCCGTAACCACATAATCCGAAAGCGATAAACCCATACGTGTGGCAATAATAGAATTGGTGCCTTGGGCAATATTGGCAAACGGCCCACCATGAATGATGGCTGGCGTGCCTTCGATGGTTTGCACGAGATTGGGTTTGATCGCGTCCTTGAGTAGCAATGCCATTGCACCCTGTGCTTTTAAGTCGCGCGCATATACAGGTCGCTTGTCGTACGTATATCCAATAAAAATATTACCTACGCGACGTTTAAGATCCATCAAGTCATCAGACAGACAAAGAATAGCCATGATCTCCGAAGCAGCCGTAATATCAAAACCTGTTTCGCGAGGAACTCCGCCCATCGTGCCACCCAGGCCAACAATGATGTTTCGCAACGAACGATCATTCATATCAAAGACACGTTTCCATGCGACAGTGCGAGGATCAATACCCAGGCTTCTCTTGCGGCTTTGAATCGAGTTGTCGATGAGTGCGGCCAATAAATTGTGAGCTTTTTCGATGGCGGCAAAGTCACCTGTGAAGTGTAAATTAATGTCTTCCATCGGCAATACTTGTGACCAACCACCGCCCGTCGCGCCACCTTTGACACCAAACACAGGGCCAAGAGATGGCTCCCGTAAAACCACGGTTGCCGTGCAGCCAATTCGGTTCATTCCTTGAGCCAAACCAACCGACATAGTGGTTTTACCTTCACCCGGCGGTGTTGGAGAAATGGCTGAAACTAATATCAACTTTGCCCGTTGCAGCCGCCCTTGGTCGATGAGTTTGAGGGGCAACTTTGCCTTATATTTGCCGTACAGTTCTAAGTCGTCGACGTTTACACCTAATCGTTCGGCAATTTCGGCAATTGGTTTTAATTTGGCTTGCCGGGCAATTTCAATATCGGTTGGCATACTACGATCATTCTCTTCAAGAAGTATATTTGGTTGCTGAATAACTTGGTTTACCAAGCAATTTTGTAGCGATAGATATTAACGTACTGGAAGTAATTTGGTAATTGGTACCGTAGCCGCCCGCTGTCTTACTGTAGCCGTCCGCTGTCCTCAGCGGCGGCATAGAAAGCTCTCTTTGTTTTAGTTGCCGGTAATTAGTCTTGGATTGTCAGCCTGAGGACAGGCTGACCTACCGTAGCCGTCCGCTGTCCTCAGCGGCGGTGAATCATGGATAGCAGCTTTTAGATATAATTAGTAGTTTTTCACTGAAGCCATCCGCTGCAGGCTTAATCCGAAAGAAATAAACTCGCTAGCCGATCCGCGCAACGCTTATTTCTGTTCTGCCGAAGTTTTTGGCTCAGCTGTCGGTGCGACTAGATCTAAACCCAACTTCTTGCCTTTGTCGACAGCGGGAATGCCCGTCACCATCCACTCGGCGGGCGGGGCATCTTGCAAATAGTGATCGTAAAACTGCTGCATACGAATTGCAAAATCGCGGCGATTTTCTTCTTTAGTAATCCCGTGTGGTTCTTCGTTGTAATTGACTAACCAAGCTGGACGTTCCAAGCGACGCAGCGCCATGAACAATTCAATCCCTTGATACCAAGGCACCGCACCATCTTTGTCGTTGTGCAAGATCAACAGCGGAGTGCGAATACGATCAGCGAAAAAGATCGGCGAGTTTTGAATATATGCTTCGCGGTTTTCCCACATCGTACTACCAATTCGACTTTGAGTACGTTCATATTGGAATTGGCGACTCATCCCACTTTCCCATCGGATTCCGCCATAAGCACTGGTCATATTGGATACTGGTGCACCTGCCTCAGCGGCCGCAAACCGATCCGTTTGAGTTACTAAGTATGCGGTTTGATAACCGCCCCAACTGTGACCTTGCAATCCCATACGTTTCTCATCGACGAATCCTTGGGCAACTAAATGATCGACACCTGGCATAATACAAGCCATCGCGCTGGGGCCGGGCATCGCAGTTTCGTAGACGATATCCGGAATAAAGACCAAATACCCGCGACTGACGTAAAAACTAAAGTTGATCGTTGATCGACCCGCCGCCGGCGGTACATAACGATGCAACGTGTCGCCATTGCGTTCGTAGTAATACACAATCATTGGGTACTTTTGTTTGGAATTAAATCCCTCTGGCTTGTAGAGGACACCTTCAAGAGGCGTACCACTAGTGCTATTCCAATGGACCAACTCAGCGGAACCCCAACGATATTCTTGTTGTTGTGGATTGGCGCGAGTCAATCGATGAAATTCGGAAAAATTTAGCGTCGATTTCCAATAGTCCGGAAAACGTTGGAAGTCTTGTCGCGTCAAAACAACAGCATCTGCTTGATCGGCCTTAGCCAATCCGCCAACCGACTCGTCAAGCATTACGAGTGGTTTGAGCTCCGCGGGCTTGCCGATTTTCCACGACCAATAACCACTGGCTTTGGTGGTATCGTCAAAAGCGGAAAAGTATTGTGTTTGTTTGGTGTCGACAAAGGTCTCTTCACGATCCAACCGAACACGTCGGAATCGAGTCTTTTTCTCGCGGCCTTGAGCCAACGTCAAACATTCCGGGTCGGCCTTGCCCGCCGGATCGATTTGCCAAAGATCATAGCGATCATAAACCAGAAAATGGCGATCACCCTCTGTCCAACCAGCAGAACCGTAAGACCCAGGCAACATCGGTGTATCATGGTCTTCTTCGGCCAAAGTATCGCCCAATTTTTCAGTCAATTTGACGACTTGTTTGCCACGCGTCGACATTCCAAACCAGTGACGTTGAGCGCCATCCCACCACACGATATAACTGCCTCGCGGTGAAATTTGTACTGAGACTTGCGATCGCTCAATGACTCGCTCGCGTTTGCCATTGGTTACGTTTACTAACCAAACATCGACAAACGGTGGCGACTCCCAACTCAACAGTCGGTAAGGTTCACTGGTAACTTGCAACCCAATATCGCCATCGCCTTCATCGGCGACTGTGCAGTTGGGCGCTTCTTCGTTGGCCAGCGAGACAACGGTTTTAGATTCTAAATGGTACACTGCCTGAAAATTTCGCTGACGCAAACGCCCGACTTGAACTTGTTGCATGGTTTGCAATATCGGTTCTGACCAATGCCACAGATCCAATTTGGCGACCGGATTTTCTGGGTCCGCCGGTTTTGCGGCCACCTCACCCGCTTCACCGACCGCACTATCTGCTTCGGAGTTAGGGATCGTGGTATTAAAAAACAGCCGACGTCCCTTTTTGGAGAATGACAACGGGCTGCCTTCTTGGACGACCGAGCCTTCGGGAATACCCGCCGTGGCTTTTGTGACCACTGCTTCAGCCGGTTGTTCGGCGGACAATTTGGTCAACCAAAGTGCCCAAGCAGGCTGTTTGCTTTCGTAGTCATCGCGATCCGTGGTCCAGGCCACCATCGTGCCTGCTTCGTCGACGGCCAGGCCACGATAGTTGCCCAAACCTTGAGAGGCCGCAATGGGTTCAGCCGTGATTCCCGGCTGCCATATCCAGACACCATCTTGTTCGGGTTGGGGTCCCGACGCAGCCCAAGCCAAATAGCTCCCGGTTTCTGTCCATTGGATTTCCGTTACCCATGGGAATCGCCACTGACGACCTGAAGCCAAATTCTCGACCACAAGTACGGTCCCAGGAGTCTTCTTTTTCGTCGATTTTTTTGGTCCTGCCACCTCTTTTTTGGTGTCGGGTTTCGCTGCAGGTTCAGATTTTTTAAAGACCAGCGGCATCACTAGGCCGCTTGGACCGGGAATCAACATTTGCGAAATGCCGGTCGGTCCAGTGTTCATAATTTTGGTTTCGGGATCAGCCTGCAATTGGTAAGCGATCCAACCACCAGCTTTTTCTGGAAACGTAAACGAACGGACTCGAGGCACGGTTCTAATTTGGCCAGAGGTTAAATCAATAATCGCCAATTCCGATTTCGGCTGAGCGGCGTCTGGGACTTTGTCGGCTCGCGCTTTCTTCAATACCGCGGGATCGGGATCGATCATACAAGCAACAAATTGGCTGTCCCAAGTAAATCGACCACCTCGTCCGCGAAGAATCTTGTGTTCCGTTGTATTCGTCGTGTCTCGGATACAGAGCGTTGCATCGCCTTTTCCCGGTTGTAGCGTATATAAAAACCATCGGCCATCAGGCGAAAGGTTGCTACCGCCGATAGCATTCCAGCGGTCATAGGACTCGTGGTCCAATGGGCGCCGATCATCGGCACGGTTCACGGTTTCCAGAGAACAAATCGCAGCGAAAACCAGCAAAAAGGTTACCAATCGAGAAGTGACAAAACTCATAAGCCGTTTCGCCTCCAATTTAATATTCATAAATAAAATAAAGTTCGGTCGTATTTGCAATAAGCATCAAAAACATAGTCGCACGCTTGACGACGATAGTTCTACTTTAATTAACGCGCGGTCGAAAATCAAAACGTAGTGTTTTACAGCAGATCCATCGGGTCGACATCGACGATCCAAGCGACTTCATCCGGGAACTTCAAATTTTCCGTGGCCTGTTTAACTAATTCTTGTAAACGGGGCGTATTGGAATCGGCCGCATGACGCGGGGCAAGCAGCAGAATATGGAATCGAAACTTGCCGCGAAGTTTCTCGACAGGAGCTGGAGCCGGGCCCAATATTTTACATTCGAGTCCCAAGGTGGCCTGCGCCTGTTTCAATCGTTCCGCGATTGTTTCCGAAGCTTGTAACGCTAAATGGACGGCTTCACTGCGGACAATCAAACGCACTAAATGCCCGAACGGCGGATACCAGCCTTGCTCCCGCAGATTGAGTTCATAGCTGGCAAACCCAACATAATCGTGGCGCGAAGCCGCAATAATTGCCGGATGCTCAGGACTGAACGTTTGCACCAAAACTCGCCCTCCCTTTGGGCCTCGTCCAGAACGGCCCGCAACTTGCGTGACCAAACCGAAAGTCCGTTCGGCAGCGCGAAAGTCAGGGAAATGTAAAGCGGAGTCGGCGTTGACAACGCCAACCAAAGTGACGTTGGGAAAATCGAGACCTTTGGCGATCATCTGAGTTCCCATCAACAATTTTGTTTCGCCACTGCGAAATTTGGCCAATGCTGCTTCGTGACTACCCGGTTTGCGCATCGTGTCGGTGTCCATTCGTGCACTGGGTATGTCGGGAAATAAAGCTTGTAAATACTGTTCAAGCTTTTGCGTTCCCAACCCGGAAAACCGAATCGCCTGAAATCCGCATTTGGGACAATCGCGCGGAGCGGGCATTTGGAAATCGCAATAGTGACAAACCAGCTTGGACCCTTCTTTGTGATGCGTCAACGGTATCGAGCAATCGGGACAATAAATCGCCTCCCCACAAGCGGGGCATTGCACACGCGTCGCATATCCGCGGCGGTTAAGAAGCAAAATGACTTGTCCACCCGCTTCAATCGCTTGACGAATTTCCTGCCGCAATTTTTTGCTAATCGGTTGAATCGCCTTGCCTTGAGAAAAATCGGCTCGCATGTCAATCGTTGAGACTTGTGGCAAAGGAAAATCGAGAGCGCGTTTGGAGAGGTGCAACAATTGATATTCATGTCCCAAGCCACGCTGGTACGATTCCAGCGATGGCGTCGCCGATCCGAGAATCAATGGAATCCGTTGATGTTTTGAACGCCACAACGCCACATCGCGAGCGTGATAACGAGGTTGTTGATCTTGCTTGAATGACCCATCATGTTCTTCGTCAATGACGATCAGGCCCAATCGTGGGACAGGAGCAAAAACTGCGCTGCGCGCGCCAATCACAACGTCAACTTGGCCTTTGGCGATCGATTGCCAATGCCAAGCGCGTTCGGCTGCGGTTTGATGACTGTGCAATACGGCGACTCGTTCAAATCGCGATCGAAAACGCTGACGCGTTTGGGGAGTTAAACTGATTTCAGGAACCAACACAATCGCTTGTTGGCCACGGGCAACCGCTTGCTGAATAGCGCGAATGTATACTTCGGTCTTTCCGCTGCCAGTAATCCCTAACAACAAAAAAGTTTTGTCCTCACGTGCGACTAATGCATGTTCAATTGCCGCCAGCGCCGATTTCTGTTCGGTATTGAGTTCGAGATCTTGCATGGGTTGCTCCGGTCGCAACTCGTGAGTTCGCTGTTGCACGCGTCGTTGATGAGCGACGATCAGGCCGCGACGACGTAGGCCACTGATGACCGCCGTTGTGCACAAGGTCAGCTCACAAAGTTCTTTTTGGGTCAACGCTTCGGTATACCCGGCTAATGTCTCAAGCACGCGGCGCTGTTGGTCTGTCAGTTTTAGATGATTCCAGTCGCGCGATGAGTTTTCGTCAAGACTCAAAAAGACCATCTCACGCGTGCCCGCCTGTTCCCGCACGCTCGTGGGAACGATGGTTTCCAAAACCGAACCTAACGGTGTCAAATAATAGTCGCTGATCCAATCGGCCAAAGGCAACAGGTCTCGCTGGATAAGTGGCTCGGGATCAATCTGACGGCTAATAGGTTTAAGGCGTCGGCGATCAATTTGAGCGCGATTGGGATCTCCTGGTCCTAAGATCCGCACACAATAGCCGATCCGTTCTTTTTGTCCGCCCAAAGGTACTGCGACACGCATACCGGGTAACAGCGTGGCCTCCAGTTCATCGGGGATCAAGTAATCCCATGGGCCAAACGGTGGTTCACTAAACGCAATTTGGGCAACGAGAAAATCGCTTTCGTCGTCTATTTCCCATGGCTCGGGAGTCATGTCAAACAAATTGGACTGTTTATCCGAATTCATAAGTACTTCGTCGCGAGGGGGCCTAATTCAAATTCGACAAAAAAACCAACAGGCTCAACGATTTGTCATTGTGAGTCCCGAAATAGCAGGGTACCTATTGACCAGTGATTGGTATAGTGGATGGAAATGCGGTTGATGGAATTGAATCGTGAAGTGGCTGGGTTCGCAAACGAACTTGCAAATTCAAGTTTACCATCAAAAAAAACTCCCCCCCTTTCCGATTTCCAACCGCCGCCTTTCAATAGTCAATTGACAGGCGGTGTGAATAGATATCCGGCATTATCGGTGTGGTTAAATGCTGGGAGATATTCTATCGAATCTTGTGCAACTGAAGTCGAAAAAAGCGATTTGATTGAAGGCAATAGAGGCAACCGATGAATGTGGGGATATTGGGCGGAAGTTTTGACCCGGTGCACACGGGCCATTTAATTTTGGCAGAACAGTGCCGGATCCGCCGCAAATTTGACCAGATTTGGTTGATGCCGACAGCAGCGTCACCCTTTAAACCGCAAGGGGCTCGTGCCACAGCCAAGCAACGCGTGGAAATGTTGCAATTGGCAATTGCTGGCAATGATCACTTTGCAGTGTCACAAATCGAAATCGATCGGGGCGGCACCAGTTTTACAGTAGAAACATTGCGGCAATTGCACAACGCTCACCCAGAGAACCAATGGACTTGGATCATGGGTTCGGATTCGTTGTCGGGATTCCCCAACTGGCGTGAGCCACAAGCGATCGCGGAGTTGGCGGATGTGCTGGTCTATTTGCGGCCACAAAATCCGATTGACTGGAGCGTGCTGGAGGGTTGCGTGTCGTCGGAGACCATTAATCATTGGCGAACCCACGCCATCGAGACTTTGCAAATTGAAATCAGCAGTACGTTGTTGCGTGAACGAGTGGTACGTGGCGAATCGATTCGGTACCTGACACCGCGGGCAGTCGAAAAACTGATCGAAACATCGGGATTGTATCGTGCCGAATGATTTTTTCGCGGCTGAAGATGTGGTCGTCGCGTGTCCGTCTCGTATGGTCGAAATGTTGTCGACTAAAATTCCAAGCTACTGATAGTAGTGCGCTTGAAAGTGTGTTTTGGGCGTGTACCAGACATCACACCGTCGCCACCGCGAAATTTGCGGAAAGAAATCCATGCAGGTAGAAAGTATCGAGCGCCGCAAATTTCGCTCTGGCTTGCCGTTAAACGATTGCGCTTGAAAGTGTGTTTTGGGCGTGTACCAGACATCACACCGTCGCCGCCGCGAAATTTTCGGAAAGAAATCGATGCAGGTAGAAAGTATCGAGCGCCGCAAATTTCGCTCTGGCTTGCCGTTAAACAATTGCGTTTGAAGCGGACGCAAATTTGGCAATGCTTAGCTCATTCGACTTCTAATTCGGCGTCATCGTGAGGTTCAGACGGTGGCAGGGGGTTCTTTTCCAGAACTTCTTTCCAGCGATTGCGCATTTCATGCGCGGCGACAATGCGTTCCTCAAGTTCTTTACCCGGTTTAAATACAACCACATCTTTTGCCGGCATCTCCATCATTTCGCCGGAATTGGGGTTGCGGATTTGCCGCTGTTTACGGGTCTTCACTTCAAAGACACCGAAATTGCGGAGTTCGACACGACCCTCTTGGATGACTGTATCGACAATCACTTTAAGAACTCGCTCTACGACTTCGCGTGTTTGCAATTGGGACAAGCCCGTTTCATCGGCAATGATTCGGATAATTTCTTTTTTGGTCATCGAAGTGTCTTGGCTTAATATTCCGAACAAATCGATTCTGGTCGCTAGCCGCGACGCCACAACCCGCTGATCGCAGTTTATTCCTGACGGCGTTCAAAGTAAAGGTCGAAAGCATGTGGAAATAGGGGATTTGAGCTGTCCCTTGGGCGGGCCATCGATGAGTAAAAACGTGTTTTTTTTGTCGCCAAGAGAGCATGAGTGTAGCCGTTTTTGACAAGTCATCCGAGTTGTTTTGCGAAACGGCTTGCGGTTCCGCTATAATTTGGAGACTTCATTTGATAGTTCTAAAAAAGAGGGCAGGGTGTTATGCGTAGTTTAGTAATTGGTTCGCTGTTGGCGTTGGCGGTGATTGTGGTTTGGCCCTGGGCGAATTGGCTTCGTGGTATTCCCTCATCCTCCGAGGGCAAGATTCGCGAGAATCTTGAACAAACAACAATGGTGGATTCGCAAGATGAAACCAATCCAAAAACAAAGAAACAGGAAACCACACAACAGCAACCCGAGGGAGAAAAGATGGTAGCGGTACAAGTATTTGATGCTGGGGGAAAACTCGTTGGTCCGATCGAGATGCCAAAAGTCGTAAAGACCGATGCTGAATGGAAAAAGTTATTAACGCCTGAGCAATTCGCTATCGCTCGCAACGCGGGAACCGAACGGGCATTCTGTGGGACACTGCTCGATAACAAAAAGAAGGGCGTTTATAGCTGCATTTGTTGCGGCTTGCCACTGTTTAGTTCTGAAGCCAAATTCAATTCAGGGACAGGTTGGCCCAGTTTCTTTCAGCCGATTGCTCCGCAGAATGTCAGCGAAAAAGAAGACCGCAGTCATGGGATGGTGCGAGTAGAAATCAATTGTGCGCGATGTGACGGGCACTTGGGACACGTCTTCCCCGATGGCCCGCCGCCCACCGGCCAACGCCATTGTCTCAACAGTGAGTCCTTGAAGTTCACGGATGAGGAAAAACTGGCAGAACTGGCCGATCCAGCCGCCGACAAAAAATCCGACAAATCCGACAAGTAAGCCGAGCGCGTTTGCATTAATTTCGATCACACAATCGTTTCAATCGCAATCGATTGAATCGCAATTGTTTAACGGCAAGCCAGAGCGAAATTTGCGGCATTCGACATTTTCTACCTGCATGGATTTCTCTCCGCAAATTTCCCGGCGGCGACGGGGTGCTGTCTGGTACCAGCATAGCAACTTCCACAGCGCAGACCACAATGCGTCAGCGCAATCGACGTCGTTTCAAATGCATTCGACATTTTCTAACTGCATGGATTTCACCCCGCCAATTTCGCGGCGGCGACGGGGTGCTGTCTGGTACCGGCGTAGCAACTTCCACAGCGCAGACCACAATGCGTCAGCGCAATCGACGTCGTTTACGTTTAACGGCAATCCCGAGCAAGATTTACGCGCTTTGACTATCCGACGTTTCAAAACATCGGCCGCAATTTACCATGCCGACTAGCGAATTCAGAATCGCCCGATCAGAATGATTGTCGGCAAAATGATTGTTGGCAAAATGATTGTCGGCAAAATGATTGTTGGCAAAATGATTGTCGGCAAAATGATTGTCGGCAAAATGATTGTCGGCAAAATGGTGGTTGGTAAAATAGTGGTTGGTAAAATAGTTGCCATCAGCGTATTACCAGCGCGGGTTTGGCCTGCGCAACGGTTGGAACGACTCGCGATAAAGGGACCTGGAATGTCAAAGTTCGGATTATTTCTGCTATTTCTAATCATCGGTATGGCGTCGTTGTCTGCTGATGAACCAAATGCGACTGCGGCAGGTCAACGAAATGCCGAATCGAAACGTGTTGTATTCTTAGCCGGTCGGCCGAGTCATGGTTATGGTGCCCACGAGCATTACGCCGGTTGCATGATTCTGGCCAGACGGTTGGAAGAAGCAAAACCCGACTACAAAATTGAGGTCTTTCAACATGAATGGCCGCAAGAGACCGAAGCGTTAGCGCAAGCCGATGTAATCATCATGTACTGCGATGGTGGGCAAGGTCATCCAGTCAACAAACACCTGGACTTAGTTGACACGTTGGCAAAAAAAGGAGCAGGCATTGTCTGTTTACATTACGGCGTCGAAGTCCCCAAAGGTGAGCCTGGCCAGAAATTTTTGCAATGGATCGGCGGATACTTTGAAACCGATTGGTCAGTAAATCCTCATTGGACAGCCGACTTTAATGAATTTCCTGACCACCCAGTGGCCCGCGGAGTAAAACCGTTTTCGATGCAGGACGAATGGTATTATCACATGCGGTTCGTCGACGATATGAAAAACGTGACCCCGATTTTAACCGCTATTCCACCAGCCAACACTTTATCGCGACCCGATGGTCCGCACAGTGGCAATCCGCATGTTCGCGCCACCGCCGGACAACCTCAACATGTGGCTTGGTGTTTTGAACGGGCTGATGGCGGCCGAGGGTTTGGCTTTACTGGCGGACACGACCATTGGAATTGGGGGCAAGAAGATTTTCGCAAAGTCGTTCTGAATGCGATTGTCTGGACGGCACGAGGCGAAGTGCCTGCCAACGGAATTGAAGCGGCCGAAGTGACCTTGGAACAACTTAAGGAAAATCAAGACTATCCGATTCCAGAGAACTATAATTTTGATGAAGCAAAACGCCGCATGAATTTCCCAGGTCGCGGAAAGTAGACCCAATCGATGAGCACGTTGTTAATTGCCTTGGGCTGCGCAGTTGCCTATCTGGTTGCTTACTTCACCTATGGAAATTGGTTGGCGCGAAAGCTGTTCAAGCTTGATCGGCAGGCGATTGTCCCTAGTCATGAACTGCAAGACGACACTGATTTTGTGCCAACACCGCGAGCCGTCGTGTTTGGCCATCATTTTACCAGTATCGCGGGAACGGGCCCAATTGTGGGACCAGCAATCGCTGTATTTTGGGGCTGGTTACCTGCCGTTCTATGGATCTTGTTCGGCAGTATATTTATCGGGGCGATGCACGACCTGGGCTCATTGGTGATTAGCCTCCGCAATCGCGGGCAAACGGTCGGCGAGATTGCCGGGCGAGTCATATCGCCGCGGACTCGAATCTTGTTCCTGTCGATTTTGTTTTTTGCATTGCTAATTGTTTTGGCAATCTTTGGACTGGTAATTGCCAAAATATTCTCAATGTACCCCGGTAGCGTCTTAGGTGTCTGGTTGTCATTGCCGTTGGCGATGATCGTCGGATATTTAACACATCGCCGCGGGATGGGTTTGTTTGGATTGTCGCTGATTTCACTAGCGCTTTTGTACCTCGCGGTCTACGTGGGCGTGTACTATTTGCCGATTCGACTGCCCGAAACTTGGAATTCGGTGATGGTCTGGACCGTGGTCCTGCTTGTGTACTGTTTTTTTGCTTCGACTTGGCCCGTTTGGTTATTGCTGCAACCGCGAGACTATTTGAACAGCCATCAATTGATTGTCTCGCTCGTGTTGTTGATTTTGGGTTTAATAGTCGCTGGTTGGAATGGCGCGAGTCTGATTGACACGACACCTGCAGTGGTTGCTGCGGATCAAATTCCGGCCGGCGCACCTAGTATGTTTCCCTTTCTATTCATTACGATTGCTTGTGGAGCTTGTAGCGGATTTCATTGTTTGGTAAGCAGCGGTACAACCAGCAAGCAAGTCAATAATGAATGTGACGCCCAATCGATTGGTTATGGTTCCATGTTGTTGGAAGGGATGTTGGCAATCATCGTCGTATTGGCCTGTTGTGCCGGGGTGGGCATGGGACGCGTTGCCAAACAAGAATTGCCCAACGGCCAAATTGTTTACGAACGCGCAATTGATGCCGAGACGCAACAACGAGTAACCGGTGCCGAAGCCTGGCGGAGCTACTATAGTCCCAATGACAAGTGGGTCAATTTCAAACTCGACAATATGGTTGGCGCGTTTGTTGACGGCGGCGCTAATTTTCTAACGGCCATCGGAATTCCATTAACACTTGGCGTGGGATTGATATCCGTGCTGGTCGCTTGTTTTGCCGCTACGACTTTGGATTCCGCGGCTCGTTTACAGCGGTATGTCATCCAAGAGTTGGCCAAGACGATCCATTTCAAACCATTAACGAACAAATATGCAGCGACTTTATTCGCCATTGTTTTAAGCGGTTTGATAGCGGCAATTCCAGGCGTTAAATCGGCGACCGGGGCACCAATTTATGGCAGTGGTGGTTTGATTCTCTGGCCATTGTTTGGCGCGATCAACCAGTTACTGGCGGGGTTAGCGATGATGGTCATTGCCGCATGGCTGTATCGTCGCGGCAAACCACTATGGTTCGTAATTTTGCCGATGCTGTTTATGCTCGCCATGCCGACTTGGGCGATTTTGATCAATCTATTTTCGACAAATCCCGATATCGGCTGGATCGCATCCGGCAATCGAGTTCTGACGGTTGTCGCCGCAATCACACTGGGATTACAGTTGTGGATTATTTTGGAATTCGTTTTGGTTTGGCCAAAAATCAAGGGCGTTTTAGAAAAACCGATTGAGACGTGACGACTCGACGACGATTTGTAACACCGAAGAAACGCGGCCTTCCCCATTCGAAAGCAAGACCGAATGCGTTAGGATAATCGTAGTTGTGGCTGGTTCGCATTATTTAGTACGAGAAGATAGAATTCCGCATGTCGTTAACTTCTGGATTAGAACACATCATTCGTGAAAACGAACCGTTAGCGCCGTATACCAGTTTACGAATAGGCGGCGTTGCCGAGTATTTTGCCGAACCAACTTCGATCGGTGAGCTTTGCGAATTGGCAAAACGATTTACCGCTGCGGAACTGCCGGTTCGATTGTTGGGCGGTGGCTCCAATTTGTTGGTTCGCAATGAAGGCGTTCCGGGATTGGTGATCAGCCTTTCAAGCCCAACGTTTACCCAAATCCAAGTCGACGGCGATCGTCTGCGGGTGGGCGGTGGAACGCATTTGTCACACTTTATTGCCACGGCCGCGCGCGAAGGTTTAGCTGGCCCTCAACATTTGGCGGGTATCCCCGGAACCGTGGGCGGCGCATTGCACCAAAACTCCGGGCATAGCGGTTTTGACATTGGTTCTTGGTTGTTGCAGGCGAAAGCGATCACGCGACTTGGCGAACTGGTGACCCGCGACTTGGACGCCCTCTCGTTCTCCTATCGCACCAGCAGCCTGAACGAACTGGCGATTGTTGAAGCGACGTTTCAATTTGAACGCGAGCCCGCGGAATCCCTGACCCGGCAATTGCAAAAGAATTGGATCATCAAACGCGCCCAACAGCCGGGAATCAGCGAAGCCTCGGCTTATATGTTTAAAGACTATGGTGGCCAATCGGCCGCGGAATTAATCGTTCGCGCAGGTTTGCAGGGAACTCAAGTTGGCAAAGTAGAAATTTTTGACCGCAATGAGAATTTTTTCATTGCCCACCCAGGAGCCACCAGTGCCGATGTGTTGCGGCTGATTGAGCTTGTCAAAAATCAAGTCCTCGATCGACTGGGAATCGACTTGTCGTTGGGTCTGCAAATTTGGTGATGATCGACGGGTTGAGCATTCGGTGGTTGACCGCAAACAATTACGTCGCACCTGTGTAGAACCACAATGTTCGCCAACCCACCAGGAACACGACGAGCCAACACCATAAGCCAGCGCTCCAATACCAATCCCGATCGTTTAATTCACGCGATTCAGGCGGCGTGGAATCCGGTTGCCGACCCTTTCCGCCAACAAGGTTGATCAACAGGCAACTAATGGTTGCTAGACAACCTATCCACAATACGGCGCGCCAGCCCAAGCCGGCGCCAATCAACACCAGACCCCCAAAATCTTGCCAACCTCGACGTTGTTGTAGAAGTAACCGAGTCAACACTGCACCAACCATGATTCCCGCCACGGCGCCGGTACTCGATACCATCGCTGCGTCCAGCCAATCAGGTAAATCCAGATTCCATAGTGCTTGGGTCGACCAAGGTTGAGGCTGGACATCTGGAATGATTGCGCTGAAAGTGATCAAGCTCAAAATGCACAACGTCAATCGCCCGATTGGAAATCGCTGGTGATCAAATTGCATTAAGAACCAAGCTAACACCAAACACACCAGGTACATGTGAAAGGCATATATCAATATCAAATCCCATTTCGGGTAAAAAACAGTCCAGAGCATGCCTTTGTAAAGATTGGGCATCCGCACGGGCAAATTCATGCCACCGGAAATAAGCTCGACAAAATAGAAAACAAAAAATACGGTACCAACCAATAATTCAATTGCTGGATAACGTGACGCAATGGGCAAATGGCATTGGCGACAAGCGGCCCGGAGTCGAAACCACCCCACAATCGGAATATTGTCGGCCGCGCGGATTCGGCCGTCGCACTGGGGACAATGCGATGGCCTCAATACCACCGATCGATTTCGCGGCCAACGATAGACAACGACATTTAAAAAGCTGCCAACACTGGCACCCAACGAAAAAAACCAAACAGCAACAAACGCTTCGAGATAACGATATTGCAAACGCTGGGAAAATGTTTGGCTGAAATCATCCCGAGTATTAAAGGGCATCTGCCAGTAGTCCCAAGCCGCCATCCCAAACGGTACTGTGACAAACAGTGCCGCGATTGTGTATAAAACAGTGCCAATGAACCACCAAAAACGGGGAGGGGAGGGGCGGATCACGATTGCATAGCTCGTTTCCGCCAGGTCAGACGGGGGGATGCTTTCGGATCCAACCACGGTCACCTCGGTATCAGCTACTGTCGATGGCTCAATAGGGTTCGCAGCATCGGGACTTGGATCGTCCGGGTTTGATTCTGAATTTTCAACCATGAAAGATCCGTTACCACCTCAGCGACAAAATAATCAAATTCCTTGGACTTGAAACATCGGCTAGTCTAATCGAAATACAAAATAATTCCGAGTTGTTGCCCTAAATCAAAAAAATGATTCTGAAGGACTAGACGCTACAGGGGTTGAGGCAAATAATTCTGCGTCCGGAACTTCTTGGCTTTCAATATTTACTCGCAGTAAGGAATGACTTTCATGGCAATTCATTTGAATTTTTGTGTCGTCAGTGGCGAATTAGACAATTCGCAACACAACCATATCAATGGGACGATGGACGTGTATTTGGCCCCTACCGAACCGAGCCCGGGCAAAACAATTGAACAAGAGACCGAATTGGAGACGATCTATTTCAAATTGGTCGGCAATTTCCCGGGGAACTTAGCCGGTAAGAAATTTCGCTTTAAGGCGAACCGTCAAGGCCCGCCTCAACCCTATTGCCACGACACCTTCTCGAGTCAGGTAGGGGCGCTATTATCGCTATCCTGGGAGCAACGAAAAATGCACGCAATTCCGGCCAGATTCAAAGAAATAATCGAGCAAACGATGGGACCACTGGTTCCCGGTGAAATTTATACGTACCTCTATATCGAATGGTTGGGGCAATTTGGTCGCACTGTTTTGGAATTGGTGAATCCAACAGTGGAGTTAGTGGACGCGCAAGACAAC
Source organism: Pirellulaceae bacterium (assembly GCA_041739975.1). Taxonomy (GTDB): domain Bacteria; phylum Planctomycetota; class Planctomycetia; order Pirellulales; family Pirellulaceae; genus BJ22. Next base: position 81,718 of record JBGSMY010000380.1, read on the forward strand.
GCTTCGCCATTGGTACCCGCCCCGATTCCTGCGACGATCTCCGATTCCATGGAACAACCGGACAATTTTCAGGTCATGATTAAGATGATCGATTTAAAGTCACCTGGTCTCGATAGTTTTAACACACCCGGCGAGTCTCGATTTCCCGAGGAAATGGATCTTTCGGAATTCTCCTGTGAATCCATCATTCCTGAGATCGATTCGGAAACGGATAAGTACTTTCGGGAAGTCGATGAGATGATAGCGGGTTTAAACCAAATCCAAGCGATTGACTTTATCCCTAACTTTGCCTCCTTGCCCTCCGCTGCTGACTTGGCCAACGAAGAGGAGGCTTGGGAATATTTACAACTCATTATTGGGTGCTTGATTCCCATCGGCGTCGAATTCAACATGTGTCCACATTTCACGGCGCGCAGAGCTTACGACTATCTACTGAAAACACTAGGCGAAGTCACTGTTCAACCACTAAATGCTGACCCTCGCTTTACCGTGCACTTGGATGCTTATGACGAATGTCCGGGATGTATCCGCGATATGCATGGATTCAACACTCGAGACTATCGGCTCGATTATGGAGAGAACGTCGATATGACCGAGGTATACAAACAAATCGAGAATGAAATGGCTGCCGAAGACTCAGATGATGACCTTGACGATGATCTCGATGATGATCTCGATGATGAAGGCTTTGATGCCAATCAATTTGGCTCCAAGAACTGAACCTAAGTGGTCCGTTCGATTGTGAATGCACTCCAGGGTTCCGCGTTGCACTAAACTTCTGAGGTGTGACCTGCGAAAATTAGGTCTCGCACTAATTCCGCACGGATTGCCCTGCGGTATGTCCGGGCTTGCACTACACGCCGAGCGTCCTCAGCCCAAATCATGCCGCGGTTTTTTCTTTGCCATGTCGAATCATGAACTGGTCAACGGCTTGGCAAACATCGTTAACCGTAATGTCGCGCATTGCCAAATTTTCACCGGATCGCAATTGGCGTTTGGTGCCGCGCTGCAACCATTTTTGGATCGCCCAGTGTTGGTCGCCGTAAGCGCCACTATCTTGGGTACGCGTGGGGCCATACAAGCCGATACAAGGTGTGCCGACGGCTGCCGCGATATGCAAAGGGCCGGTATCACAACCGATAAACAATTCAGCGCGGTGACATAACGCCGCGAGTTCCGGCAATGAAGTTGCCGGGGCGGCCAAAGCCAAGCGGCGCGATGCGTAGACGACGCGTTCGGCCAATGCGCGTTCAGCATCGCCAGCCCAAGTAACCACAACCGTTCGACCATAACGTTGGTGAATATGTTCGGCCACAGTGCCAAACCGTTCGGGGATCCATTGTTTCGAAGGCCAGCTCGCGCCGGGATTGATCACAACGACGCGTTTCCAGCCGCTTGTTGTGCAGTAGTCGTCGATCTTATGCTGGGCGGCGGCATCGATTGGATATTGGAAACTCTTGGTCGACGGCGCGTCGAGTCCCAATGGCTGCAATAATTCGAGGGTGCGGTCGACCAGGTGACTTGATTGCGGGGTGACCAGCCGATTATTGAGCCACCTTGAACCTTCGCGACCGTGCGTTCCTCCCATGCCGATACGAATCGGTGCACCGGACAGCGCCGCCAATAAGGAGCTTTTCAACAAACTTTGCGGATCAATAGCAATATCAAATCGTTCGCTTCGTAGATCTCGCCGCATTCGCATCCAGCCAGAAATGGATTTTGACCAATTGCGGGCGACCACCAGCAATCGATCGATGGCCGAATGGCCCGCGATGACTTTGGCAGCGGCCGGTTCCGCCGCCCAGCAGATGTAGGCTTTGGGGAATTGTTCTCTCAACTGGCTAACCAGCGGCATCGTCAGCACGGCATCCCCGATGTGACTAAGTCTCACAATCAGAAAGCGGGGATGATGTTGATTGCTGACGATTGCCGATGTCGTGCCATCCTTGGCTACGGCAGTCATACTATTCCTTTGTTATCAATTTGATCGATTTGATGTAATCGAGATTAGGATATTTTTTGCGAATGAATTCGTTGCCTTCAGCTTGAAAACGCCCTTGGACCTCGCGAGAATTTTCGTCGTATTCGGTGTTGATTTGCGTGACAATGTCCATGCCCGAAACAACTTTACCAAATGGCGTAAACCCCGAATTGTCGAGCCGCGCGTTATCACCCAGGTTGATGAAAAACTGGACGCTGCGGCTGTCGGGCGCACCGGTTCTGGCAAACGTAATCATGCCCGGCTCATTGCTGGCCTTGCCACTGGCGTCGTCTTTGATTTTGGCTTCGCTCCAAACTTTATTCACGGCGGGATCGCCGTGAATACCAAATTGGATCATAAAATCTTTGATCGCGCGAAAGATTGCGATGTCTTGGAAGTAACCAATTTTGACGAGGTTATAAAAGCGATCGGCACCGTTGGGGGACCATTCGCGATTGACTTCGACCACAAAATTGCCTTTGGTGGTCTCAAATTCGACTTGATAGGTATCGGGTGCCGTTTCCGTCGCTTCCTCCGGTCCGGGCAACTGTTTCTTTTGATCTTGATCCTGCGGCGACATCCGAGAAATGCCTCCCCACAGGGAAGAACACCCAACCAATGCCAATAACAACAAAGCGGCACTCAACGACTTTTTCACAACAAGCTCCAAGGTATTTTTTCTAACGCCAAATTAGGCAGCGATTTGTTTTCGTTCTAATGCGGAATGGTTTGGACGAACCACGTCGCGAACAATTCCGACACGTTCCAGTAACCACAAGGTAATGAACGTAACATCGACCTCCCACCAACGATGCCCATGACGGGCAGTTCGGGGATCGGCATGATGGTTATTATGCCAACCTTCGCCGTTGGTCAAAAGAGCAAAAAGCCAATTATTGCGACTGTCTTCTCGAGTCTCGTAATTGCGATAGCCCCAAAAATGGGCAAACGAGTTGATGCCCCAGGTCACATGCCACGTGTAAACGGTTCGCATGATCACGCCCCAAAACATGAACAATGCTGCCCAGTGGACAGCACCCGCCCAAGTTCCGGTTGCGACCGCTCCAATTCCTAGCCCCAACGCGGTAATCAATACACCATGAATGGCGTAGACCAATACCCAGTTAATGCCGCGTTGCAGCCAGAAGTAATAAGGATCGCGAATAATGTCGCGCACATATTTATCGTATGCCGTTGCCGTACTTAATTCGCGGTTGTCAACAAACATCCAGCCCATGTGCGCCCAATAAGCACTGACGCGCGGCGTATGCGGATCCGGTTGATGGTCCGAATGTTGATGGTGAACTCGGTGCACTAGTACCCACCGCGCCGGGGAATCTTGGAAACTACATACACCCAAAGTTGCTAGCAAATACTCAAACCAACGAGAGCACTTGAAACCGCGATGTGTCAGCAAGCGGTGGTAGCCGGCGCCAATACCCATCGAGGTGAAGATGTAGTTGCCCAGCGGCAAGAACAAAATCCCCCACCACGAAAAGAAGTAAGGAATAAATGCCAGTGGAATCAACAAGTGAAAAACAATGACTGGGATCACATATTCCCATAACACGCGGCTTTGCGAATTGACGCCAACCGGTTTCGGAATCCGCCCGTGCATTTCACTGGAGGGAATATGAGATGAATCCAGTTGATCGGCCGCAATAGCATCATCAACGTGAGGTTTGGTTTGGGGTGCTGAGTCAATTGCCATGAGATCTTACTTTCTGGGTCCAAACAACCGCAATTGGCAGATTACAGAGCGATGACGAGAACTGCCTTAAAATCGACTGTAATTCCAACTTGCGGAGGCCACCATTTTAGCCCAAGCGACCTCGGGGCGTAATGCCAATTCGCCTGACTGATTGCACGTTGGCCAATGGGCTTCCATAATGGCGCAGTGCGTAAGACAAGCGTTTAAAACTGGGTTTATCGATCGTGAAGATTCAAATCCGCTCAGTTTGAACGAGGTTATCGCGCCGGTGAGTCAAACAGTCACACCGATTTTCAACTAGAGATAGCATTTAAGTTTTTGATTTACGGGAGTTTTCGGATGAGCGTAGCCAAAGTCATTGAGATCAAATCATCGTCGAAAAAGAGTTTTGAAGACGCGGTCAGTACAGGCATCAAGCGGGCTTCGAAAACGATCAAGCACATCCGCAGCGCATGGATTGCCGAACAAGAAGTCACTTGTGACAACGGCAAGATCACGGAGTTTCGCGTACTGATGAAAGTGACGTTTGTGCTTGAGGATTAAATCGGACTTGGGACTTGTTTGTTACACCGCGCAATTGATTAACGGCAAGCCAGAGCGGAATTTGCGGTGTTCGACATTTCTAGCTGCATGGATTTTGCTCCGCAAAGTTCGCGGCGGCGACGGCGTACCTAGCTATTAGCATCGTTGATACTGCCATCGTTTTTCACGATCGAACCGGTATACCGTTTGCAAAACAATCTCCAATCGTGTGGTAGCAGAGTCGCCGTTGCCGCCGCGAAATCTGCGGCAAGTGTCGTCAATAGCAGTAGAGTCGTGTGCCGCAAATTTCGCTCTGGCTTGCCGCTAAGCGATCGTGCGGACTGCGCGATCGAAAGTAGATTGCCTGCCCTCAATCGATTCAGCGCTGTGTCAGGGTCTTGATATCTTGAGCCAGATAGTGGGAAAGCGTCGTTATCAACAACCGCGGATCGCTGCTAGTTGCTGTCGGCAGAATACTGGCGTCCGCAATATAGACATTGACCAAGCCAAACACCGTTCCATGACGATCGACCGCCCCGCGCATCGGTGAGTCTCCCAAACGACAAGTTGAACTCGCGTGTGCGCTCCACAGAGGCGGCAATTGACCGCGTTGCGCCGTTCGCTGGGATCGCTGTAAGATTTTGGAAAACGCGCGATCGTCTAACGCCTCATGCAGTCGCCATTGTGGGTCCCAAGGAGAAAAAATCAACGGGCAACCGGCCGCGCGCAACCAGTACACAGCGGCATTGGCGCCAGCTAACAGCCTTTCACGATCGATCTTGGTCAAACGGTATTGAATGGACGTGTCGCGGTGCCCCAGACTCGATGTCATCGCAGTTGCCGATTGACGGCCTCGCGGCACGCCGCAAACAAATCCGTTGCCGGAATCTTTTAAGGTGACTTGGATCAATACCATCCGTTCCCAGCGCTGCATTAGGCGTTTGTGATCGACCGCATTGCGAAACGGTAACGCTAAACTTGCCCGCAATGGATTGACGGGAACCGGTCGCAATTCACAATGTTCGGCCGCATGCCCGAACGCCGTTGGATGAGCCACCAGCATTCGGTCCAAGGCGATATCATGCCTGTTGTCTGGCATTTCCGCCGCAACAAATAGGCTGGGATGCAACCGCAACCGTTGTCCGATCGCTGGTTGTCGCAGTCCGCTACGCTGCAAAATCCGCGGCGAATGAATTGCTCCGGCACACAGCACGGCGTTTCGAAATCGGATGGTAATTTCCTCGCGGGAGCCGTCGTCGCGCAATAGCCAAGCGCGGGCCGCCACCGCTTGCTCGTCCTCAACTTCAAATTCCGTCACTTCACAGCCGGGCAATAGGTAGACTCCCAGACGCTGCGCATCCATCAAATAAGTATTACGGGCATCGGCCCAATCGCCGCTGGGACAACCGCGCGTGCACAGTTCACAAGCACTATTGGCTAACGCACAACTGGAATGCGCGCGTCGCATCTTGAATCCTAAAGCCAGCCCAGAGTTTTCCAGCCAAGTCCGCGTCGAGGGATCATCATCGTCATCGCGTTCTTGCAATTCCAAGCGTCGACGCACGGTATAAAGGCTGTGCCGAAAGTTTTCCGATAGTCCGGCTTCAAAACCCCATTTTTCGGCCCAATGCAGCAATTGATTGGGCAGTGGATCGAGCAACCCGGGTTCAGCAGCCAACGTTGAACCTCCCCAGGCATTAGCCGTTTGCAAATGGACAGGCAGCGAAGGGCAGGCAGCGCGTCCCCACATTTCCACTAAGCTTGAAGCAGGTGGCCAGAGAAAATGTTCGCGATCAACCAACGCTGCGCGTTCCACTAATAATACCCGACGGCCAGTCTCTGCCAGCTCGGCCGCCATCACAGCGCCCGCCGCTCCTGAACCAATTACGAGGTAGTCGCAAGCCAGGGTCGTTTGCCCTGGACGCAATGGAGATGCTTGCAAGCCGGCATTGCGGGTCGCGCGATCGGTTGCATCCGAGCGTTGATCTTGCCAACTTTGCCACCAATCGGCGATTCGATCCGGATGGTTTTGATTCTCGCCCGGGACAATTGAGCTAGCCTCGGAAATTCCATTTTCTGGACCGTAAACCGTTTCCCACATCAATCGGCGGATCGATTGCAACACCAATCGCCAACTGCTGGGAACCCGAGACTCGAATCGAGCCAGCCACATACCCCGTTCGCTCAACGGCAATTTCTCAAAACTTCGCCAACGCGGATAACTCCACCACGCTTGCCATGGACGACTCAATGCCGTCAAACAGTCCCGCAAATTTGTCCAGCTTTCAGCAGACTCTGCGGAAAAAATCTGAGAAATCTGACCAACGAGCGGCCACCGCCGGGCATGGCGACGGAAATGTCCAGAATCATCGTTGGCTTGTGGTAGAATCTCAGGATAATAAGTGTCGATAACTGCTTGCAACAGAGCGGATTCCCGCGGCGTAAGCGTTCGTGATTCAACTGTTGAAATTTCCGCGGTCGACATAAAAGTTCTGAATTGATCGCAATTGAATATATGGCTAAAGTGTAACACGAAAAAAAGTAGCACAATTGCCCTCAGTCGTGCCGCTAAAAAAAGCCTCACGAGGCTCCTCCATCGTGCATCAAATACCAACAAACACAATAACCTAAAAACCAAAACCCAAAAAATCGGCGACCAAGTCTTTTCGAGACGCCCATTTCGACAATTGGTCATTCGCCTGTTTAAAAATAAATCGCTCGCCCGCTACCTGCTCGGCGAGTTCCCATCACGCCGAGAATTAGCAATGACAAAACCAACAACCAAACATCCATCCGCGACAGCCTCAACACGGCGCAACTCTCCCAAGCGATTGTGGTTGCGCCTGATTGCCATCGGCTTGTTGGTTTTGGGAATCGTCGGGACCTCGATGCTCCTGACGCCATCGGACTATTCGAGGCTACTCCGGCCTAACGCGGCCGAGCTGCAGACGAGTGGGGACCAATTTGAAACCCGTGCCCTGGAGCTTTCAAACCAAGTACGCAAAGTTGGCAAGTGGTCTGCGGAATTTCCCGAAATAGAAGTCAACGGTTGGCTAGGCAGCGATCTGCCGGAAAAATTTCCTCAATCGATTCCCAGCAACGTTCGCGATTTGCGAGTCAGCATGCAAGGAAAGCAGTTGACACTTTATTTTAGGTTTCAATTGGTAGCAGTCGTCGTTCCCATTACGCTATCAGCTACCGTTCAAGGAACTGATGAACCGAATCAAGTCGCCTTGCAACTCGATCGCTCCGCGGCGGGTTGGTTTCCAATCCCTGCCAGTTGGTGGGCTCGATTATTGTCGCAAGCTTTGGAGCGATCGGGGTACCGAGCTCAGTGGAAGCAAGTAAGCGGTCGCCCAGTGGTTATTTTTCAACTACCTCCATCTATGACCCAAAACAAAACGACTCAATGGGAACTACAAGCTGTCGGATGTGAGTCTCAAAAACTTTTACTCAATGGTAGCACTCAAAAGAGCTTGCCTAGCCAACGCTAACTTCCAAGTTCGCTAGCACGAGCTAAGTGAATCTCCGTTTAAAGGGTTGCAAACGATTTAATCCGATTCGGCGCGGTTGAAAACAGTACGGACGTGACCATTTAGCTTCCGATAGACAATGAGAGAGAATGTACTCATTGGGCCCAAACGAACCGGAGCAAAACAGTCCGGGTCGGAGGTCTTCCTGCCAAGCGAATCACCGAAAACGAGGGAGAAAACAAGATGCGCGGTCACAACGCACTAAATCGGCGAGTGTTTTTGAGTGCAGTTGCGGCAGGATGGAGCGTGTTTGCCACGTCACGGAGCTCCTCGGCCTTTGGAGCCGAATCGTCGTTAGCGAATGTGAATCCGGTCGATTGGAAATGTGATGTCATTCAAACGGTAGGACAGCCGCCCCGACATCGAGCGCCGGTAGTGACGGGCGTGAGTTTGCAACCTCAGGGCCAGCAATTGGCCATTGTGGGCGACGATCATTTTGTTTCCGTTTACGACTTGGAAGCGGCCCGTTTTCGCGAGAATTTGCAGGAACACCGGGATTGGGTGCGAGTGGCCCGTTTTTCACCGACGGGCCAGCAGTTGGTGACTTCTGGGAACGACCGCCGGATTTTGGTTTGGGACAGTGCGACGTGGAGCCGGCCGACGCGTCTGGCTGATTTGACTCATGCCGTAATCGATGTGGCCTTTTCCCCCGATGCGCAGCAACTCGCCTGTGTGGGATTCTCGCAAACGCTGTATGTCTATGATTTGCGGACTGGCCGTTTATTGTGGGACGCTGAAGCGCCTTGTGCCGACATGCATAGTGTTTGTTACTCGCCAGACGGATTGAAATTGGCCGCCGGCGGGCGTTCGGGGACAGTGAGAATTTGGGAATCGGCAACCGGTAAAGCGACCGCAGATCTTACCGCCCATCGGCAACGCATTCGCGCTGTGCGGTTTGTCGATAATCAGCGACTATTGACGGGCAGTGAAGATCAAACGATTTGTTTAACCGCCCTCGATCAAGTTGATGCTCAGTTTCGATTGCCGCGACAAAGCTCCAAATTTTTTGATGTGTTGGTGCTTGATGAGGATTTGTTCGCGATGGGCGGCAGTGACAATCGAGTGCATTTGTATCAACTCAGTACCAATCAATGGTTGGGTTCGTTGCAGGGCCACACTGGAACCGTTTCTTGTTTAGCCCACGATCGCGGGCTGTTGGTTTCAGGAAGTTATGACACGCAAGTTCGCGTGTGGCATCGACAACAAAATACAAGTGCATGGAACCAACAAACTCAATCCGACAACGGTTGGAAACTGAAGTAAGTTGTAGAAAAGATAATTGCGAACGAAGCAATTGGGGTCAATGAGGGATGCATCGTATCTGCGATTGAGATTCATTGAATCCGCAGTGGCAGGTAGGGTTTCGACGGCCGTGGAACATGGAGGTTACAACATTGGGACTGCTTAAACGAATCGCGCAATGGGGTTGGGGAAAAACGAGCTCACAACCATTACCTCCCACACAACCAACGGCTCAGGCAACACTGCGTCGGTGCCAATTCGAAGTGATGGAACAACGTCGAGTATTGTCGGCGGATCCTGTCGTGGCGGGAATTACCTATTTGGAAACGGACGGTGGACAAGATTTAACACCGGATCGTTTCGAAGTCACATTTCAAGGTGGTTCGTCAACCACGCAATTGAATTCGTTTACGATCAATGGCGACCAAGATGGCAGCGGGGCCATATCTCGCGGCGATATGGTTTTTCACACATCGCCCACGGCTGCCGGTGGCGTGCAATCTCATGGATTTCAGTTCGACGCCGCCAATAGTCATGGCATCTTGGCCAGCGATATTGAATCGGTAGTCGTTTCACCTGACGGCTTGAGCCTGACGGTGCAAATCAAGAATTTTACGGCTGGCGACAAATTAGTATTTACGATCGACGTCGATGAACGAGAACTAAATCGATTTGATCCAATTGCTTCCGGCGTCGAATTCGAAGGGGCGAGATTTACCGCTAATTTCGAGGACGCCCACTACCAATTTCAATCGCGAGAAGTGACCGCGATTGCGATAGCCGACGGTTTGCCGCAACAACAACAAAGCGGAGTTTTCTTCGATTATTACGACAATCTGTTCCAAAGCGGCGCAAATTTGTCGGGCACGCCGTTAGACTTAGAAGCAGATAATTTTAACGGTCATGAAAATCGGTCTGCCGGTACTATCGACGTTTATGATCTGGTCGCCAAGCCGGTAAAGATTTCCGGTCGTGTCTACCACGATGAAAACACCAATTGCAATTTTGATGGTACGGAACAAGGCATTGGCGGAGTCGGTATCACCCTACAACGCTGGAACGCAGCGACTAATCAATTTCAAACGGTGGCACAGACGACAACTAACGCCAATGGCGTTTACGAGTTCGGTCTGGATCTTAATCTGCAACCAGGCGATTACCGAGTTGTGGAGAGCCAACCAAGCGGCTATCTCAGTGTCGGCGCTACTCCCGGAACGGTGGCCGGTGGCGCAGTGGGTACTGTGATCACGGACGCTTTTGGAAGCCCAAATATCCTCGGCAATATCTCAATCCCATTGGGCGGAACACATGCCGTGGAATACAATTTCTGCGAAGTTCGCCCAGCGTCGATTGCTGGAAAAGTCTGGCATGACCGCAACGATAATGGCAAGATCGATAGCGGTGAAGAAGGTATTGCCAATGTGATGATCCAGGTCACACGAATTGGCGCGAAGGACACGAGTATCCCCGATCCGTTTGCAGGTTTCAATTCGATCTTTGTACGTACAGCTGCGGATGGCAGCTACCAAGTCGATTTACTTCCTCCGGGGTTGTACGAAATTATCGAAATCAACAATTATCCGGCCAGCGACAACCCACTGGCAACCTTTGTGGACGGCAAAGACTCGGTCGGTCGGGTGGGCACCACTGTTAACGGAATCAAGGCGAATGATCGCTTTCATCAAATCGAACTTTGCGCCGATGACGCCGGTGTCGAATACAATTTTGGCGAATTGAAACCAACTTCAATAAGCGGTTATGTCAGCATTACGACCCCCGAAGGAGATTGCTTGGATCCTAACGATCCCGATCATCGCGGGATCGCGGGAGTGACGATTCAATTGTTCGACCAAGCGGGCAATTTGGTGCGGACAACACAAACCAATGCTGATGGTTTCTATCAGTTCACCGGGTTGGGCGTCGGCACTTATTCAGTGGTTGAAGTACAGCCAGCCGGTTACTTGGATGCTGGTGATAGCCTCGGCAGCGTCAATGGTTCGACGGTCGGTGTGTTAACGACAAATGACAAGTTCTCCAATATCAGCCTGATGAGCGGGCAGTCGGGAACCAACTACAATTTCTGCGAACACGAACCAGCGCAGATTTGCGGCACGGTGTGGCACGATCTTAACGATAACGGCATCCGCGAATCGGGCGAACAAGGGATTGGCGGCGTGTTGATCGAGTTGTACGACGTAGCGGGCAATAAACTTTCCGAAGTTCGTACAGCGGCCGACGGCAGCTATTGTTTTGACAATCTCCTGGCCGGAAATTACTGCGTTAAAGAGGTGCAACCGACAGCCTTTACCGACGGCAAAGAATCGTTGGGAAAAGTGAGCGGCACGGCGATCGGAGTGGCCAGCAACGACAAATTCACAGCCATCATCGTCAAGGGCGGACAGTCAGGCACAAACTACGACTTTGGCGAGATTCGTCTGTCGTCGATTTCTGGTTTTGTGCACGCGGACATCGACGGCAATTGTGTTTATAGTGCGGCGGCAGGCGATCGACCTCTTGCCAACGTCACGATGTTATTGCTCAACAGTCAGGGGCAAGAAATCGCTCGAACGTTGACCGATGCTCAAGGCAATTATGCATTTAATGGCCTGCGTCCGGGCAACTACTCTGTCGCTCAGGTTCAACCCCAGGGTTACCTCAACGGCGGCGAAATGATCGGCACGATCAATGGCGTTACCGTGGGTACTACGCAAGCCAACCGAATTGCCGGAATTACGTTGACAAGCGGTCAGAATGCCGTGAAATACGATTTCTGTGAACATATTCCGTCTGAACTGTGCGGCTATGTGTTTCATGATTTGAATAATGACGGCGTGCGCGATGCGGGCGAAACTGGCATCGCCAATACGCAAGTGCGTTTATTCGACGCAACTGGAAAATTAGTTGCCGAAACGCTGACCGACAGTAACGGACAATATTGTTTCAAGGAACTGATCGCAGGCGAATACTGTGTCAAAGAAGTTCAGCCTACCGGATGGACGGATGGCAAAGACTTGGCGGGCCGAATCGACAGCTTGCGAGTTGGCCAAACGATCAACAACGACGAACATTGCAAGGTCGTGATCAAAGGTGGACAAAAAGGGACCGAGTACAATTTCGGTGAAATTAAGTTGGCATCGATTTCAGGTTTTGTTCATACGGATCTGAATGGAAATTGCGTTTTCGAAAACGCTGCTGGCGATCGGCCGTTGGTTGGCGTCACCATGCAATTGCTCGACCAAAACGGCAACGTTATGGCCTCGGCAACTACCGATAATAATGGTGCCTATAAGTTTGACAATTTGTTGCCCGGCACTTACTCTGTGCGACAAGTGCAACCGAACGACTATTTTGATGTCGGTCAAGTTGTCGGCAAACTCAGCGACGGTACTGCGGGACCTGGCTCGGCCGGTACTCAAAACTTATTGTCAAACATTACCGTCAATTCGGGACAGGTTTTGGTGCAATACAATTTCTGTGAGGATGTCCCGGCTCAATTAAGTGGTCGCGTTTGGGAAGACGGCCCTGTATTCCAGACCTCGGACGGCCAAGTTCCGGTCAACTATCGCGATCAGCGAGATGGCATTTACCAAGCGGGTGTGGACCAGCCGTTGGCTGGAATCCGTATGCAATTGTATTACTATATCGATCCGACTTCGGGCAACATTGCTCCGCGCCCCGTTACGCTGGCCGATGTTTTGCCGGGTCATTACAAGCATTTAGGCAGTGATCCATCGACGCCGATTTATGTCACGACCGATGCCAATGGTCAATATAGTTTCACCGGATTGCGGGCCGGTAATTATATCGTGATCCAGCAACAACCAACCGGTTACGTCGATGCCAATGAGATTGCCGGTTCCACCACTGGATTTACGTACAACACTCAAATTTCGGCATCGACGGCCCCACAGTCGGTTTTGCAGATTTTTAGTACTCAGCAAGTCATGGATTCGATCGTCAACATCCGTGTAAATGCGGGTGGCGTGTCCGTACAGAATAACTTTACTGAAGTTCGCGCCCAAGCCTTGCCTGACGACCCCCAAAATCCTTGGTTGCCGCCGACTCCGCCGCAGCGATTTGGAAATCCAACTCCACCCAACGCGCATTTGGCCTTTTACGGTGGTTTGGCCGGCTCGCAGCCGTCGAGTTTCAATCAATTTGTTGGAACTCAAATTGGCGTGCGAATGCAAATTGGTTCCAGTCAACCCGGATACACTTGGCATCTCAGCGTGATCAATGCAGGCCAGCCACGCTCGGCCGAAGAAGTCGAACCAGAACAAACGCTTTGGTTGCAAGCGTCGTTCCTGAACACGGCCGAATGGAATCGAGCCGACATGAATCAAGCCGCATGGACGTTTGCTACGGTCGATGCGAGTGGTCATGCACAAGTGTTAGACCAGCATTTCCGATATGGACCCGTTGATGGAATTCCGGTTACCGGCGACTTCACGGGTGATGGCAAAGACGAAATCGCTGTCTTCAAAAATGGATACTGGATGATCGATCTCAATGGCAATGGCCGTTGGGACGAGCAAGACTTGATGTGCCAATTGGGAGACGAGCAAGATCGACCAATTACGGGCGATTGGGACGGCGATGGCAAAGCGGACATCGGAATCTTTGGTCCGATGTGGCAAAAAGATTTGGAGGCCATTGTCAGCGAACCTGGTTTGCCCAACCCAGACAACATGCCGTTCACTAAGCCCAAGAACGTTCCGCCTCACGTGGCGGAAAGTTCCAGCGGCGCTCGCTATTTGAAATTGACGTCTCACGGAAAACAACGAGCCGATTTGGTCGATCACGTCTTTGGCGTAGACGATCCCGAGCTAGTTCCATTGGCCGGCGATTTTAACGGCAATGGAATCCGCAGCATCGCTTCGTTCCATAGCGGCACTTGGCGATTGGATGTCAATGGCGATGGTCGTTTTGATGAACGTCATGATATTTTTGCCACCTTTGGTCAAGCCGGAGACTTGCCCGTGGTTGGCGATTTCAACGGTGACGGAATCGAACAAATTGCGGTGTTCCGCAACGGCACTTGGATTATCGATTCGAACAACAACTACCAAATGGATGACGCAGACCAACGGGTCATTTTGGGTCGCGCTGGCGATGTCCCTGTGGTTGGCGATTGGAATGGCGATGGTCAAACGGATGTTGGCCTCTACCAAAATCGCGGCTTTTCCGGTGGGTTGTAATTTGTCGTTCGCGGCCACTCGCGACTTGACGTTGCTTTAGGCGTTCAATTTCGCGCTGGGTGTCGCGACGAATGGTTGAAAAAAAATAATATACCGTAGGATAAAGTTTGGACTTTGTACTGCGGTTTTTATATAAAGGGCTCTTGGAGGAATTTGGTGGTAAAAAGATTTAACCACGAAAAACACGAACGACGGATTCGGGCGGGCGTCAGTCTGGTTGCAGGGAATTGTCGACAAGTTTGACTTCGACTCGACACGCACGTTGCGAGGGTTACACAGATTAGATTTTAAGCTTCATCAATCGTGGCTAATCGACTTGAGAAACCTAAAGATCGTCCCCTGCCCACCACTAAAATTCCTGGATAGCAATTTAAATCTTGCGAATCTTGTCGTGCTCGACACCATGACTTTCTAGACCCTTTTTCTGTCGGCTGCCAGAATCAATGCGATCGATTTGTCCCATGGTGAAACATTTTTCGGGTACAATCAGCGATCTGGGCCATTGTTCAAGCTAAATAATTCTTTGCGGATAGGGCTGACCATGCGACAGTTGCAATTGAAACCTCAGGGCAAAAATTCGGCTCGTTGCTCTAATCGAGCGACGACAACCTTAGGAACTTGGGTTGGATTAATGGGATTGGTGGTGGTGAGTCTGCAGTTGGTGGGATGTAACAATCAACCCGCAGCCAATCGAAATGGAACTACCGAAAACTCGACGGGTGCTGCTAACTCAAAGCGCGGTTTGGTCGTGGTGACTAATCTGCCGTTGCGACAATTCGCCGAGACGATCGCTGGCGAAGTCGTCGACGTCCTGTTACCAATCCCAGCGGAAGAAGACCCAGCGTTTTGGGCACCGATTGCGGCCGATGTGACGGCAATGCAAGCGGCCGATTTAATTTTTGTAAACGGCGCAACATTTGAATCCTGGTTGCCCACGGTCACACTGCCGGAAACCCGAGTGGTCGATACCAGCGTTGCCTTTAAAGACAAACTGTTCAATATGGCCGAAGGCTTGACACATAGCCATGGTCCGGCGGGCGAACATACCCATACCGGCATCGTCGGTACGACTTGGATTGACTTTGACCAAGCCCGCCAACAAGCCGCAGCGATTTTGGCAGCCATGAGTAAACGCTGGCCAGAACATAAAGCAACTTTTGAAACCAATTATGGCAAACTCGAATCGCAGTTGAAAAAGCTGGATGACCAGATGCAACAAGTGGCTGCTAAAATGCGAGCTTTGCCGTTAGTGGTCTCGCACCCGATTTATGACTATTGGTTGCGTCGGTATGGACTAAATGGCAAAGCGGTTCACTGGGAGGCCAGCGAAGTGCCGACGCCTGAGAACATCGAAGAACTTAAAAAACTTTTGGTCGACCATCCGGCGAAATTTATGATTTGGGAAGGCGACCCGGCAGGCGAGGCGATCCAAGTCTTAAAAGACTTAGGAATTGAGAGTGTTGTGTTTACACCTGCGGGTAATGGGACTGCGGATGAAAATTGGTTGAGTTTGATGCGAGAAAACATAGACCGTTTAGGGTCAGTATTTAAATAAGTGCAAGAGCGGGTTAGCGTGGCCGCCACCGTACGCGGCTGCCGCCATTCTGGCGGCAGGTATTGGCCTGCATCCGTACATGCCTGCATCCATAACTGCCGCCGTCCGTGGCTGCCGCCATTCTGGCGGCAGATACTTGATCGTGGCTGCCGCCCTACGCGGCTGCCGCCATTCTGGCAGCAGGCATTAGCAGCAACCCGCCCCCTTTCCAGCTTCAATTTTCTTAAGTACCTGCCGCCATTCCAGCGGCAGTTGTACGAAACTACTATTTCTAACCACCAATCCTTCGCCCCTGTCCGCAACCAGAACCGGGGGGCGGCGCGCAGAACACTATTTGGATTTCTTTTCCAATTGCTCGATTTCTTTCAACCGATCCAGATGTTTTTGGCCATCTGTGATCCACTTGGCCGCTTCGTCTCCGCGCAAATAATGACCAAACCATTCGCGAATTCGATAGTGATAGTCAACTTGATTTGGCTTCTTGGCCAACCCGTGGTTTTCACCTGGATAGACCAACATCACCAGCGGTTTCCCAGCTAGCCGCGCGGCGTTATAAAGTTCTACGCCTTGATTGAAATCGACCGCGCCATCGTCATCACCAAAAGTTATGAGCAACGGTGTTTTTAAATTTTCGATATTGAAAATAGGCGAGTTCTTAATGTAGGTGTCGACATCCTGCCAAAACGGCCGATTCATCCGACCTTGGCTTTCATGAAAAATCCACGTGTCTGTCTGACCGCTGTTCCAATAAATGCTCATCGACATGCTCATCATATTGGTCAGCGGCGCTCCAGCGATGCCAGCGGCAAACAGATCGGTCTGCGTGACGATAAAAGCAGTTTGATAGGCGCCCCAGGAATGCCCGATGAGACCAACGCGTTTTTCATCGATCATGCCCGTTTCTAAGACTTTGCGAACTGCCGGGACAACACATTCGACGGCCGATAGACCAGGATTTTGCGGGCGATAAACGATATCCGGTTCAAATACGAAAAATCCATCAGCTGTAAACGTGGCGTTGTTGTAAGGCCGCCGTTCGGAGGGAACCGTATAATTGTGCAAGCCTTGTGAACGCTCTTCGTAAATATATACGATCATCGGATATTTTTTGCCCGCTTCGTACCCTGCCGGATAATACAAAGCACCTTGCAGTTTTTCCCCGTGATCATTGGTGTATTCGACCAATTCTCCCCGGCTCCAAGAGTACTTGCTTTGAAACGGATTTGTCGTCGAAACTGGCCGCGCTTCGGCCAAACGAGCTGAGCCTACCATCAAGTCGGGTGAGTCGTTGACCGATTGTTCGACAAAAGCCCAAACGTCGGCCTGCTTGGCTTTCAACAAGCGACCGATTGACTTATCGCGGAGCACTAAGTTCTCACATCGTGTCGGCGAATCGCTGAGTGTCACACGACCGTAACCCGATTGCTTGTTGCGTTCGCCATACAGGCTGACAATCATCGGCTGGTCTAAGGCGATCCAGGGTTCATCGACCGGATCGAGCACCACACGGCGATGGCGCAATAAATGCTCACGGCCTTGGGTTAAACGTCGCGGGGCAGCAGATCGATCACTGGTAAAAGCCCAAATGTCAAACTCGTCATATAACAAGACTTGTGATGAATCGACAGTCCAACCGGCAAGTCCCCAAGGCATTTTTTCTTGCGTCAAGTTAGAGTTCTTGTAGTCGTGAAACGGATGCTCCATACCTTCCGTCAAGTTATGATGCGATTTGTCTTGGATGTCGAACAGCCACCAATGGTGGTCTTTACAATACAAAATATAGTGACCGTTGGGGGATGACGGGAAAGCGAACTTATTTTGTTTGAGAATCGACTCACGCTCACCCGTCTGCGAGTTAATCAAGTATAGATCGTTTAGTGTTGGTCCAAATTTTTTCAACTCTTCATAAGGCGAGTTGTCGTAACCCAAGGCCCATTTTTGCGATTCCAACAAAGTAACTCGTTCGGTCAAGTCGTTGCCTAACGCAACCATTTGGTCGTCATCCAGCCACCAGGCCGCCAAATGATTTTCGTTCTTGTCTCGTGAGATTTGTTTCTTTTGCAAAGGGATAATATCGACATCGCGAGCGTGCCATACCTCGACGCCGGCGGGCTCGGTTAGCGACTCACGCAATGATTTGGCCGGCTGGTCGGTGTCTTTGGGTTTATCGCCTGGTACCGCAGACTTATCGGTAGTTGCGACCGGTGTGGCATCTGGTTTGCCTGATTTGTCGGCGGAAGTCTCGGCGACTTTTTCATCGCCAGATTTGTTTTCTGTGGCAGCAGCTGGTTTGGCATCGGTTGCCGCTGTATCCTTTTTGACGCCATAGTTCTTGGGTTTGTTGTCCCAATCCTTGAGTCCAAAAAACAGCGTTGCGCCGTCATCCGACCAATTTAGACCGGCTAGTTCAACGACGCGTTGGTCGACCGGATGATGTGGTCGTTCATCGGGAAAATAACGGAATGCGTTCCATTTGCCGCTGGCCAAACTGGCTTGTAATCCGCGCCAGGCCAAAACTGCAAAAGCCGCGTCTTCTTTTTCTTCATGATCGTATTCTCGCATTACGGCAAGGTCATCTGATTTCTTTCGCCATGACAATTGTGAGTATTTATGGGGTGTGGAAACCAAAGTCCGCAAAATGCTGTTCTGGCAATCGTAAACTTGGACGCCATTGCCGGCTTTGCCTTCGGCGTCGATGATCATCGCCAGTAACGAGCCATCGCGATTGAAAGCGTAGTTTGAGACATTGCCAAAGTTTGTTTCAACGGGCAGCGCTCGATCGCTAGCCAAGTCGCGGACGACAATATCAACACCGCTACTCTTGCGATCTTTGACCGGATAACGCCGCATCACCAGAAATCGTCCATCGTCGCTGAACGAGAACGAAGCAACTTTATCGACTGAGAATTTTTCGCCGGAAACCAAATGACGGATTTCCAGTTTTAATTCAATGGGTTCTTTGCTCTTTTCTTTCTTTTCGCGTTCCGCCGGACTAATGCCAATTGAATAGGCAAGCCATTGACTGTCGCCCGAGAATTTTGGGTTCGAGCCATAAGGCACGGTATCGGTATCTTCGGTGGCCAGCATGCGAATCCGCAATTCGCTTTCTTCATTGACGCGAGTGACGCTGTAAGCGATCCAGCGACCATCAGCCGAGAGTTCTGCGCCGCCTAGCGATTCGAATTGACCATAGTCGGCCGGTTGCACGGCCCCAGCTTGGTTGCGATTAGCAGGTGGTGTCTCTGGTTTTTTTTCGGCGGGTTCCTGTGCGGTTTGCTCGGCCGGTTTTGGCTTGTTATCGTCAACCTGAACTGCGGGAGGTGTGGTGCCGGGAGGGGTAGTTGTCTCCTGGGCCCGGACGGATCCTATACTTCCGGTCGCTGGCGCCAGGATCGACAAACCGATCAGCCAAGCCACATTGAATTTGGCAAACAATTTCATGAGTAGAAAACTCCGAATCAAGACTTCAACTTGCCTCAAACCGAAACATCGATCGAGCATCCAGTTATCTAGTATAGTTGGAGAATTAGGTAAAACAGAAGAGTAGAGCGATTGCCCTCAATCGCTTTCTTACGGCTTCCCGATCGCAAAAATCCGCACCCAGTTCGAGATTATTTTGCAACCGAAAGTCGGGCCAATGAATAGCCAAGCGCGGTTCGAAAGATATTATGGCACTTCCGTGAATTTAGTGGCAAAAAAGATTTAACCACGAAAACCACGAAAAGCACGAACGACGGATTCGGGCGGGCGTCAGACTGGTTGCAGGGAATTGCCGACAAGATTGAATTCGACTCGACACGCACTTTCGC
>JBGSMY010000176.1:0-10087 GCA_041739975.1 Pirellulaceae bacterium
GTTTGTACGATTCCGATTGTTTTCTTGCGAGGCTCAGAAACCGTCTTGATGGAGCGAACCAATTCATATTCAACCGGCATGCCATAAGGAATGAATCGAATGACGTTGCGCTGTAAACCACTGGAAATGGCGACACCCAAAATCACATCGGTTTCTCGAAAGGCACCGCGCGATTCACTTTCAACCTTTTGAGGTCGAATTCCAAAACGTTGTTCCGCCAAAATCGCTTCTTGACTAAATGGATCGATTCCTTGATGGATTACGACTTCAAGCCGCTGACCGCCCATGACATCCAACTCGCGCAACAAATTAAGCAATTCATAACGCGTCCGCACGTATTCCGCTGGGATTTGATTGCTAATAAACGCTTCGACCTTGATTGGCGGTAACGGGCGACCGTCCTCGTCTTTTGTTGTTTGAGCCAACTCTGAAATGATTGCTTTGGTCGAATCGGCCAAGGTGGAGACTTTTTCTCGCGAAATATCCATGCGCACTTGGTTCATCGGGCTATATTGAGCGACCAAAACCAATGCCACGACAATAACACAAACAAATGCCGCGCGAGCCAAGTAATGCCATAACAAAGATGTGCCGTCTCGACCGCCCAACCAGTGCCGTCGCCCGATGAGAATTAAACTCAAATAGACACCAATCACTACGATTCCCAAAAAGTAACAGATCGATGGCAAACTGATCAGTCCGCGGCCAAAGGGCTCAAACCGCTGCAACAACGACCAATCAAACAACCGTTGAATCCAAGTCGAATCCGACAAGATCACGTCTGATTTGGAAAAGAACACCAACGGTGCATTGAACGCAGCGCCAAATACAAAACCCACGGTAAGGTTGTTCGTCAAGAATGACGCAACCATGCCAATAGCCAGCATTGCGATTCCCATGAACCAATAACCGAAATAGGTTGAGAACAACAAAAACGAGTCTAGTTCTCCACCTGACATCGCGATCAACACCGCATAGTTCGAAAGCTGCGAAAACAGCAATGAGACGGTGAACACCAAGACTGCCGCAAAGTACTTGCCAATCACAATATCAAAATCGCGGGCGGGCAATGTCAACAACAGTTCGTCGGTACCCTGCCGCCGCTCCTCCGCCCAAATGCTCATTGTGATTGCTGGAATGAATACCAACATGATGAATGGCAAAAAGCGGTTGAGCTGTTCAAAATTTGCCAGATTCGTCGTGAAGAACTCATGCGGCCAAAATGCAGCAAAACTGGTGAGCAGCACAAATAGGCACAAAAAGACATAACCCGTCGGGTTGCTGAAATAGCCTACGAAGTTTCGCTTCATCACCGCATAAGCGGCTTGACGATACAAACCAAACGGCAACATCGCCAGAATCAAACCGACCATGAACATCAGGTCGATTACCAGCATGTAAACAAATTCAAGAAATTGATTGACGATCTGCGAATCCATAATCTGGATAGTCCCTTACTGTCTGCGATTATTCAGCGAGTTCGTTGGTTATCAGTTTGACGCCAGTGATCGGATCATGCCCAGTCATTTGAGCAAAAATGTGGTCCAAGCCAAGTTTTTGTGGATCGATTTCGGCCAACATCCCATCGTAGACTTTGCGTCCTTCGTTGATCAAAATCACGCGATCCGCCATGGCCTCGACCTCTTGCAAAATGTGCGTCGACAACAAGATTGTTTTCGATTGGCCGAGCTTTTTGATCGTTTCACGGACGCCACGAATTTGATTCGGATCCAAACCGGAGGTGGGTTCATCCAAGATTAAAACTTCGGGTTCATGAATCAAGGCTTGAGCCATTCCCACGCGTTGGCGATATCCCTTTGAAAGTTTGTTAATGGGCTTGTAGATCACACTGCCCAAACTGCACAACTCGACAACTTTCGCGATACGATCGATTTTGGTCCGTTTATTTAGCCCGCGGGCTTCGGCAAAAAAATCTAAAAGTGAATAGGGAGTCATATCTGGATAAAGTGGTCCGGTTTCAGGCAGGTACCCCAAACACCGCGAGCCGGCAAATCGATCGCTGGACATATCGTGACCGGCAATTCGCGCCCGGCCTTCGCTGGGCGACAAATAACCGGTGAGAATTTTCATCGTCGTGCTTTTGCCAGCCCCATTTGGACCCAAGAACGCGACGACTTCCCCTTTGAAGACTTTAAACGACACATCTCTCGTAGCGGCAAAAATCCCATAAAACTTGGACAGATGCTCGGCTTCGATCATCGGCTGCGCCGCTGTAATTGTCGATTGCTCGATCTCGTTCATTTCGCTCGTGACACTCATGACTTCGCTTTTTTGATGGACTGGGATTCGCAGAAATGTGCGAAAACACTGCAATTGCGTTACTGTTTGATTGTCGATGCGAACCGCTAGCCTGACAAGTAGACCGACACCCACTCGCCCAACACGACGCCCAACCGCCGGCAGTCGATAATTGTAGCGATCGCTTCAATCGCTAAATCTTAACGGGATACGATTTTATTCGTGATTTCCGGTCAAGCCGATCGGCGTCGGAGCAATTGCATCGGTGGAAGGCAAAGCAACTCGGTACAATTGACCCGCTCGATAACAGACATGATAACGACGGCTGCGATCATCCGTTTCAGGATAATCCAATCGGTAATGAACACCGCGCGATTCACGTCGTTCGATTGCCGATTGAATCATCACATCGGCAACCGTAATCATGTTTTGCAGTTCCCAAGATTCAGGACCGTACAACCCCGTATTGAGCACATATCGTTTCCATTGCCGAACGGTTTGCGCCGCTTCGTTCAATTCTTCACCCGTTCGCCGAACACCTACTGCCCGCCACATCAAGCTTTTCAGCGAGTTGCGCACGTCGCTGAGATCCAAATCCCGACGTCCGGCGGTCGCTGGTGATTGGGCAATCGACATGATGTCCAAATTGTCCGGCTTGCTTAATGCCGCAGCACTGGCGCCAGTTCCTGCCCTTACTCCATATACGAGTCCTTCGAGTAGACTGTTCGACGCCAAACGATTGGCTCCATGCAAACCGCTACTGGTTACCTCGCCCGCCGCCCACAAATTTGCCAATGACGTTTTTCCATCCAAATCTACGGTGACGCCTCCAACCATATAATGAGCTCCTGGCCGCACTGGAATCCGGTCGCAGGTAATATCAATTCCGAATTCGGCACAGGCCTGCAAGATTCCCGGAAATCGATTGCGAATGAAAACTGGATCGAGATGGCTCATATCCAGATAGACGCAAGGGTGTTGAGTGTTTTCCATTTGCTGCACGATCGCTTGAGAGACCACATCCCGGGGAGCCAACTCTGCCCGCGAATCATACTCGGGCATGAAGCGATGCCCGTCACGATCCAAAAGCCAAGCGCCCTCGCCGCGCACGGCCTCGGTTATCAAGCTGCGACTACCACCGGCGATATATAAAACGGTGGGGTGAAATTGCATGAATTCCATATCGCGAACCTCAGCCCCAGCGCGGATGGCCAAAGCGTGACCATCGCCGGTTGCCACGGAGGGGTTAGTTGTTTCGCGATACAATTGCCCGGCACCACCGGTTGCCAAAATCGTTTGTTTGGCCCAGACCAAATGCAATAGTCCTTGATGGTGCATCAAGACGCCGCGACAGCCTTGCTCTTCGGTCAACAGGTCGACGGTAAACGCGTTTTCCAAAATTTCGACATGCTGGGCGGCCCGCGCTTGTTGAATCACGGCCCGCATAATTTCTTGACCGGTCGAATCTCCAAGTGCGTGCACAATTCGATTGTGCGAATGGCCACCTTCACGCCCCAGGGTCAATTGCTCGTCGGTTTGATCAAATTGAGTACCGAGTTCGATGAGTTGCCGAATACACTCCGGGCCCTGATCGACTACCATTTCCACGGCCGCTTCATCGCAAAGATTGGCGCCTGCAACTAAGGTGTCACGGACATGCCATTCGATTCGATCCTCTGGGGCAATGACGCTGGCAATTCCGCCTTGCGCATAACTGCTATTTGACTGCTGCAGGCGGTCTTTAGTCAAAACTAAAACGCTAAGTTTCGGATCGGCGACCAAGGCAGCTCGGAGGCCGGCGAGCCCACCGCCAATAATCAACAAGTCGGTGAAACGATGGACAACTCGTTTGGGATCAAACGAGACGAGGTAACGAGAAAGACCCGTATTCACTGGCCGTGCCGCCTACTAAAAGTTCTGGGAAATAATTCTGAGAAATTCTAGCCGAATACCGAGGTTCTGAATAGGAACACGAACTCAGTCAAACAAAGCCTCACCGAAAGTCTAGCGTCAAATCGAATTGGACCAGCCATTTAAAGCATTTGCCACGTTAGTCGGGCTGCGAAACCACCTGTTGTTATCGAATCGGATTGGCAGGTTTTGGATTCGTTGCATTGCGAATCGTTTCTAAGTATTTACCCGGCTCATCGCGAAATTTTTGACGGGTTTGTTGATCTCGAAATAACACGACGCTTTGCTGTCCCTCTTTTGTCATAAACACGCCATGTTCTCGGAGGCCGTCGACCCACTGCTGTTGTTCGTGATAGATTACTGGGTCAAAACCACCCAAAAGCGGGCTAAAACCGTCAGGGTCGGCCTGAAATTTAGCCAAATATTCGGCTGAGGCAAACAGATACAATTTGCCACGATGTTGACAACCTAACTCTCGTTTGCCCGGAACCCATTTGTTGTCTAACAACAACGAAACCGGGCAATCACCGCCGAGAGCAAATTGTTCGGATGTTGGATTATTCTGAACGGTTGCGCCATTGGAATTCGCGGGGTTGGCAGTTGGTTGTAAACCACTTGGCCTTCCTTGGCTAAAACTATTTTCAAAATTGGGTGTATGAGTTCCAACGAAAGCGTTTTGGGTTTGTGTTAGCGGAGTTGACGCAGGAGTTGCTAATTGAGTTGGCTGAGGTGTTGGTGTTGGCTGGGATGGTTGAGTTGATTGAGGCGCGGAAGCCACTTTGCTCGCGGTACCATTGGTTCGACTATCAAAAAACAGCTCGTCGTCTTCGCCACGGCCCGACAAGGCAGCACTGCCTGAGTTGCCAAACGGATTGACAATCGGGCGGTTACCAAAAGCATTATCTTGCACGGCATCAGTGCGCGGATCGAAAGTACGCAATTGATTATTGCCAGTTTGCGACGAGGCGGTTGTCGGGTTCAAGTCATGTCGGCTCTCTGCGATACCCGTGTTACTGAACGCACTTGCACTATCCAATTGATTTGGTTGATTTGGTACTGCAATAGCAGGGCTGACGAGGTTGGCTTGAGGAGCAGAGTCGAGATTTTGGTTGATGTTGGTGAAACCATTTTGGCTGGCGAATGAGTTCGCGGTTGGTTTGTCGGGAATAAACGATTTTGTGGCTTGAGCAAATTCTGGGATACGGAACTCGGATCCGCCCAGCGGAGCGACTTGCTGTTGTTGCTCGGCGCGCAATTCTGACCAACGATCTTGCAATTGATCGCGTTGTGCGATTAAGGTTTGCGAGTTGGCCTGTGTTGATTCCACTGCGACCGGCCGTGCATCGCGGAGCATGGCTAAATAATTATCGACGCCGTCGGGGCTCAAACGTTTTTGGATAACTTGACCATTGGTATTCAGGATTACGTCCATGGGCACGCGTTCGGTTTGAAATTGTTTGGCGATACCGGGGTAGGTATCAACATCCAATTTGACCGGCACAAAACCTTCGTTGATCTCGCGAGCGACTTGGGCATGGTTGAACACGAATTTTTCTAGATGTTGGCACGGTCGACACCAACTGGCAGAAAAATGCAAGAGAATAGGTTTGTTTTCAGCGGCCGCGATTCGTTTGGCGGCATCGATATCGGAATACCAATTGATCGATTGCGCTGCCAGCGGTCCGGCGAGAATGATGGCCGCCAAGACATTAATTACTGCAAATATTTTGGCCCAGTTCATAATCGACTCAAACGTATCAAAAAAAAGAGACTATCCCATCAATCGATATCGGTTGAGGCAATTCTAAAATTTGACGATTTTTTGGATTTTGCAGTTTTTGGTGCCAAATTGGACTCGCCTCATGTGAATTAAAAAATCAAGGAAAACTTCGTGGTTCTCAGGTTATCGATCAAGAACTTCCAACCGCAAAACCGATGGCTGGGAGGTGGGGTCCGCGTTTGCGGCCAATGAAACCTTGACAAACGCCTAAGAGTGGCGTAGAATCTGACTCCAGTTCGAGTTTCTCACGTTAGTGACTCTGTTGAGATTTCGCTCGTGACGAAGATTGCCGAAACGCTTGCAATCCAATAAATCACCCGTCCCTATCGATACGACGGTTATCATTCAGTGGTTATCGGGTATACATTGTTTACTAGGTAGTTCGCGATTACCGGGTATTCAGCGGAAATTGGTTTGAATGCATCGCTTGTGATTGCCATTGACCGTGACTGCCATTGGATGTGATTTCCATTAAATGCGATTGCCATTAAATGTGATTGCAAAGCGAAAAATGCTTGGCTGGCATAACAATCTGGCGAATTAGTCTTGAGGTTGGCGATTCGAAAGTTTTAAATTCATTCGAATCGCGCCGGTTCGCTCTGAAATGGCCACTATCAACGCAATCTTGGTGTGTTTTTATCGCCAAACACGGCTTTATAGCCGCTGCTTTTGGTGTCAGTTTTGCCTTGTTTGTTTGACAATTTCGCAGAGACTTGGGTTGATTCCATTTGGTGTTAATTCCATTTAGTGTTGAACCCATTTGATATACCGCATGAACAGACATTGGCAATTCGAGTCGCTCTCTGAATCCGTAGGTCTGGCAAATTGGATGTTTTGGAATGCACTCGTTCTGAATCCCGTTGTTCTGGAACCGTTCGTTCTTGAGCCCCGTTGGGGTGAGAATGCTAGAGTTTGAGAACACCAGAATTTGCAAACGCTAGAGTTTAAAATTGTTTTTTGGTTATGAGCAATTGAGTTGCGACGATCAGATTCGCTGTGATTGCTAATGGAAGTTTGTGATCGAAGTAGGAAGTCGTTTAGTCGAAATGGAAGCCGATGCAAATAAGGACTAATCTTGGTCCGGGTTCTCGCGGTCGACAATAATCATTGCGAGCCGTAATCGGATTCCGGGATACCTATCTTTTTAGCTAACGACCCCAATTTTGCGACCGCCAATTTGTTTGCGGTCTTTCCAGGATTTAATGCAGGTGATGCATGGCAAAGAAAAGTGCTCGGCCACGAGCAACGGTAGATACAGACGAAACAGTGGACACACCCCGCCGACGAACCGCGAGTCGTAAAGCCGATGAGGCCAATGCCAGCGAAGCAGTTCCGGTAAAAAAACGGGTTCGTCGCGTGGTCAGCGCCGATGACGAAAAGACAGAAGCCGCTCCGCGTCGCAAACGAATTGTTAAGCCGAATTTGAAAGAAACCGCAGCCCCGCGCAAACGCGCCGTTCGACCAGCCGCTGACTCCTCAGATGATGCTATTAAGCCAACCGTAAAACGCGTCGTCCGCGCGAAACGTGTCGACCCCATTACCGCAGAAGGCAATGCTCCCCTTCGAACCGAATCCCAAGGTTCCGGGACCGATCGGGCTCCTCGCGGTTATATTCTTGATAGCGATGACAGTGCCGATATTCGTCGTCGCAGCGCTGCGGACAACTCACAACCGTCAACTGAAAGCGACTCAGGTAGTCCCGACATTGCTCGTCGAGGTAGTGGTGCGCCGCAACGCTCGAGCCCTGCTCGCTATGAAGGACGGCGTCAGGACTTTCGTCGCGGAACGGGACATCGTGATGAACCGCGCCGTGATGAACCGCGCCGTGATGCTCCGCGCCGCGATGATTCACGCCGCGATACTCCGCGCCGTAACGACTTTGACCGCGACCAATCCAACCATGCAAATGGCCCTCGTGGGCGACGCGAAGATTTTGGCCGCCGCGACGATCGGTCGGCGGCTCCCGGTTCACGCCGCGAACCATTTGGACGTCAAGATCAACCGCGCGGCGCGAACGATCGCCAAGTCAATCGGGGCCGCGGTCGTTTTGATCGACAAGGTCGCGATGGACAGACACGCGATGGGCAAAATCGAAACAATCAAAACCGCTATGAAAATCAGGGGCGCGACAATCAAGGGCGCGACAATCAAAATCGCGACAGCCAAAGTCGAGGACATGGCCAACGTCGCGATTCATCTCGCGACATTGGTGCCGGTCGCGATAGCGGATTAGGGTCACGCGGACCGGGGCGCCGCCCAACGACGGGACGCGACTCGCGAATGCAACGACGCGGTGACAATCGCCCCCAATCTCGAGCCAATCGTGGTCCAACCAACGGCTATTCCAACCGTCCGCAACGGCCGTTTCAGGCGCAAGAACGAACAGATTTTGATGCCGCCGATGTCAATGCCTTGGAACTGACCGAAGGTACTGGCATGCTGGAAATGCATCCCGATGGCTATGGTTTCCTGCGCAGTCCAAAAAATAATTACGCCCGCGAATTATCGGATCCATTTGTTCCTAAAACCACCATTGACAAATATCGCTTGCGGCCCGGACTGTTAATTCGCGGCATGATCCAGCCAGGGCAACGGCAACAAGGTCCACGGTTGCGCGACATTCTCGATATCGACGGCATGGCACCCGACGATTATTCGGCTGTCAAGAATTTCGATCAATTGACTCCTATCAATCCAGAAAATTGGTATCAATTGGAAACGGGTCCGGAACCAATTACGACCCGCGTGCTCGATATGTTGACGCCGTTGGGCAAAGGTCAACGAGCATTGATTGTCGCTCCACCACGCAGCGGCAAAACCGTAATGCTGCAACATATCAGCCATGGAATCGCGGAGAACTATCCGGATTGCAAATTGATCGTGTTGTTGATCGATGAACGTCCTGAAGAAGTCACCGATATGCGACGCAATGTCAAAGGTGAGGTTGTTGCCAGCAGTTTAGACGAAGATGTCGAGAGCCATGTTCGACTGTCGCAACTGATGATCGAACGCTGCAAACGTTTGACCGAAATGGGCCGTGAAGTATTCTTGTTGCTGGACTCGATTACTCGCTTAGCTCGAGCTTTCAATAAATGGGTGGGTAACACCGGCCGAACGATGAGCGGTGGTGTCGACATCAAAGCGATGGATATTCCCAAAAAACTGTTTGCCACCGCACGGGCTTTTGAAGAAGGCGGTTCATTAACCATAGTCGGTACTGCACTGATCGATACCGGCAGCCGCATGGACGAATTGATTTTTCAAGAGTTCAAAGGCACTGGAAATATGGAACTCGTGCTCGATCGGCGATTGGCGGACCGTCGTGTCTGGCCGGCAATCGATATCAATCAATCGGGTACTCGCCGCGAAGAACTGTTGTTACCTCCCGAGAATTTGCGTGCGGTTACTATGTTGCGACGCACGCTCACAACCATGAACCCTGTTGACGCCATGGAACAACTGGTAAAACAGCTGGGCAAATTCAAATCTAACCGAGAATTTATCCGTTTGATTAGCGGCAAAAGCGAACAGGATTGACCTCGCTGAATTCACCTCAGTCTCAATCAGGGCAATTCAACTTACAGATAAATTAAAGCCACCGGATTAACCCGGTGGCTTTTTTTGCATCTCAGACCCCGCTGGTTACGCCAACCAATCGGTTTGCAAACTAAAAAGATAATCTAGGCGGCTTTGTAAAGACAGCATTAAAGCTGAGCGGTTTGATCCTCCAGACCATTCCAGCTTTGATTAACGCGCCAAGCGATTGAAATTAGCGCTGCAGCGATTCCCCAAATCGAGCCACCTGCGGTTCCAATGATCGCGACTTCCCACGATAAGTCCGACATGCCAGTTGCGATGCCCAAAATAATGGCCATCAAGCCAAATAGTAGGCTAACAATGACAAACGCGACACCGGCGGCCAAGCTCGTCAGTAATACCCAAGCCGCGGAATCTAGCGCCAATAACAACTGTTGGGACCAAGAACACTTGCCGTATAGCCGCTGCCAACACTGAGTCAAATATTCGGTGCGAATCCAAACGGGAGCCAGCAAGACCGTCGTGAGGATCGTGATCAGCGGGGCGTATGGCAAGCAAGCAAAAAACAGCGCACAAGCTGATGTCAGAAAAAACAAAAAC
>JBGSMY010000012.1:0-7385 GCA_041739975.1 Pirellulaceae bacterium
GAGGCTATCCTTCAAGTGACGGCAGCACTGCTCGGAGACGAAGAACAACTGGCCGCCCACTTCCAAAATCGATCCGGTAGCCCATACACCCGGAATCGAATCTCAAAGTGAGAACAAAAAAACATTAGACTTCATGCACCCTGATTGCGGACCATTTTGGCGCGGCTATAGCCCGCGTGTTTGGTCGGATATTGATCTTCGAAATACCACTCGGGAACGCATCGATTAACTTTTTGGTAGAATGCGGTGCGACGATTACACTGTTCGATGACAGTGTCACGATCCTTAATATTGAGGCAAATTGGGTTCATGATCGAAAACGAGTTTCTGCAGTTACTCGAAGAGGCTGGTTTTGACACGCCCAAACAACCGATCCAGCCATTGACGGACGATAGCTTGCGTCAGCAACTGCTAGAATCGTTGGAAAAACCAGTTGGCTACCCCCCTCTGCGAGAATATTGTGTAGTTGGTGATCGGATTGTACTAGCCATTGGAGCGGCGATCCCCCAAATTGGCCTCGTCGTCCAGGGCATCCTTGAGCACCTCAGAGCCACTCGCGCCGAGCCAATTGATTGCCAATTGTTAGTGACGCCAGCAGTCGCCCGAGTTTTAAAAGCGAGTGATTTAACGTCCCATGAACTGCATGTCCACGATGCTACGGATGAACAAAGTCTAGCGTTCTTGTCCGTTGGTTGCGAAGACCAAGCAATCTACGTCAACCGGCTGTTGTTTGACGCCGATTGCGTGATCCCGATCCATTTGGCGGCAATCTCGAATCAACAACAGCAGTCCGACCCATTGTTCCCGACGTTTTCAGGTGTCGCTAACCGCGACCAATTCGAAACGATGTCGACAAAACATCGCCAGTCCGATGTCACTCAAGTGAATAATCAATTAGGAAGTTTTTTCTGCATCGAACTGGCCGCTGGAGCCGGTCAAAGAATCTTATCAATCGCTTCCGGTGACCGCGGACAAGTCCACCAAGCAACTCAAGAGTCCTTGCGCAGATACTGGAACGTAAAATCTCGCAATATGGCCGATTGTGTGGTAGCCACAATTGAGACGCAGGCCGACGAGACAACGTGGTCAGACGTTTTTCAGGCGCTGTTGGTCTGCGACCGGTTTGTCACTTCACACGCTCCCATCATGTTATGGACGGAATTGCAACAATTGCCAAATAAGAGCGTGCGGTCGTCTTTATTAAAGTCGTTTAAAAAATCGGCCGATTCGTCCCAACAAGATTTGATTGAACTCGAAGCCGTTATCGAAAATCATCCTATTTTTTTGCGGTCGCGATTGCCAACCGCCTTGATCGAAGACTTAGGAATTGGATCGCTAGAAACACCAGAACAAATGCTGCGAATTAGCGGCAAACATGCGAAAAAATTGTTGCTGCGTGACGCTCATCGGTGGCAACTCACGGCGAAACCTCAGCCAATAGCCAAACGTGGTCGTCGTCGCTAAAGACAATGGGGTGACGTGGAATGCTGTCGCAGCGAAACCACTGCAAAAATTCGGCCAGTGACATTGATTGCCGGGTTTCAGCGCCACACCACGCGGCCATCAATCCAATCAATCGATTTGCCGTTACACCTTGTTCTCGGTACCAAGCAACCCGCGTGTCGCCATGTCGTTTGGCTAGCCGATGCCCATCACTGCCGATCACCATTGGCAAATGCCAATAGCGACAACCTGGTAAATTCAACGCCCTTTGCAATAGGATTTGCCGAGGAGTAGATGACAACAAATCATCCCCCCGGACAATGTCGGTCACTTGTTGTTGATGGTCGTCAACCACCACAGCGAGTTGGTAGACCGGTTGACGCTGTCGATTGCCGATTAAAAAATCGCCAACGTTTTGATCGACTGAGAACTGCTGTGGACCGCTAAACTCGTCGACAAATTCCACAAAACCTGGATCAACCCAAAAACGCCAAGCGGCACCATCATATTGTGGGTCATCGAAATTAATTTCTCGTTCGCCCAGAGGACGGCAAGTTCCGGGGTATCGTAACTCGTGTTGATCCGCATGTGGAGCACTGGCGGCCCGCTGCTGAATTTGCAAACGAGTGCAGCGACAGGGATAAATTTGGCCCGCAGCCGCTAACTTTATTAACGCGCTGTGGTATTTATCTTGCAGTTGGTTTTCGTAGAGCTCTCGTCCGTCCCAGTTCAATCCGATCCATTGTAAGATTTCGATCGAATGTAAATCCGCACCCGGTTTGATCCGTGGGCTATCGAGATCATCGATACGAAAAGCAATTTCCCAACCTTGCTGCCGCGCAATGGCCCAATTGACCAAAAAGGTCCGCAAATTACCCAAATGCAATGCGCCGGTAGGCGAAGGTGCTAAACGGGTTATCCTTTTTTTTGCTGTTTGGCCCATGAGTCCTTTAAAGTCACCGTGCGATTAAATACCAATTGGTCTGCGGTCGCATCACGTGAGTCTAAACAGAAATAGCCCAATCGTTCGAACTGATATCGGGCCGCTACCGTGGCGGTGCGCAAACTCGGTTCCACTTTGCATCCGCGTTCAATCGTCAAAGAGTTCGCGTTAATGTCTGCTTTCCAGTCTTGCCCCTCGGGAACGCTTCCCGGATCTTCGCGATTAAGCAAAACATCATACTGGCGAACTTCAGCATTTAGCGCATGACTTGCCGACACCCAATGAATCGTCCCTTTCACTTTGCGTCCATCCGGGGCCTGACCTCCGGAAGTTTCCGGATCGTAAGTGCATCGCAGCTCGACAATTTCTCCGGCAGCATCTTTGATCACTTCATGGCACTTAAGAAAATAAGCATAGCGCAACCGAACTTCACCGCCGGGGCTCAAGCGAAAATATCCTTTCGGCGGATTCTCCATAAAATCGTCGTGTTCGATATAGAGTTCGCGACTGAAGGGAATTTCCCGTGTTCCAGCCGAAGCATCTTCCGGATTGTTGATCGCCGTCCGCATTTCAACTTGGTTCTCAGGGAAATTCTCGATTACCACTTTGAGCGGTTTGATCACGGCCATTACCCGCAGCGAAATCTTATTCAAATTCTCGCGGACTTCATGTTCAAGCAGTGCTAAGTCCGTCAAGCTATTCGCCTTGGTCACGCCAATTCGGGCACAAAAATTGCGAATCGCTTCCGCCGTAAAACCTCGGCGGCGCAACCCGCTGATCGTAGGCATTCGCGGATCGTCCCAGCCATCGACCAGTTTGGTTTGCACCAATTCTAACAAACGGCGTTTGCTCATCACCGTATAACTCAAATTGAGGCGGGCGAATTCAATTTGCCGTGGATGATGAATCTCTAGATTTTCGATGTACCAATCGTACAAAGGACGATGTTGTTCGAATTCCAATGTGCAGAGCGAATGAGTAATGCCTTCAATCGAATCGTTTTGGCCATGTGTCCAATCGTACGTCGGATAAATGCACCATTTATCGCCCGTACGATAATGCGGCGTATGCCGAATCCGATACATGGCTGGATCGCGCAGATTCATGTTAGGCGAAGCCATATCGATCTTTGCTCGCAAGGTCTTTTCGCCGTTTTTGAATTCGCCGCGTTTCATTCGTTCGAACAAATCGAGATTCTCGGCAACCGATCGATTGCGGTAGGGACTATCGCGGCCCGGTTCGTTCCAACGACCACGGTACTGGCCTGTTTCCTCGGCCGATAAGTCGCACACATAGGCCTTGCCAGCCTTAATCAATTGCACGGCCCAATCGAACAGTTTATCAAAAATGTCCGAGGCGTATTTGACCTCGCCATCCCATTGAAATCCCAACCAGCGAACATCGTTTTGGATCGACTCGACAAATTCAGTGTCTTCGGTTTCAGGATTCGTATCATCAAACCGCAAGTTGCACTTTCCGCCATAATCGCGGGCGATCGTAAAATTTTGGCAGATTGCTTTGGCGTGACCAATGTGCAAATAGCCGTTGGGTTCCGGTGGAAATCGCGTGTGCACGCGACCGCTGTTTTTTCCCGCCGCTAGATCCGCGTCAATCAGTTGACGCAAAAAATCGGTGGGCTTTTCAATTTCCGGTGTCTCGTTGTTCATGGATTGGCTTTTTTAAGAAAACTACAAACTTGTACATTATTGATGTTCGAATGAGTTGAGGGGCCTTCAGTCGAGATTCTACTCGCTCGACAAATTCGCTCAAACATCAATCCCCGACATTCACCGATCGAGCGATGTTCAGCAAGTCCAACCGGGAATATGTTTGCCTCAATTCACCGGGCTTTTGGATCCGGGTTGCAACCGGGCCAACGTGGCTTGAATGCGCTTTAGGCAGCGTTCCCGGCCCAAAATCGCCAAAGTATCGAACATGCCAAACCCGACACTTTTTCCAGTAACTGAGATTCGCAGGGCATGCACTAAATGACCCGGCCCAATCCCCTGTTGTTCGCAGAATTGTTTAAAGGCTGCTTCGACATGTGCTCCGTCGAATGGATCTACCGTTTCTAACACGTTACAGAACTCGGCAAGCAATCGTCCCGCATCGGACGCTTGGACCATTCGCTTTTCAAACGCTTTGGCATCGTATTCCAGGTCGTCGTCGGCGCGAAAGAAATCGGTAAACTGCAAAATATCTCCAGCAACCGTAATCCGGTCACCAGCGGCAGTCACGATATCGTGTAAATAAGGTCCCACCTCGCATGGAACGGGTTCCGACAACCAACCTGCCGCCTGTAAGAACGGAATAACCAGCGGCACTTTTTGTTTTGCTGTCAACCGATTCATGTATCTCGATTGAAAGGCCATCAATTTTTGTGGATCAAAACTAGCCTCGCTTTTGACCACCCGTTCTAACGAGAATTTGGCGATCATCTCTTCGCGGCTGAAGTCTTCGGTCTTGTCGTCCAGCGACCAACCGAGTAACAACAAGTAGTTATTGACCGCGTCGGGCAAATAGCCAACCGTCTTGTAAAAGTCGACCAACACCGGATTAAACGACTCCGGGCTGACTTGTTTGCCAATTTGTTTGGCGATGGCCGTTCCATGTTCGACCATTTTTCGGAAATCGGGGTTTTTCAAGTACTGTTCGATTTTCCGTTTGCTGAGTTTCGTTTTGCTGCCTGGTTCGGCTACAAAAGGTATATGCGCATATTCAGGTAATGGATATCCCAAGGCTTGCGCGATAAAAATCTGCCGCGGGGTATTGGAAAGGTGTTCGATGGCGCGGACCACATGAGTGATTTGAAAGTCAAAATCATCGACAACACTGGCCATATGGTAGAGACAAGTGCCATCAGCCCGCTGGACGACGTGGTCTTGTTCGCGGGCCCAGTCAAAGTTGACTGGCCCTCGAATCAAATCGTTAATCTCACAGACACCTGTACGCGGCATTTTGAGCCGAACAACGGCCCTGCGGCCCTCGGCCTCAAACTGTGCAGCTTGGGCATCGGACTCCGCCATCCACCGCCGACTGTAGACAAAGTCCTGTTTGGCTTGTTCGGCCGCTGTACGTTCGGCAGCAACTTCTTCAGTCGTGGCGTAGTCGCGATAAGCAGCGCCAACCGCTAACAATCGAGTCACCTCTTGTTGGTAACGAGCTAAACGTTGAGATTGAAAATAGGGGGCATGCGGCCCGCCCACTTCGGGTCCTTCATCCCACTGGATACCTAGCCAACGAAAGCCATCCAAAATTGGTTGTAAGGCCTCGGCTTGATTGCGGATTTGGTCGGTATCATCGATTCGCAGCAAGAACTGACCGCCCGTTTGTTGAGCCAACAGCCAGTTGAATAGTGCCGTGCGGACACCACCAATATGCAAATAACCCGTGGGACTGGGGGCAAATCGAGTTCGGATCGCGGTGGTCATACCAACAATTTTCTGATGGAGTGCGGATATTATTCGTCGTTAAAAATCATAAGAAATCTGCTGAAAATCAGAAAGGGGCGGTCGTTTTCGACATTTAGGGTCCGGCCGGGGCTAATAGGATTCACGTGGCGAATCAGTCCAACCTACCTTGGCTACAGACTTTTTTTCCCGTAGCCCAGACATCTGGGGTTGACAACAGACGGCCACGAGTGTATTAATGGACTAGTGCACTGAATCAGCAATGCGGAGGAAAACATGCGCTGGACCATTGATGCCGATAACGGCGCGCCGATTTTTGAACAGCTGGTACGGCAAGTGCAATTTGCCGTTGCCCGCGGAATCCTGGCGCCTGGCCAGTTAATTCCCAGCACCCGGGAGTTAGCCAAACAGTTGGCGATCAATCCGAATACCGTCCAACGAGCTTACACGGAACTACAGAATCAACAAATCCTCGAATCACTACGAGGTCGTGGTGTTGCGGTTTGTGCTGGAGCGGCCAAACAATGTTTGGCAGAACGAAAGGTATGGTTAACCGAACGCGTACAAAATGTGGTTGATGAGGCCTTGCAAGGCGGCCTATCGGCCGATGAATTGCGCGAATTATTCGAACGATTGCTCAGTAAACGGGAACGTCAAATTCAACAGCAGCAGAAACGGGGGGGCGAATGAGTAACACGGTCATTCAAGTCACAGGACTTAGCAAACGGTTTGGACGTAATATCGTGTTACAAGACATTCATTTGATCGTTCCCAGTGGATGCGTGTTTGCCCTCGTCGGCGAAAACGGGGCCGGCAAGTCTACGTTGCTGCGGTGTTTAATGGGATATCATCGGCCTGAAACCGGATCGATTCGCGTCTTGGATTACGAGCCGCAAAAAAAGCCATTGGAGCTGCGGCGCCAAGTCGCTTATGTTTCTGACTCGCCGCGATTTTATGATTGGATGCGGGTCAACGAGGTTGGATGGTATGCCGCGGGATTTTATCCTCAAGGGTTCGCCGATCATTTTCGCGATCGAGCCATCGAGTTCGATTTAAATCCGAACCAGCGAGTTCGCGATCTTTCCAAAGGCATGCGTTCCAAGTTGGCATTGGCTCTTGCCCTGGCAGCGAGACCCAAATTGTTGATATTGGACGAGCCCACCTCGGGGCTCGATCCGTTAGTTCGCCGCGCATTTTTGGAATCGATGGCCGATTTAGCCGCGACCGGCTGTACGATACTGATTGCCAGTCACCAGCTTCATGAGTTGGAACGCGTCGTCGATTATGTGGCCTTTATTTCCCATCAACAGATCTCGATCGGTGAAGAATTGGATCGGTTGAAACAAGAAGTCCAACGATTGGAAATTTCTCTTCGCGATTCCTTGTTAGCGCTGCCCGGCGAGATCGACCAACTTGATATTTTATGGTCGCAAATGTCGGGTCGTTGCCTGACCTGCTTGGTAAAAGGGCTGACCGCGGAGTGCCAAGACCAGTTGGCGAATCACGAGAACGTTTTGGATGTCCAAGTCGGACGACCGTCACTGGAAGAACTATACATCGCCTTTACCTGTCCCCAACCGTCTGGGTTA
>JBGSMY010000027.1:0-23884 GCA_041739975.1 Pirellulaceae bacterium
ACAGGCACGAGTTTGGTGACAGGCACGAGTTTGGTGACAGGCACGAGTTTGGTGACAGGCACGAGTTTGGTGACAGGCACGAGTTTGGTGACAGGCACGAGTTTGGTGACAGGCACGAATTTGGTGACAGGCACGAATTTGGTGACAGGCACGGGGTGGGTAGTAATTCCGTGGGGCGATATTTCAATCGAGACAGGGGCGGCGACGTGGTTGGGGCTTGGCGTACAAGTTTATTTGTACTTCTGCTGGGGATGGGCCTGTTGGTTTGCCGGTTCTTGGGCAGTTCGGAAAGTGACGTTTCGCCCCTCAACCCGCGTTCAATTGATTCAATCGAACTTAGAAGATGTCGCTAGCATTTTCCAAGAAACTTTATTGCACGGCCGCTTTCCAAACCTCTTAGGCAAGGTTCCCGGAAACGAAATTACCAAGATTTCATGGGAATGGTTCACATTAAATATCGACACGCGTTGGGCTGGTCTTAACGGACTGAAAATCTGCCAGCTTTCTGACTTTCATTGGACAGGGCAAATTGATCAAAAGTATTATGAACATTTGTTCCAAAAAGTGAACGACGAACGGCCGGATCTAATTTTCATCACCGGTGATATCGTCGATGAAGTGGCGTGTTTAGATTGGATTGAACCACTTATCAGCAGCCTTCGTCCAAAATTTGGAGTCTATTATGTTTTGGGAAATCACGATTTACGCATTCCTCGCGAATCGGAAATAAGGTCGAGAATGTCAAAAGCGGGAGCACTCTCTGCGTCCGGAGAATGGTTAGGGCTGACGATCAATGGCCAACAGATCTGGATCTCAGGTAATGAGTTGCCTTGGTATTCTCAAGCAAAAAAACTGCCCTTGGCGCCCCCGACCAATGGCCTCAAGATTTTGCTCAGTCATAGCCCCGATCAGCTTGAATGGGCAAAAAAGTATGATTTTGATTTGATGTTCGCTGGCCACTTGCACGGCGGCCAAATCTGTTTCCCGATTATCGGACCAACCATTGCCCCCAGCAAATACGGAGCCCGATACGCCTCCGGGTTTTTCGATCTCGGCAAATTGCTGATGATCGTCAGTCGGGGCGTGTCGGGCGACGAAGCGATTCGTATTTTGTGCCCACCTCAAGTGAGCTATTTTGAATTCAAGTCCGATGAGATCACTTGACTGATTCTAGTTTGAAAAGGATTAACAATCCTCTGCCCATTACGACGAATTTGTGCTAACGGCCGGTTCCCTGTCGAAACAGGCGCAATAGTATTCGCCGAATCGCTGATCGGTTGGTCCTCTATCAGCGGCTTGCTGGGTGTTAAGTTATCACCAGCTGGCGGAACCTGCGCCGGAACATCGGCTGGCGTCGTCGCCGGCGGAATGACATGAGGATTCGTAATGACAATCGGCTCAGCAGCCGGCATTGTCATCATTTCCACTGGCACAATACCAGGAGGTGCTGCATAGGGGCTGATGCCATAGGGCCGAGCAATAATGCCGTTGTAATAAACGGGTGGATATTTGGCAAAATAAGGGACATCTTCACGCGGATTCGAGACTACGAACCCGCCCCCAAATACTGAACCTCCAGGTATCCGGAATCCTCCGCCCTGCCCTACGGAAAATCCATAACTATTGCCCACCCCAAATCCATAGCCATCGCGCAAGTGTTTAGCATACACCGACTGGGCTTGTGTCTGACTCCCAAAAATACCACAACACAAGGCAGCGACAGCAACTGCGATACCGAAAGAAATTCTCATGCGACGACCTTTCAACGATTGAAGAAATTGTCTGCCAGCTAACCTCACAACAACGGTTGTAGGGATATTGCGAAACTCGGCCGACAATTCCACACTAACTAGAGCCCCGCGCGTTGCAAGTCCCTAGTGTTCCAAATTTTGATGCGTTTTTTTCACGTGCCTTTCTGTGATGCCCATGCAATTGACACAATCGTTAAAACAATTCGCCAATGAACTCGGCTTTCAATTAACCGGCTGCTGCCCCGCAGTAACCCCAACAGGCTTCTCACAGCTCCTTTCATGGATTGAAGCCGGTTTTGCCGGCAAAATGACTTATCTCGAACGACGTCAAGCCGCTTATCGCCACCCCGAACACATTTTACAAGGCGTCCGCAGCCTCGTAATGTTGGGTACACACTATGCTTGCCAGTCTCCACACCCGAATATGGGATCCGGCCGCATCGCACGATATGCCTCGGGCGAAACCGACTATCACGAAGTAATCTGGTCAAGGCTCGATCAATTAGGCGCTCGTCTTTCTACGCTCAATCCAGCCGCCAAATGGCGTGGAGTCGTCGATACAGCACCGTTGCTCGAACGAGAATTCGCGCAACTCGCAGGTCTCGGGTGGCAGGCTAAAAATACAATGCTAATCCATCCCAAACGCGGTAGCTATTTTTTCCTCGCAGCCCTTTTAACGGACCAAATTCTCGACTATGACCAGCCCATCGCCTCTAACCATTGCGGAACATGCACCGCGTGTATCGACGCTTGTCCAACCCAAGCAATTGTCGCCCCTCAAATCCTCGATGCACGTCGCTGCATCAGCTACCTTACGATTGAACTGCGAGACCCAATCCCCATGGAACTTCGCAGGGAGATGGGAGATTGGCTGTTCGGCTGCGATATATGCCAAGAGGTCTGCCCCTGGAATCGATTTGCCCCCGCCCCCACCGAGCCCCAATGGCAAGTGCAAACACAACTTCAATCGCTCAAACTCATCGAACTACTCGCTTTGAACGACGATCAATTTAAAGCACTATTCAAGCACACACCGCTTTGGCGACCCCGCCGCCGAGGAATACTACGAAATGCCGCGATCGTTCTCGGCAATCAACGACAAACCGAATCAATTCCAGCCCTTGTTCAAGCCCTTCACGATGACGAACCGCTCGTTCGCGGCGCAGCCGCTTGGGCCTTAGGACAATTTCCACGCGAACTTGTACAGATTAGCTTGATCGATCGCCAAGCAATCGAATTCGATGAAATCGTTAGAGAAGAAATTCAATCAGCAATTATTCTTTTAACCTAAGCAAAAATACCGCAAGTCATTGCAGAGAATAAGTTTGAAATCTCGTTTTTTAGCACCTCTTGGTCGCCAACAAAACAATCCACCAATAATCGTCCCGCCCATACAAAACCAGCATTTACGATCGCACCGTTTCCAACTCACTTTGCCTATTAGAAGATCGGGTCGACTAGAAGATCGGCGGTCGACCCAACTGCCGACGAAGTACAACCCATTGCCCGGCATGCATCGTCCAGTGAATACCTATTAACACAAAGGCCGAACCCAGCGTCGGAGCATAAGCTTGAATTGATTCCGGACTGGCACGATCAAAATCCTCGTCAGTTTGTTGGCTCAAAGCCACCAGGGTGGCCGCCCGTTGCGTACGATATAATCCCCACAACGTCTCTTTATCGTCAAAATCACCAGCATGATCGGAGCTCGCCTGATCTTTGGCATACCTTTGCTCAAACCCCGTCGGCAGATTTGGCATCGCGCCAGGCAAACACCCACCAATCATTTGATGTTCCGACAGAATTAAATGGCCCAGTTGCCAAGCAATATGATTGCATCGTTCCGCAGGTCGTTTTAATAGCTCAGGACCTTCTAGATCCGACAAATACATGGTGACCAACATATCCGAACAATCTAAACTGGCTTTAATCGCCGCTCTACTATCCATCGATTCCTCACCATTGAACGGAACAATTTCCGCACCATCTATTATTCGAAATTAAAGCCAATCAAATGACCCTTCATCCCAATCAGTTGAATTGTGATCTCACAGTTCGTGTTGGCTTTTTCGCACTCGACACGAAATTCCAAGATTACTTTTTGCGTCTCTTCCGTAATTTCTTGAGTAGCATTGGTAAACTTCACCGCCTTCAAAGCGCCCATGTCAACGCGGACTCGATCAATCATGGCACCAAGTTTGCCCTCAGCCACAATTTCTTGTAAAGCAGGATGGCACATCTCAAAAACTTTGTCTGCCTTGCCATTCATAAAATGACGAATAAATGTTGAACCTTGCCGCTGATAAAAATCAGTCGAGTCCAAGCCATCAAACCAGTTCTCCATTCGGTCCGAAACAACTTCAAATCCTTGAATCTTATCCGCAAGCAAATTTAACTTGACAGTTGCTTCGCCCTCAGCGAATTTTGCCACTACATCTGCTTGGGCCGATTTTTGATCTTCACTAATTTGGATATTTTCAACGTTGACCACACTTTGAAACTCGCCCAAGTTCGTCTTAACTTTTGCAGTAAATTTGGACAAAATCGGCTGATCGACTAAGTCTTTGAGCTCGGGAATCATCAATTCATAAATCGGTTCGGTTTCCGATTTTCCGCAAAACGTGGCGAACTTCGTTGCCACATCTTGCATACGCATTTTCCAGGTTGCCTCATCTTGTTGTCCCGCTACCGATGCTGGCTTCATCAACAGGGCAGCACTCGACGCACAAAGTAACACACAGACCAACACAATCCTCAATCTCGCAAAGCCCAGTATCTTGCCGGCCGAATTTTGCCACGTCGACAAATAATTGGTATTCATATTTTGCTACTCCTTCGAGGTTTGTAGTCCAACGTTACTTCGAATATCTTAATTGCCTTGTGACTGCTCCGAAAGCAGGCGATAAAAATTGAGGTCGAGTTCGACGAGAATTCTAACTTAAAATTCCGCACTTCCTGGCGTTCGCGGAAATGGAATCACATCGCGAATATTAGACATGCCCGTCACAAATTGAACCGCTCTTTCCAATCCCAATCCAAATCCGGCATGAGGAACCGTTCCAAATCGCCGTAAATCCAAATACCACCAATAGTCGTCAGGATTTAAGTGTTGATCCAACATCCGACTCTTTAACAGTTCCAAACGATGTTCGCGTTGACTCCCGCCGATAATCTCACCGACTCGCGGAACCAAAACATCCATCGCTCGCACCGTTTTCCCGTCATCATTGCA
Organism: Pirellulaceae bacterium; assembly: GCA_041739975.1. Classification (GTDB taxonomy): domain Bacteria; phylum Planctomycetota; class Planctomycetia; order Pirellulales; family Pirellulaceae; genus BJ22. The sequence goes on from JBGSMY010000027.1 coordinate 4,984, forward strand.
ATACATATAAAACGCTTTGATGTGTTTTGGATAGTCGTACAGAATGACAGGTGAACAAAAGTGCTGTTCCGTTAAATAACGCTCGTGTTCCGACTGCAAATCCGTACCCCATTCAACCGGATATTCAAACTTGTGTTCCGATTTCACCAAGATCTCGATCGCTTCTGTATAAGGCAAACGAACGAATTGACTTTCCAAAACACCGGTTAACATCTTGATTATTCCCGGTTCAACGTGCTGGTCAAACAATTCCATATCTTCGGCACAGCGGCTTAATGCATCACCAACGATTCGTTTGATGAATGACTCCGCCAAATCCATGTTGTCCTGCAATTCATAAAAAGCCATTTCTGGCTCAATCATCCAAAACTCGGATAAATGCCTCGACGTATTTGAGTTTTCTGCCCGAAATGTTGGCCCAAACGTGTAGATCTTGCCAAGTGCACATGCAAAAATCTCACCTTCCAACTGACCACTCACGGTCAAATAAGCACGGCGCCCAAAAAAGTCTTGAGCGTAGTCGATCGCTGGCAATTGCTTTTTGGCAATCGCGTCCAAGTTCAAGGTTGTGACTTGAAACATCGCACCAGCACCCTCGCAATCGCTGGCCGTGATCACGGGAGTATGAACATACAAAAACTCTTGTTCTTGAAAAAACTGATGAATTGAGTTGCAGATGCAGTTGCGTACACGAGCCACCGCTCCAAACGTATTTGTTCGCGGACGCAAATGCGCCCACTCCCGCAGTTTCTCAAACGAATGCCTCTTCTTCTGCAAAGGATAATGCTCGGGATCAGCATTTCCTAATAGCGTCAGATTTGCAGCATGGACTTCCGTCGCTTGACCACCGCCCATGGACGCGCGCACCTCACCGCTAACCGACACGCTGGCGCCCACCGCAATTTGCAACACTTCCGTTTCATAGTTAGCCAATTGTTTGTCGGCAACGACCTGAATGTTCCCTAAACAAGAACCGTCATTGATTTCCAAGAAACTAAATCCGCCTTTAGAATCGCGACGAGTTCGCACCCATCCCTGGACAATCACGGATTGGCCAATCACTTCCGGCAGTCGAGCTTGCTTCACTGAAATCTTGTTCATCTTTTATCTTTTATATTCACAGTTTTACCGCGACTCGAAAACCACGGAATAATTAACTTCGAGTCACAATCTTGATCAAGTCTTTTACACCCATTAACTTTGGCTAGTTAGAACGACTTGCAAATTATCATCGACTATTCATGTTCCGCCAGCCAGCGTTCGGCGTCGAGCGCTGCCATACAACCGGTACCCGCCGATGTAATCGCTTGTCGATAATAATCGTCCGCCACATCACCCGCAGCAAAGACACCTTCGACACTAGTCCAGGTTCGGAACGGTCGCTTCCAAACGATATAACCTTTATTGTTGGTCTCAAGCTGACCTTGCAAGAAGCTTGTATTCGGCGTATGCCCAATGGCCATAAAGATCCCCCCTATGGCTAAATTCTGCGTGGTCCCGTCAACCGTATTTTTTAAGACAACTCCCGAGACGCGGTTGCCATCCCCCAAAACTTCCTCGACACCATGGTTCCAAATAATGTTAATCTTAGGGTTGTCCATCGCACGCTGTGCCATGATCTTAGAGGCCCGCAACGTATCGCGGCGATGAACCAAATATACCACCTCCGCAAACTTTGTTAGATAACTTGCTTCTTCAACTGCCGAGTCGCCACCACCAACCACTGCCAACGGCCGATTGCGGAAAATAGGTAACGCCCCATCACAGACAGCACACGCACTGACGCCTTTATTTTTATATGCTTCCTCTGACGGTAGGCCCAGATAATTAGCACGCGCACCGGTGGCAACAATCACGGCCTCGGCCGCAACCACGCCATTGCTGCCCGTATGCAATTGAAACGGACGACGGCCGAATTCTACTCGGACAACATCGTCACTCATGACATGTGTGCCAAAATTCAATGCCTGCTGTTTCATCAACTCCATCAACTCAACACCTTGCACGGCATAGTGCAATACACCATCTTTAAAATGTTGAGGTGCCGGCGGTAAGTTCCATTTGCGATCTTCTGCTATGGCGGAATCTATGAACGCACGGACGTTTCCAAAGGGAAAACCAGGATAGTTTTCAACCTCAGTCGTCATCGCCAGTTGACCCAGTGGAATCATCTCCGGTTTGGCCGTCCCCTCGATCACGATCGGATTAAGATTGGCACGAGCCGCATAAATGGCCGCTGACCAACCCGCAGGTCCACTACCGATAATTACCACTTTGTTCAATTCAGACACGAACTATTCTCCTGCACAATTCCGAGAATGATGGCGACGATTAGATCGCCTCACAAAGGCTCCAATTCACTCACATCCGCTTTGGCCCTGTGAGCGGCTCTTACAACAATTTCCAAGCGGCGAATTATAGACGAAATCTGCGACTGGCGTTAGGTCTAAAAAGCTCACTCAAAACAAGTCGATGAATCGCCGTACACAAGAGTGCAAATGGAAAAGAAAATACCACCGCTTCAGCAAAAACGGCCTCAGTTACGCTGCTTCCCTTACATGCAATGTCCGCTAGAGACACTTGAGCAAGTGTCGTAAACCGCCGGTCATCAGGCAATAGCGCTCGTAGGCGATTATCGCTGACGGGTTGGACTGGTTTCCGTAGTCGTTGGCATATTGATCGGCGCCATGGGCTTGCGAATTGATTGAGGATGCGCCTGATCAACCCGATGAAATGACGATTCGTCAGGCTGGTTCGCAACGCAGTGATCTTGCGTTTTTGCCGGTCGCGTAACCGGTAACTTGATCGTAAAGCTGGTTCCCTTGCCGACCGTGCTCTCCACTCGAATTTTACCACCGTGAGCTTGCACAATGTTGCGACACGCTGATAGTCCTAACCCTGTACCACCTTTTCCTGTTGCATCTGGACCCGACTTCGTTGTAAAACGAGGTTCAAAGATGCGCGACAAATGTTCCGGTGCAATTCCTCCACCGTAATCTCGCACAATCAAATCAACCGTTTGGCATTCCAGATCGTGCTTCAGACGAATCACCAATCGCCCGCCATTAGGCATCGCTTGCCGCGAATTAGTGCAAAGATTTAAAAGTATCTGTTGGATTTGATTGGCGATCACCGGTACGTCGGGAACACTCTCAAGCTCCAACTCAACATGCACACGATACTTCTGCATCTCTTTTTCTAATAAGATCATCGATTCATGAATCAACGTTGACAGTTGCGTCGGTTCAAACTGATCCGATCGATTTCGAGCCATTCCCAAAACGGCGTGAGTGATTTTCGCAGCTCGTTCCGAGGCCTGCAAAATTCTGGTCAAGGACTTTTCACGAAACGTCGGGTCTGTGTTACGCAATCCCATCTTGGCATAATTCATAATCGTCATAAGCGCATTATTGAATTCATGCGTCGTGGTGCTCATCAATTGACCAATGGCGGACACTCGTTGCAGTTCTACGACTTGACACTGCAGACACTCATTCTCTTGCCGCAATCGCTCGATATCTAATTGCAAATGGTCAGTCACGATCAAATTCCCACATTCAAAAGGTGTGCAATTTGACGTTTCGCCAAATCACTCAAAATCACTAAAATATCGGCTGTCAACGATGCGAAACCGGTGTTGTTTGAACGCACCAACTCGCTTGCAGATCAAAACATATTGTTCGTAAAGTGCACTCCAACAGAATATTCCAGCTACTTAGCAGTATCGGAGTTTTACGACCCCTTTCTAAAATGGCCAATGCAGATTGCCAACTTTGGCAAAATTCAAAGTTTTATACTTTTTCCACCCCACAACTTGCATAGGCGCTATTTCAAGGGGTACTCGCAACCCAAAGCTTAAGGAAAGATTTCATTATCCAGTTTACAAAAAAGTGCCATCGTTTCCGGAATTTAGGCGTTTTGCGAAAAGCAGGCCGATTTGGACGAGATATTGGTTTTCGTCTTGCCACGATTGTTCCGATTTGGTTATCTGCTCCTTGTCGAAGTTAAATTACACGTGAAAATCGACATAGGGTTCGCTCCGTCCGAGCGAATGATAAATTCATTTTATTTGTCGAAGTTAGAAAGTTATTGCCATGAAGCGATCATGTTGGCTGCATGTTCACGTACCCAAGGCCGGTGGGTCGACCTTGCGCCAATTGATGAACCGCAATTTCGGCAAAGGCTATTACAACAGCACTTCCCTGTTAGAAACCAAACAATATTCTCGCGACGACGTGAGCGAAATTATTCGCTGTCATCCATGGGTGACTTGCATGTCTGACCACAAACTTTCATTGGACTTGCCTTACGATCATCCCGATGCCGACGTGTTTGGCCTAGCTTTTGTGCGCGAGCCGGTCGAGCGTTTCATTTCGCGCTACTTTTTTCATCGTCATTTTGAAGAGGTTCAATGTCTTGCACAACGTTTGTCGTTTCGAGATTTTGCCAATGCCGAATTAGTCGAACATTGGGCTCATCCCCAAACCAATAGCCAAATCTACTTTCTCAGCGGTGGAAAGTCTGCGACAGATCTTGACTCAATTCGGTTGATGTTGGATACCCGTCGTGCCTATTTGTTTCCCATCGAAAGATTTGATGAAGCCTGCTCGGCACTCGAATATCGATTTCCACAGTATTTTCCAGACCTGTCTTATGTTCGCGCAAATGTCAGTAACAAGGACTTGGAAATTGCAGAAAGCGATCGGCAATGGGTCAGCGATTTATTAGCGCTAGATCAGCCGGTTTACGAACTGGCACACCGACAACTCGATTTGTTTTTAACGTTGACCTTTCCAACCCAACACGATGCATCACTGGCACTGGAAGATTTTCAAGAACGTTGTAGCCGGCGGTTCCATAATTTCCATGCGCCACATCCGAAACCAACTGTCGAAGCCAGCGAAGCTGTGACGACACCGCATGTGAGCGGAAGCTAATCCGCGTTAATTGCCTCGTCATAAAATCGCCAGGGCTGAGGGCCCGAGGGCTCGATTGGCTGGCCTTGCAACATTGCGCGAACCATGGCAACGGGCATCGCATGTTCGTGTAAAATGCGATCGTGAAAGGCTTGTTCCGTCATTTTACCGCTGCCAACAAATTCTTTATGCAGCGATCGAAATTGGACGCCACCCAGCATATAAGCTGCTTGGTAAAGCGGCCCATAGTCCGTACCCAAAGACCGCCGTACCTCAGCCGCGGCATTATTGGGTTCAAATCCAACACGCGCGACAAGGAGATCGATACACTCCTGCGGGCGCATTCGCCCCAGGTGGAAATTAAGCGAAAAAATGATCCGAGCACACCGATGCGACCGCCACACAAGAAAACCAATACGGTCTTCTGGCGTTTGAGGAAATCCGCGATCGTATAGTCGGAATTCCCAATACAAAGCCCAACCTTCCAACCAAAACGGCGTCTGAAATTGCTGTCGGTAGGTGCGATGGCGGGCATTCATGTAGCCTTGCAAATGATGTCCGGGAATGAGTTCGTGGTGCACTGTGGCGCGAGCGAAGTGTATATTGTTGCCCCGGAGACTTTGTAATTTGTCAGCGTGACGCATGGCGAGCGTCGGGAAAGAAACTAGGATAACTTCTCCACCTAAGAAAAATGGGCTAACCAATTGCCGTTCGGGGCTCATCATTCGCATCCGCCAAGTTTCTCGAGCGATTTCCGGCACCGAAACCAATTGGTTGGTTTGCAGATAATCGATAGCTTCATGAGCTAAATCCCGGATTAATCCCGGTTGTTCACCGGGCGCGACGTGAAGCGTTTTGACTTTTTCAACCGCTGCTTGCCAATCATCCCCAAATCCTAACTCGCGAGCAGCCTGTTTGATTTCGCGCTGGCACCATGCATATTCTTGTTCGGCCAGTTTGACTAATTCGTCAGGCGAATATGGGATCATTTCGGCTTCGAGTTCGATCAACAACCGATCGTTGCCGATCGGTTGGCCCGAGATCCCGCTACTATCGGTCACGGGCGGCAGTTCAAATTCCGGATGTTTTAGTTGATATTCTGCGCGACGACGGTCCGACTTGATTCGATGTCGCAACAAATGGTAATCAATTTGTTCGGTAAAGTTAAATTGTTGGTAGTCCAAGGCCGCCAGCGCTTGTTCCCAGCGTTCCAAGTTTGCAATTCGATTGCGTTGTCGATCTTCGATCGTGGCTGTTTGATCCGTTGAATCGTTTTCGCCACCGCCGCCTTGCCGTCCTCGGTTGCCACGTCGACCCGGACGCGACAGGCGTCCATATTGTTCGATAACGCTTTTCATTTTGCTATTAGAAAGCTGAATTGCAACGGACATGATCTGGTCGATTTCAGCAAGTGTTCCATTCGACAAATTGGTATCCGATATCAAAGACTCGACGAGATCAATCGATGCTGGGGCCGCAAACGACTGCGGAGCCACATCGTCGTTTGTCTCGCGACTTAATCGATCCGTGATCGTTTGAAAAGTTTCTAGGTGACGTCCGAATTCGACGTCTAGACGTTGGTAGGGTTCGGCAAGCCACCAGGTAAATATCGGATCATATTCATTGTAAAACGCCTGCCATTCAGCCATGTGCCGTTTAAGCTGTTGGACAATGTCCTTTGCGAGTGCCAATTGATTCGAGCCATACTCACCGGTTTTGATTTGATCGAGTGCTTGTGTCGAATTCGCAATCACGTCAGCCAAATTATTGACGCGAAGGGCCAAATTAGCAGCATCGATAGGATCGACGCGTTGCCGCGCTTCGCAAAGCTCAATAATTTCGCTTGCAAATGGTTGCAGTTTGGCCAGTGCAATAATTTGTTTTTGCTGAGCGTTATCAGCTTGCAGTTGCTTCTCAATTTCGGCGATCAATTGTTCTAGCTCAGCGTTTCGTCCTTGGAACTGATTTTCTTTATGCCACTGGCGGGTTCGCACTAACCAATGAACATCGTACGTTCGCAATCGATTCCAACGTGTCGGAGAACTTTCGATATTGTAAAAGCGGCTGAGATTGCCTCGGTCATTGCGATATCGTTGTTGCAAGACCGCCACCGGCGATGGGACGTGCAAATCTAAAACGATAGGGTCATCGGTTGATGTAGAACTGTCAACAGTTCTGGCAGGTTCGGCAGGAGTGGCCGTTGACGTTTGGCCGATAACCGAAGTGTTTATGCCACAGAAAATCGCCATCGCTATGGCCGCCAACCCCAAACATCTCACCAGCCTGTCTCCGATTCGTGCGACGTCAATTCGTTCCGGTCGAATATGCCCAATATGCCAACGAGATTGCAACTGATTGGTTTGCCAACCGTGGGATGCCATGTGACTGCTCGCTATTTGTTCGTGATCGTGAATGTGAAAAATGTGAGCGGTTGGGTTGGTCGGTGCCGCATCAATCACATGCGGATCGTGCCCGGACCGCGTAACCAACTTTTCAAATTGGACATTGGACTATCATGTTCAAATAGGCGAGGGGCGTCAATCAGTTAGGCGCAAAACAACCGCCACCCGAGATTCTGGAAAGCGTCGAGTTGACGCGAATATTGACCGGTATGTCGAACCAGCTATCTTGTACGCAAGGGGTCGATAAAGGCAAAGCCGCGGGCGACCTCTTTGGCAATCTGCCAAATATCGTGTTCGCTACAGTCGCCTAATTCTAAATAGGGAGTTAACGCGGCGCCATGAGCGATCATAATAAAATCGAATTCGCTCGGTGGTTCCAAAAAAAAGCGACGAACATTGACGCCGCGTTCTTCATTTTTCCCCCGCCAGAAACGCAACAACATCCGACCTCTCAAAATCTGTTCCATTTGCTCCATTGCCATGCGTCTTTCCTCTGTAAATTCCGATGGAAAGAAGCGATGAGTTAAATAACTCGACGCTAACGTCGCGGGCCCAAGTGTTTGATTTTCTTCGGCGGCGCTCCAGCTTTGTAACAATTGCCATCGCTCCTGTTGTGCGTTGGTAGCGAGTAGCAACTGTTCGTGCGCTTGCGTCAGCAACGTGCCGTCGATCAATTTGAATCGCATTTGATGTAAAGCGATTGTTAAGTCGCCGAATAGACGGGCCGTTAGTTGAGAACCATTCGTTTTGATACGCTCCTCTACCTCTTCGTTGACAAAGTCGTGACTACGCGCGGCTCCCGCAAACCCGCGATGGGCGACCAAGATCCACATCGATTCAAAGTCATAAGCAAGCGCACAATTGATCGCAGCAAGCGTTAAACAGCAGGAACTGCGAATTTGCAGAAGATCAATTCGATCGAGATAACCCAATACCGCGTCGCGGTCGGCAGCGCGTTCTTGCTTAAGTCGGAGGGCGATAACGCCTTGTGTCGAATAACGTTCGTTTTCTTCGACTTGGCCGTTTTGGTTGAAATCAAGTCCGATTCGACTCATGTCGATGGGGAGCCGAAGTTCTTTGCTTGATATCTCACCTGTCGTGCGAATAATTTCTTCCAGGCTTGTCCTTGTGGACTGCAAATATTCGCGAAACTTTACATAGTCAATAGACTCGGGTTTTGCATTTTGCGGGATTTCTAGCAGATCAAGGTTCAATAAGCGACTCAGCGTGACACTGTCGCCTCCGTGCCGGTAAAACGCTTGTCCAACTCGTTCGTTTGTTCGGAAATAAAGCAATACGGCCAGCGCAAACCTTGCTTGATCGTCGCGAGGGTGAGCGATGAGTCGTTGTTGATATTCACGGACCCCTTGATCGTAACGCGCATCGGCAACGAGTGTCGCCAGACTCGTTTGACCCAGCACCAACTGCGAACTAGGTCGGAGAATGGAACTCCATAGGACAATAATTGCAAGTGCGCCAACGAACATGCGATTCATGGAAATTCTCCGATAAGAAAAAATGGAAAGTAATCCAGCAATCGACTCGATTCTGTGGTAACAGGCCCAAGCGCCGAAGTTGTTTAAAAAATTGAGGATATTTCGAAAGTCGAGATGCGCTGGGAACAAAGGCAAGCAATGTTCAATACCTGAATATCAATACGCGAGCTGGGAGATTTGGTTTGCGCGTTTGCGAAAAAAATGCGCTTACTCAAAAACAATTGGTTGGTTCATTTTACTGAACGAACTAGGTGTCGGTTAACGCTCTGCCCGTGTATAGCGGTCATGATTCGGACCTCGCATTCCAAACGAAGCCAATGATTAAATGGCAACGCAAGAATACGGTAAGGCCGCTGGACAGGTTGTCCCGAAAGGATTGACTCAACCCGGTCGAACGCGTGTGCACGCGACGAGATAGCTATATGGCCAATCGATTAATAGCGATTCTCGTCTTCGGGCCATTGAAATCGCAGCCGTTTGGCCACTTTGCGGAAATGGTCGTCGTCGTCGACTAGATTATCGCCCAAACGACGAAGCAGTTCGGGGTAGCTGAGGAAACCCCAGGAGTGAATTTCTTTGAGGGCATAACCGATGGGTGAATGCAGCTCATTTTCCAAGAAATAATTTGCAATCCGTTCCAACTGAGTCAGTGCCGCGGTACGATTGCCGAGCGCGTTGGGGGCCGCGCCCATCTGCCCGGCCGCTTGAGCAGCTCCGGCATCGCCGGTTGCCGTGGCGGCGGCGTTAGGATCGGCGAGCAGACCGGGTCGAATGGCGCGAATTCGCGATTCCAATATGGTCTTGATCGCTTCCATCTTCTCTAAAAACGAAGTGTCAAATAATCTGAAATGCGACACATCAAATCGTCGTAGCGAACTGATCTTTTCTCGCTTGGCTTCTTCCGCGTCGGCGACCTGTTGAGCCGCCGCCTCTGCCGCTGCAGGATCTTCGCTGTTGTAATCGGGTTGCGGAGTCGATTGATTCTCCAATTGTTGCAAAGCATTTGCCAAGTCGCTTTGAGCGAGTGCGACAAAGCTTGTGTTGAGCGATTGCATTCGGTCATACGTCTCGACCAAGTCTTGAAATAGGTTTCGCAAATAGTTGTCGTCCAGACGGCGAATCCAGTCAGCAACGTCTGCGTTAGAGCCCGATTCATCGGCCAACAAATGCATAATCTGAAACCCGGCCGAATCGTCTAGTTTTAGTCGATTGAGAACCAGCCAAGCAAAATACCCTGAGGTGCTCGAACTTGCCGAAAAAAGTGGCAGTTGTCGGCGGAAAACCGAGAGCCGTTCTTCGAAATCTAACGGATGCATTTGGCTGCCGTAAGTGTTTTGAAGTTTCTCCCACAACAACACTCCATCGCGCAGCCCAGCGAATTGATATCGCCACATCAAGAACAACATTAAAAATTTGAGCTTGGGGTACTCTTTTGCTTTTTTGCCAATCGCCGATTGTAAACCACGGATACAGTCGTTGATCGTGTTTTGGAGTTCCAGTTCAATGCCGGTTTTGATTTGTTGTTCTGCTCGAACCAAGTAACCCTGCAGCAGGCTCTCAGCCAACAATTCTTCCGAGTCAGGCCGTTCGCCACATGGAAATGCATCCGAAATTGGCTGTAGCAATGTTTCAAAGTTGATTACAGGATCGATGGTCGACATGCTAAAACCGCCTGATAAATTTTTTTCGCAACTGAAATCCCACAGCCTGGTATTTGACGAACAGCAGGTTGCCTGATTGCGACGAGACGTGCGCTGGTCGGCCGCGACGTCGCTAAAGGAAAAATCGTGCTAATCTAGCATCTACCATCGTCAAGAATCGGCGTATTCGGCCAAATTTGAACAGTTTACCCGATCGCACCAAGCGCCAACGGAATAAACCGAACAATCGGACCGATTGGGTATCACTAAGTTCGCGTCATGAATTTAAGAATCGCTATCCATTCCAAATTCACGCAACCAATAGTCACGTTCAGCATCGGTGAGCTCTGCATCTTTGGCAGGGTGATCGCTGATGGAATCCGATTCCGTTGCGAGGTTATTGGAATCCATTCGCGATTCTAGCCAGTCATACCAAGTATCACTGGAACGGAATTGAGCTTGGCGTCGCTGTGCAGATCGTTGGACTTGACGATCGCTGGATACGACAACCACTTGTTTGGGCGCGGGGTGATGGGCTAACAAGTCGGCAATATGATCATCGGCTGATTCATAGTCTACGGAAAATAAAAGTGTCATCCGCGACTGTTGAGTTAGCATTTGGGCAGCCTCGTCGATTTCGCTGGAAGTATCAAAAACCAGCGTTGTACGAGTTTGTTCTTCGTCCGTGAGCAGCGAAGACAAGGCGCCGACCAAGCGTTGTCGAACTCGATGTAAATTCCCACGGGCCGACATTTGTTCTCCCCAACCAATTGCATGAATCAGGTTGAAGGCATCAATGATATAGAAAATTTTGCCGGACATTAGAATGTCATTTACCGAGAGCCGTTGGCTGCGCGATTGATTGTGGCGTTACGAACTTTATCAATTTCTGCACGTTGGGTTTCCGGCCAATAGGCGATTTGTTCGGCGACCAAATGATCGCGTTGCGGATTAGTTGGAATCGCTTGATACCACAAGTTTGCATCGCCACGATCGCCACCGTCAATTATTAATTTTCCCGACCGTTCATGATAACTCATTCGAGCGGCGGTGGCTTCAAACGACTCGCCAACAAAATTGGCAGAGCCTTCGGCGATTAATTCCCAAAACGCTTGTTCGTCACTTCGCCGCTGCCAATGAACAACGTGCAGGTCATCGCAGCTCAATCGCAATAACCCCTTATCCGGTTTGTTGCGATCCGGATTGCTTTCTGTGTCAAAGCTGGCCACATTGCCGTAAAGGCCGCGAACACGACCATGCAATTGTAACTCGGCCGGTTTTCCTTTGGCCGACAGCGTCCCGTCGTACAACACGTGTAAGTAGTTAATTTGTGTTGAAGGCGCTTTGCTATTGGGAGTAAGTGGACCGCTAGCTGTTAGGAAATTAGGCTTCGAGTCGTTTGTTTGGTTCGTCGCACGTTGCCACTGGATGATTTGGCCGGGGCCCGCGGCGGAAAATTGCTCAGAGTCTGGGAAAATATCCAAATGGGGAGCGATCAGTGTTTGCTTGGTTAGCAAGTTCTGCGACGAGTCAAATTGTTGTCGAACTAAAACGACGGGAGGGATAGTTGTTGTCGGCGCATTTTCTGATACAGGAAATACGCGTTGATCCGCAAGCAATTGGTTGACGAGAATCAGTTGTCGGATTTTCGTGTTGTTGCCAATTTGTTGACCGCGCTTAACTTGCGTTGACTCGGCCAAGTTGATTGGCGATTCGAGGATTAGGCTGAGGGCTTCGCTGCGACTTTGTAAACGAGTTTGGGAGTTGTTTTCGGGGGAGGGTTGGCGAATATCGGCGGTCACTTGGTTCTCGAAATACAATTTTTCACCATCAAATATCATTCCCGCTTTCCAAGTAATATCGATGGTTTGATTTTCCGCCAATTGGGCTGCAGCAGTGGTCTGAAAGGCTGATTGGCCGGTGGGCACGATTTCGTTTGATGTCGGCTTGCCTCGTACGGATGCCTGACCGCCGCCATTGATCCACAACCGATTAGCTTGTTGGTCAAAGTGCAATTCCGGTCCGGATAGTTCCCAATCAGCACTGACAATACGAGCATTGTCGACTACTGCTAAGTGGAATAGTTTTTCACTTAAAGGTTTAAGGTGTAGACGCCCGCCAGTCAGAATTGTGGGCGGTTGATTGGGCTGAGAAAACTCCCAATGATCGACGCGAGCGGCACCTTCGAGTCGAACGGATTGTAACTGAGTCAATGATTCTGATTGATCCAGGCGGACGAGGATTTCGCGGCTGGCAAAGCGCAGTGGTGCGTCGGGTGTTTGAGGTTTGAATTGGGGAGCTGGTGGGAGCAAATCTATTGTTGAATCGCCAATAAGATCTTCAGAACTGCGGAAAAGGCGAATTTGCTGTTTTTCTAATTGATCGGCCAGCGGCCATTTGGCCAGCAAACGATGAGTCAGTCCTGCAAAATCAGTGTGTTCAACCCAGACTTGCCGATCCACTTCGGCTTGGATTGGAAGGTAAGTCCAGTGGTTTTTTTTCGTCGATTGAAGTTCAGGTTGCATCCACAGCCACAACCGCAGTCGTTCGCCGGCAAGTTGCTGTTGGCCATCGAGCGTTAAGGATGCTCCGCCATCGAGAGTCACCAACCGTTGCTGCTCATCAGGTTCAATCGTTAGTCGATTTTTCCAACGAATCAATAATTCCTTGGGCGCTGTGGCGGCTGAAGTCGAAACTGAATTTAGGACCGCGGGCGGTGAATTGCCGACAATTCGATATTGAATTTCGCCAGGGCCATCTGCAACCAATGGTCCCAGTGAGCCGTCTTCGCGCAATCGATATTGGATTTGTTTGGCTTGGAATTGTTGTTCAGGTTGAGTGATGAGGACTCGATTTGGATCTCGCGCAAAAACTTGTTGGCGAACTAAATCGTACTCTAGTTGTTCTGCGGTTACCTCGGCGTGTTGTGAGATCAGTTGGAGCTTGGCTGGCTGGCCGGTCACTTGAATCGAACGCACTTTGAGTCGTGAGAGGTCAGCGCGTGGGGGTTCGGCAGTGAGGGCTGTCTGTTGTGGATCAAACTCTTGATCAAATCGAACATCGAGCCGTTGACCGGTAATGGCATCGCCAGGCTCAGAGGCTCGTTGGACGCGAACTTGTTTTTCGAACGAGGCAATGAGTTGTTCAAAGTCAAATACAAACGGGCCATCACACGTAACATTTAACGGTCCAGACATAGATTCAGCAGATGGCGGAACTGTTGAGGCAGGTGACTCTGGTGGCGAAAATGAGGATGGTGGTTGGAGCGCCTGATTACCGCTAACAGGCACGGGCGAGGTTGAGCTCGATTGGATTCGGTCGGGGTTGATGAGTAAGCTTTTCAAAAAGGCTAGTTCGAGTTTTTTGATCCCGTTGATTTTTGAAAAGTCGGTATTGATGGCTTCGAGCGGCGTATTGTGACTTAATTCAATATTGAAACTTCGTCCGCTGCCTTGATGAGGTCCGAGGTTGAAATCGATGTCTTCCAATGAAAATATTCGCAGTGGGGTCATTTGCACGTTGCTGGTCCAAATGCTAATTCCATTATTCTTGCCGGGGACTGATTCAGGTTGGAACACGTTGACGATGCCTTCCAATTGACCGCTTTGCAATTTGCCAGCGGCCTTGGACCCCAGAACAAATGGTCGGTCGAATTGCAGGTGAGCGCGTTGGGAAGCGCGGAGGATAATAGGCTGTCGATCGGCGTTGTTGGCCGTGCCGGGCGATTTGTCGGAATGGATGGAAAGTGACTCGGAGCGAATGACCATAGTAAACGGAAAGACTTCAATGGTTCCGTCCGGATCAGTTTGGTAGTCTTTGAAATAGATTGTCCCCTGTGAGGTTTCAAGAATTTTGCAAGGCTGAAGTTCCCAGGAGTTGGTAGGTAGCCATTTTGTAAGTTGCGATTTGTCGCCTTCAACGACGGCCGTATTGCCGGAACTTATCGGACGCTGAGGCGCCGTTGTTTGTGAATTTGGCTCCAGTATAGGAACGACGAGCAGCCAATACAGACAGAACGCCACCGTGGTAGCCGTCAAGCTGATCATGTAATGAACAAGCGAGGTCCGCATTCCAGGTAACTCAATGTTAAATAAGTAAATTGTTTTTAGTGTTTACTTGGGTCTAGTGAAATACATTTGCGAAGTGGTTTAGGTAACGCGAAAAGGGTCGAGACATTCCTCCCATCGTTTTTGTTGTTTCAAGATTAGTTCGACCAGTTCGCGAACTGCGCCACGCCCTCCAGGTAGTTTTGTGGTAACGTGAGCAACCGCGCGAACTTCATCCACCGCATCTGCCACCGCCACTGCCAAACCGACTCGTTGCATGACGTTGAGGTCGGGCAAGTCGTCGCCGATATGGCATACTTCATCAGGATTTAATTGCAGATCCGCGATGATCTGTGATGCAGCTGACCATTTGTCGCTGAAGCCTTGTCGTACGATCGGGATTTCCAGTTCTGCGGCTCGCACGCGAACCACGTGCGAAGACCTTGCCGTCAAAAGTCCAAATTGGTGACCGGTTCTCATCCATAATTTGATACCTAGACCGTCGCGAACATGGAACTTCTTCGTTTCGACGCCTTGGTTGTCATAAATAATTCCGCCGTCGGTCAGTACGCCGTCGACATCGGAAAGGATCAATCTAATTTTTTGTAGACGCTGGTCGAGCTTCATTCTCACATCCCTAATTCGAACTTGCCGGACACTTTGATACGTTATCCGGCAAACGCGTGGGGATTCTAGTAAGTTCCGCCAAACCCCACAACGCGAACCCAATTCGCTAGCATTTTGCTAAAAGGCGAAGTTTTGGAGTTAATGAGTCAATCAAATCGCTGAACGAAGCCGCGGGACGCAAATGGCAGGAGCTAGGCAACTGCAGGAGCGGGCAGGCACCGCCAATAGGCCCGGCAAGTTTCGAACAATGGTTGTGAGTTTCGTGTTTTTCGTGTTTTTCGTGGTCTTCGTGGTCCAAATCGCGGCCGGGGCGCGGCCGCTGTCGCCGGTGTCGCCGGGTCGCCGGTGCCAGGCACCACTTGTCCCCAGGCGCGACATTTCTTTACCACGAAAAACACGAAAGGCACGAAAATCAGAGGGTCGGCAGGTGCCAGGCCGGCAGGTGCCAGGCACCAAAGTCTATGGTTCTGTTTTTCGTGTTTTTCGTGGTCCAAATCGCGGGCCGGGGCGCGGCCGGTGTCGCCGGTGCCAGGCACCAAAGTCTAAGGTTCTGTTTTTCGTGTTCTTCGTGGTCCAAATCGCGGGCCGGGGCGCGGCCGGTGTCGCCGGTGCTGTCGCCGGTGCCAGGCACCACTTGTCCCCAGGCACGACATTTCTTTACCACGAAAAACACGAAAGGCACGAAAAATCAGAGGGTCGGCAGGTGCCAGGCCGGCAGGTGCCAGGCACCAAAGTCTACTGTTCTGTTTTTCGTGTTTTTCGTGTTTTTCGTGTTTTTCGTGTTTTTCGTGTTTTTCGTGTTTTTCGTGGTCCAAATTGCGGCCGGGGCGCGGCCGGTGTCGCCGGTGCCAGGCACCACTTGTGCCCCACTTGTGCCGTAGTTGCCAGACGCCGCAAATTAATCACTTTGCTGCCCGTCGTTTTTTGTGGTTCAAATCGGCTTGCCCACGAATTTCACTTTAGGGACATATCCGGTAACAATCTCGACACTATTCAGTTCAAAATTTGCAATTCAAATTGTCTCAAGCAAAAAAAGTTCTTGCCTGTGATTGCCCTACCTCCTACAATTCCCGTGTCAGTCTTGCAACACCTGCATCACTCTTTCGCTGTCTTTTCCCTTTACCACAGGAATTACTTCCATGAATGTCCCTTTTTTTCACCAGTCATCTTCTGTTCAGCCTGCTCAAGCATCAGTTTGTTCCAATCCGGCGGAGCAAGTTCGATCGGCCATTTTTTCAGCTAAAATTGAGCAGAATCCGGAGCCGGATGACCACGTTCGGCACCCCCAGAAACTTCGGCAGTTTGCGGTTACTGCGGCATCAGCACTGATTGCCTTAGTGGGGATCATGTCCAGTGCCGTTGTCCTGTCTTGCTTGAGTTTTTACCCGATACCATCCAAACAAATGCTTGCTTTGTTTTTGGTGATGTTTATGTTGGCTTGTCGAACTACATTGGCGATTTTGATGCGTCACTCAATGGAAGCCTGTTCATCACTGGCGCGGTCTGCTTGGATTTCGATTCATTCAATAGATCTGGTTTCACAGTTGGCGATTGTCTTGGTCGCCAGTAAGGTTTTTTGTGCCTATCACGACATTTTTTCAGAGGTTGAAAACGGTCCCAGCTTGATAAGTGCGCAGGAATTCTGGATTGATTTATCGGTCGTCGCGGCTTTGGCACTGGCAGCCGCAGCCTGCGCTTTTTCTTGGATTCAACTGATCAACGATCGGCGGTTGAACCGGGTCGCCACGACACTTTAGACAATGAGTCCTTCTTGAATCGTGAAACCGCTTAGCACTTAAACGCTTGACCGATCGATTGTCGAATGTTGCCCCATAGACGAAAGTGGAACACCCGACGGCTTGGGCCTAACAATCGATCAAAACAACCGATTGACGAAAGCAAATTCAGGCAAAACCATTTCGCCGCTTCAATAAAAGGCAATAACGGGCGAAAATCGCATCTATCGCCGGTTTGAGTTGGGCTATCTTGCCCGATTTAACGTCGGTATAATTCGACCATGGTGAACATCCAGCGCGAGAGCTTTCTGGCAAGTCAACAACAACCGGTCAATGGCCTAAGATCAGTGGAATGATCGAACTGCCTTGACGATTTTTGACGATTTGCGAGGAACGCCGAAGGTGCAAGTTAGCCCTGAACCGCTCAGGCAAAAGGACCGCTGGTTTTGACACACCATCTCTGGAGAGCGATGGATTCCGGTATCCGCAGGGGGTACGTCCATCCACCGAAGGGGCAAAGAGCCCATTTTTGATACGTCGAGTTTGACGTTCAATTTGGTTCTGGATCTCTCAGGTACCCGAACAGAGGGGCAGTTTGTCGATTGGCGACAAACGTCATCTATTTTCGTATGCGTGCAAAATCGTGGCCCTTACTTTGGCCATTTTTCTGCCCATTCGATACCCGATGATTTTAGCTCTGGTTTGGGTCTTTTGGGGAGATGCGCTCATGTCGTCTGTCGATTCACCGTTTGTTGCTCGTCACATCGGTCCTCGCGATTCCGAAATTCGCGAAATGCTGGAACTATTCGGCTACCGCTCACTCGATGAACTGACCAAAGCTGTTGTTCCATCTAATATTCTTCACGACCAACCGATGGACTTGTCCGCCGGTGTGAGCGAAGAACAAGCGTTGTCCGAACTTAAAATTATCGCTTCAAAAAATCGTGTGATGCGCTCTCTGATCGGTCAAGGATATTTCAGCGCTCACACACCCAAAGTAATTCAACGCAATGTTCTCGAAAATCCAGCTTGGTACACCGCCTACACGCCTTACCAGCCTGAAATTTCACAAGGCCGTTTGGAAATTTTATTTTATTTCCAAACGCTGATTTCGGAGCTAACAGGTCTGGAGATTTCCAATGCCTCATTACTGGACGAAGGAACGGCGGCAGCAGAAGCGATGACTTTGTGCCATCGCAATTTTAAAGGAAGCAAACATCAGTTCTTGGTGGCCAATCAATGCCATCCTCAAACCATCGAAGTCATTCGTACACGCGCATTACCGCTAGGCATTGAGGTCGTCACATTTGATCAAACTCAATCGATCGATTGGAACTCAGCCCCCGACGTATTTGGCGTCTTGGTGCAATATCCGGCAACCGATGGTGCGATCGTTGACCATTCGGGATTGATTCAAGAAGCTCATCAACGAAACGCTTTGGTAATCATGGCTACCGATTTGTTGGCCTTGATGTTACTCAAATCACCCGGCGAGTTGGGTGCCGATGTGGCTGTTGGCAACTCGCAACGTTTTGGTGTGCCCCTAGGACTCGGTGGACCACATGCCGCGTTTATGGCTACCAAAGATGCGTACAAGCGCACAATGCCAGGCCGATTAGTTGGACAATCGATCGATCGGTCGGGCAAACCGGCTTATCGACTGGCCTTGCAAACTCGAGAGCAACACATTCGCCGCGAAAAAGCGACTTCCAATATTTGCACGGCTCAAGCACTTTTGGCAATCATGGCCACCCTGTACGCTTGTTATCATGGCCCCGAAGGTTTGCGGGCCATTGCCACCCGCGTTCACGGATTGGCGACGAAACTACATAACACACTCGCCCAATTGGGTTTCAAGTCTCGCAGTTCGCAGTTCTTTGACACGATTGCTGTGATCACCGGTGACCAGACGTCAAAAATTCACGATTGTACTCGAGCGGCTGGATTCAATCTGCGGCCACTCGACGACACAACGATCGGCATTTCCTTAGACGAAGTCTCCACGGAAGAAGAAGTCGCAGCTTTAGTAAAACTATTC
>JBGSMY010000035.1:0-4708 GCA_041739975.1 Pirellulaceae bacterium
CGAGCGCGATCTGGAAAAGATCGGTCAATTGCGAACCATTATGCGAAATGGCAAGTTTCTGCTAGATATCATCAACGATATCTTGGATATCTCCAAAATAGAAGCAAATAAACTGGTTGTCGAAAACGAAAAAGTCTCGACCCACAAAATCGTGCACGACGTTGTCTCACTGATGCAAGTGCGCGCGGATGAAAAAGGGGTGTCGTTTGAAGTTGATTTTGATGGACCAATGCCAACTCGAATTGAAAGCGATGCGCGACGACTAAAACAAATCTTAGTTAACTTGATCGGCAATGCGATTAAATTTACGGAGTCCGGAAAGGTCCGCGTTATCTGCCGGGCGTTGTTAGATGACGAGCAACCAATGGTTCAATTCGAAGTCATCGACACGGGTATTGGAATGACTTCCCAGCAAATCGCCGGATTGTTCGAGCCTTTTGCTCAAGTCGATGCAACGACGTCCAGAGCTTACGGAGGAACGGGACTCGGTTTGGCCATCAGTCGCAAATTGGCGAACATGTTGGGCGGAGACATTACCGTAACCAGCCAACCCGGTCGCGGAAGTACATTCATTTGCACGATTGCCACGGGAAATATCAGCAACGAAGAATTGATTTACACAAATTTCACAGCAATTAACGACTCATGGAACTGTGAAGACGTTCGCAGTCAAGTTCTCGATTGCCGAGTTCTGGTTGTTGATGATCGCCGCGACGTACGAATGTTGTCAAAATCATTTCTGACAAAAGTCGGCGCCAAAGTCGATACGGCCGACGATGGCCAAGATGCACTAGAAGTAGTCGCCCGAACGATTACCGGAGACTCCCCAGCATTTGATTTGATCTTACTCGACATGCAAATGCCGCGATTGGATGGTTATCAAACAGCAAAACGCTTGAGGCAAATGGGATTTACGAAGCCCATCATTGCTTTGACCGCCGATGCCATGCATGGCGATATGAACCGGTGTATCGAAGCCGGTTGTAATGCCTATTTGAGTAAGCCGATTGAATTTGCGGTGTTGTCACGCGTGGTGGCCGCTTATGCCGGCGGCCCTAAACCGAAAATGGATTAAAAGCTGTCCAGTACTAGTGACTAAAAACACCCAATCGAGGCGAAATCCATCTCAAGGCGCTGGGAATTCTATCGCGACGTATTACTGGCAGTTAGGAATGCTCGCTCAAAAATCACAGCCGCGGAAAAAAAGTAGAATGAGGATAATTGGAATGGGCAACCCAATCATCCATCCTAACAATGCGTATTTAATCTTGCCCTCGCGTTTCGTTTTTAATTGCATCATTTGACTCTCGTCGTATTTAAACGGAATTGGTGATAGTTTCTCGAATGGGAGTAGCTAGACTGCAACTGCTGTGCCAAATTTGCAGCAGTCGAATCCTCAGCGGTGCGCGACCAGACCATGCGAGGTTGACAAATTTTTTCTTGTGGGGTGGTTTCTAACTAGACAACCTGATCGATAAACGCCCAGACTATTTCTTACCATCCTTTATCTTTGCAATATCTTTGCAATTCATCGTTGGCGACTTTACACCCGTGCTAGGTTGGCACGCCGATTGCAAACATCGTTGATGGATCACGAAAACGATTTTGTTTGCGATTCCCCTGGTGTATCATTTCGCCGTAAGCAACCTTATGGATTTAACTTCCGAACACCCATTTTGGCTTGTTCGCAATGGCCTGATTCGCAACTACCCACCGCTTGATCGCGATTTAGAGTGTGAGGTTGTCGTCTTGGGCGCGGGAATCACCGGATCGATGATCGCTCATCGACTCGCAAAATTAGGTCTAAAGGTCGTAGTACTCGATCGTAGAGATGTGTGCACGGGCAGTACATCCGCAAGTACGGCGTTGTTACTGTACGAAATCGACATCCCTTTGATCGAGATGGCAAAAACCATTGGGTTAGCAAACGCCGAGCGCGCCTACCGTTTATCGCACCGATCGATTGACGACATTACCCGGATGGTGGACGAATTGCAAACGGATTGCGGTTTTAGTCGACGCAAAAGCATTTACTTGGCTTCCCACCGCCATACAGCCAAACAGGTAGCCGACGAGGCCCGCGCGCGAAAAAAAATTGGTCTCGATGTGGCTTATCATGATCAGGACTCGGTCGCGGAGTGTTTTGGACTGCAAGGCGTTGCAGCGGTATCTTCCAATCAAGCCGCAAGTTGCGACCCCTACCGTTTGGCTCACGCGTTATTGAAGTCTGCACAGGACCAGGGTGCCCAAATCTTTGATCGTACGGAAGTTGTGGACTTTCGATTCACTGAGCTCGGCGCCATTTTATTAACGGCGCGGGGAATGAGGGTGTCCGCCAAGTTTGTCGTCATTGCCACCGGTTACGAATCGCAAAGTTTGTTGCGCGAGCCGGTCGTAAATCTCGACAACACCTATGCCATGGTGTCACAACCGTTGTCGGACCTGTCTCCCTGGAACGTGGACTGGATGTTGTGGGAGGCAAAGCAGCCTTACTTGTATTTGCGGATCACCGATGATCGGCGGCTATTGGCCGGTGGTGAAGACGATGCGTTTCACAATCCCAAACGGCGTGACACGATCATTGATGCGAAATGCAATTTAATTGAATCTAAAGTCAGGAATCTTATTCCAGACTTAAAATGGGAACGAGAATTTTCATGGGCCGGCACATTTGGGAAAACCAAAGACGGATTGGCCTATATCGGCTCGACCGCCGAATTGCCTCACTGCCTTTTTGCACTTGGATTTGGCGGAAATGGTATTACCTTCAGTAGCATTGCCACCAATGTATTGGCCGATCAAATCTGTGGCAAGCCTAATGCCGACGCGGATTTATTTCGATTCGGACGTTGAATTGGGGGCGAGCCAAATTTGGGCCCCGCTGGTCAAATCCAGATCGAAATGACTGTTGTTAAACCACGAAAAAATGCGTCTCCGCAATGAGAACCACCAATCGAGAGAACTGCCGCTAACAACCGGTACTGGCATAGGATTTGCTTCAACCATCGGGCTCGAGTCGTTTATTTTTTTTGTCAAACCATAAGGTTACACCCATGAAGTTTCTATTGACAATCGCCGTTATGTTTTCGGTGTTTTTACCAAGTGCTGTCTTCGGCAATGAAGTGACCGCAGAAGTTCGCGGCACTACTTTATATGTCTATGGAGATTCGGCCGCCAATTCAATCGCAATCACCTCGGAAATGGCTGGCCAGATCCGCGTTACTGGAATTACAAGTGTTGACGGCCAACCTACCAATGTCAATGGAACCGACAACGGCAGTGTGGTGTTGAACGGTTGGACAGGAGGAGTTTTCGTCTATTTATACCAAGGTGACGATGAATTAGTTTTATTTGGGATCGAAGTACCTGGAGTAACTCATTTAGATCTTGGCTCGGATGACGACCTGATTTCGATTGGGTCTACGAGTTTTAATCTTGCCGTGAATTTTGGTCTTCAACTCGATCCACCAAAAACCTTGACTTCTGTTTACTTAAACTCCGCCTTACGAGTCATCGCCGCAGGTGGTGACGATGAGATCGAAATCGCCGATCCTACTGTCGTTGGCTCGACAACTCTAAATTGCGGGTCGGGCTTTGATTCCGTAGTTGTCGGCGCAGACGGAGAACTAGTGTCGCCAGTCGAGTTTCAAGATAACTTGGTTGTACTTCCCGGAGCTGACTCCGATTATGCTGATTTCCGTCGGATGACGGTCGGCCGAGATTTTGTTTTCGATGACTCTACAGGTCCATTGGAATTGACTGTTACAGACTCTGAAATCGCCCGAAACCTATTGGTATTCGCAACGTCAGACGACGATTTGATTCGAATGAGCAATGTATTCACATCAGGTAAACTGCAAATCAATTCAGAAAATGGCGATGACGAAATTTCGTTGTCCGGCGAAGCCTTAGACCTTGTCGTCAATTGTGGTGCGGGCGATGATTATCTGGAACTGTTCGACTTCGCTTCGGATTCGATGGACGCGGACTTAGGTGTAGGTATCGACTCGCTCGATGTATTCGCCTGTGATTTTCAAACCGTCGTCTGCTACGGGTCAACGGGCAACGATTGGTTCCGATTCGAGTCGACATCCGCACAAGATGTCAAATTATACGGCGGTGGGGGCACCGACACTTTAACGCAAGTCGGGAATTCGTTTGGAAGCTTGAAACTCTATTCCATTGAAAACAATTAGGCTGGCCTAAAGTCCAAACAATAATCAATGCTCGATTGGATCGGCCCTTGGCGATTGGTCGAGCATTTTTTATGCGCTGCTGATCTTATGGGATCGGAACAAGGATCTACTAAAGGCTCTGCAGTCCATTGTGCTCTGCTGACCGTTGGGTCCGCGCAACTTGGCCGCCTAATGCGTGGGCCTAATCGGCTGCTTTATTTACGGCTTTAGAAATCGGGGGAAGGGTGAGAAAACCCGTTAGAATGTTTAACGCAGCCTCAAATTACCGCGGTGCTAAATCAACTTTGCCCCGGGCTGCAAAATGTGCGGGGCATTAACCACTAAGCGTCCGAACGCTCATTGGGGCCGCGTGCTAACCTTGGAGGTGCGTGGCTAACCCTCGAGCAGTGCGTGGCTAACCCTCGAGCAGTGCGTGGCTAACCCTCGAGCAGTGCGTGGCTAACCCTCGAGCAGTGTGTGGCTAACCCTCGAGCAGTGTGTGGCTAACCCTCGAGCAGTGCGTGGCTAACCCT
>JBGSMY010000057.1:0-3782 GCA_041739975.1 Pirellulaceae bacterium
GAATTAGGTTGCGGGATTGGCGACCAAACTCGCGACTTAACCAACCGCGGCGCTTCGGTCATCGGGCTGGACGCTAACCCAGAGATCGTCGCATTCGCCCAAAAACAACAAATTGCCAACGCCACATTTATTTGCGACAAAATCCAAAATCTTTCGCACCACGAAGTATTCGCCGATGGAATTTGGATGGGATTTTTAGCAGCATACTTTCCGAATTTTGCTGACTTATTGCAATTGATCAATCCCAAACTCAAACCCGGCGGCTGGCTGGCGATTACGGAACTTGACGAGTTATTCGGACATGTACCACTAGAATCAAAATGGCGAGACTTAGTGGAAGCGTATTACGATCTCTCGCTCGAAGAAAGCTTATATCGATTTCGATCGGTGGCCCATGTGACTAGCACATTAGTTCGCTTGGGTTGGCAGATTGTGGTTGAAAAAACGATGGATGACGACGAGTTTAGTTTTATGGGTCCGGCACCGCAGTTAGTCCTTGAAGCCTGGCGGTCGCGCCTCAATTATATGCTTCCTCGCTTTGTCGCTCGGTTTGGCGATCAGGCCGCTGGCTTTGATTCCGCTTTTTTAGAATGCTTGGAGTCTTCCGAACATGTTTCTCTGTCGAACGTTTGGTTCATCTTAGCCCGTGCACCTCAATGACTGAGCAACCAGTCAGGATTTTAAACGGGAAACTTGCCGAATGACTTGAATTTATAAAGCCCTTGATTTCGATTATGTTGAATTAATTCACCCGCTAAGATATCACCGGGTTGTAGCTTTGAAACAAATGATCGGAGTATGGAATGAACTGCGAAGGAGCTGGAAATAGGTTATAGCCGTTGAATTAGGAAAAAAGATGGGCACCACGCTCGGCTATTTAAAAACATTGGCTGGCAATTTTGATTGCAGGGGATTCTTCCCGGATTACACTCCCAACGATACAGTAATTGGAAATTCAGGAGATTATCTCATGGTCTATGGATTCTATTTTGGTCGACTAGCCATTCGCACGATGGGTGTCGTCGCGCCTCAGTATTTTGAGTTTACCATCGAAATACCCGGGCTTGACGTTTTTGCCACCACGGCATTGACCGGTGTCAGCTTGGGCCTGCTCCACGGAAACCCAGGGATGACCAACGCATACATCAAGCAATATGGGCGAGTCACAGCGAAGGGTACGATCGAACATTTATCTCCGCCGGCTCATGATGTTTTTTTTAATTCGGTCTACGTGCCGAAATGCATCTATGTCAATTTCCGATTGGCCGCCACGCAAGCGGAATCTGGCATGCAAGGCACCGTCTGGATAATGAGCCAGTCGTCAGGCAACTCCCCAGAACAGATGCGTCACAACATAGCCTACGATTTTTTCGACGATCAAGGTCAACAAATAGGCAGCCAGGAATATTCCGTGTTGCCGGTCGACAGTCAAATTGACGTGGCCGAACGAATTCAATCGATTCGGCATGACCTTGCTCAATCGCGCAACATCGCGGTAGATTCAATCTCGATCAAACAGCGCGGCGAGGAAACGGATCGCGTTATTCAATGGGTCGGCCCTTAGTGCTGGCAACGCTTCAGGGAAACCTTGGCCAACGGATCCTGGCAATCAGATTCGGGTAACCGGATTGTGGCGTATTGTCTCACTCGAGCGCTCGTGCCAACAATCTATCACCGATACGAGACAATTTTCTTCGACAAAACGCGCAGCGACCGTGGCACCATCGCCCGCCACAAGAATTCCTAAGTACCCGGAATTTGGGGACAAGAAGATTTGGGGACAAGAAGATTTGGGGACAAGAAGATTTGGGGGACAAGAAGATCTGGGGACAAGAAGATCTGGGGACAAGAAGACTTGGACTTTTTTAAGAAATAGAGTGCATAAAGTTGGCAACGCAATTTAGGTCAAGCCAATAGGTTAACGTGCGGGGGGAAAGAATAGAAGAATTGCATTCACAGGATTCCCACCACGATAATCAATATTGATTTCTACCTCACATTGGCCATGTCATTTTCTTGTCTTCCATTTTCTTGTCGTCCATTTTCTTGTCTTCCATTTTCTTGTCGTCCATTTTCTTGTCGTCCATTTTCTTGTCTTCCATTTTCTTGTCTTCCATTTTCTTGTCTTCCATTTTCTTGTCCAACATTCCGCGCAAGCCACAAAAATTCCTGAATAACCAATATATTGAACCATTCATGAGTAGAACGACTTGCCTCACGTCGAAAACAAATGTCGATCCGCAGTCGGTCAGAGCGGTGAATTGGAAAGACCTACGACGGAGCGGCATGTGGCACTATAATTTTTTGGTCGAGCCAGTTTGGTGGGCAAGTTATTTGGGAGCGGTTCGTTTCACATATTCCATTGTGTGGCGTGATGATTAGAACTGTTAATATCAATCGTTTGCTGGTCTCCGGCGTTTTACATTGCCAATCCGTTCGGCCAATACGGCTTGAAGATTGCTTGAAGTCACCTACCACAAAGGCTCCAAATGACAACGGTCACAAAAGGCCGTTCATCTGACTCAATATTCAAGACATCGTTAGACTGGCATACGATTGCAGTATAGTTTTTCAATTGGAAATGAGGAAAACTTTTTCCAGGAGTGTTGATATGGCAGTTAGTGTAAGGAAGCTATTCACGATCAAGCGCCTTTTGGCGTTTGTAGCTGTCGTCGCCTTGACAATTTCCAGCTTACTTTCGAATTCCGCGTTCCTTTTGGCTTTGTTTTTATCGCTCACATTCCTCATTTTTTTGGTTGCATTTATCCGTTTTTTGGTGCCTAGCAACACGACAAAAAACTCGCAATTGGCGTTTGCTGTTTGTGGGTGCATTTACCTCTTGTTCGCGTATATTCCAGACTCAAAACAAAATAGTCCCAGACAAATAAGCATGGAACCAACAACCGTATTTATTTCATGGATTTGGGATCGGGCACTCTCGACCGCATACGAGATTCACGAGGACGATATTTTTCTCCGAGCAGCACGAGGCGGAAAGAGTGCATTCGATGCAAACAATAACAGTCAAGATCAAGACAAAACTATCGGCAACCTTTCGCTGATTGTTACTCAGGGCGGAAACTCCTATTTTAATATGGCAGAGCGAAAAGAACGATTTTTCATCATATGTCATTGCCTGTTTTCTTTAGTTGTCGCGTTATTTAGCAAAGTTTTGTTTTTCATTTTTTCGTCATCAACGGATTTGGCAAAGGAGACTTGTACGAATGGCCGCGCCGTGTGATTTCAACCGGAAATTTATCATGCGGCGTTGATAAGTGCGAAAATGGCCCTTTGGCTCGGCTTGGTAAGCCGCGATGCTTCATTTCGCGCCAAACTTTACAGTATTAACGCGGTCTCGAAAGTAAGGTTAATTCAATTGGGGCAAAACACTTGGAACAAAAAACGACAATGCGAGATCATCAACAATCGACGGTTCGAAGTTTGGGTTTGTTACAGGTCAACACACGAGAATTGTTTTGTTGGACAGTCATCGTTGCCTTGGCATTGGGGTATGGGATTCAGTGGAAGTCATACAAGCAATTGAATGACGACTATACGCGCAACGTTTCCGCGCCGCAGATAGTTTTCGACTTGGCGAAGCCGCCGATTTATTCAGCGGCGTCAAAGATCAGCGTAAGTTACAAGTTCTTGCCACCCGGATTCAACCGCAAACAAACGACTAACTTGCGAACTAAACTCACGGACATAACCGGCAAAACAGTGCTTCATGAGTTTGAAATTGGATTAGTCGGGAATTCTGACCAACCAGGCGTTTCCTTGAT
>JBGSMY010000066.1:0-2059 GCA_041739975.1 Pirellulaceae bacterium
ATCAATCATTCTTGCTTTTTGACATGAACGAATTTGCCATCGTTGTCGGAAATTATAACGCGTATGATTCTGGCGGCAACGATTTAGGCACACGAGCAGGTTACTGGGGTGCAAATTCAAACGTCATCGAGTTGGGCTCTACCAATACAACTGCGACAAACTTCCTCGATATCGCTTTAGGAATTAACAACGCCGGTGTCATCGTTGGTTTGAGTGACGACAATGCGGGCAGTCGCTTCGCGGTTAAATGGACAACCCAAAATACGACCCCAGTTGTTCTCGATAGCTTGGGCGTCGATGTTGACCGAACTTCTTATTCGACGGCCCGTGCCGTCAACGAATTGGGAACGATCGCTGGTTCATCTAACAAAATCATTAACGGCGGAGATTATCAAGGTCACTTGGCGGTCCGCTGGGACGCGGGTCAAACCAGCGCCACGGAATTGTCCGCTGTGGTGCTGGGTGCTGGACCAGCTTACAACGAAGGACTATTGATCAACAATCTCAATCAAGTGGCCGGATTAGCATATGCCACCGATGGAACACAAAAACAACAAGTCGTCCGCTGGGCTGCCAATGGCTCAGCGACGTTGATGGACAATTTGTCGGTTAATAACAATGGAGATTTCCGCTCAGCGGTTGTCGCCATGAACGACCGCGGTACCATGGTAGGCAATTCGGATAAATACGATGGCAGCGGAATTTTTCTGGGGTCTCGAGCCGTGCGCTGGAGCGCGACGTCGTCAGCGATTGAAGAGCTACAACACTCGCCCAGTTATGGCACCGACTCTCTAGGCCGAACCTTCAGTGTGGCAACCGGAATTAATCAAGCCAATTTGGCCGTCGGCTTTATCAATAAATACGATGCCAATGGCGACTGGAACGGATCGGCAGGAGCCCTTTGGCTCCCCAACGGCTTGTTCTTGGATGCCAACTGGTTAAATCCAATTCCCGTTGAAGGCGGAACCGGCACTTGGGATATTCAACGCTTGGACCGAATCGCCGCCAATGGCTGGATCGGTGGCTACGGAATTTATACGGAGAACGGTCAAGAGTTCGCCCGCGCTTTTGTTACCCAAATCGGTCTCGGAGGCATTTGGGTGAACCCGGCTCTAGGTCTGCGAAGTTGGGGTGACGGTGATAATTGGGAAACGGGTACACCCGCACTAGCGCAGGGCCTAGCACGTTTCACAGACCCAGGCAACCACGACATCAGCGTCGATCAGGATACAACCACCAACTCCGTGGAAGTCGAACAGGGTCAATTGCGTATGTTCTTAAATCGAAATCGTTTTGTATCGCGTGAAGGGCTGATCATCGGCATTCAAGCTCGAGTCTCGATGGGTACCGAGTACGATCCTCAAACTCAAACCGGCGGTCAGTTCGTCGGCGATATTTCGAATCTTGGTCTGCTAAGTGCCGGCGCGTCTCCTGGTTTGTTGTCGGTTGATGGCAACTTGTTCAATGAGGGCGAATTGTTGTTCGAAATCGCTGGAACCGACTTCGGGGAATTCGACCAGATTTGGCTCAGCGGGCATTTCCTGGCGGGTGGTCAAATATCGATTGCATTGACCGATATGTATGTTCCTACTATCGGCGACGCATTCGAACTGATGCGTTTTGGCAGCTTTGAAGATCAAGGATTTCATTTCGATTTTTCCGCGGCGACGTTGCCCGATGGGTGGCGTTGGAATACATCCGGGTTTGCCGCGACCGGAACAATCTCGGTAAGTGCCATTCCCGAGCCGGCAACCGCGTTGGGATGGATATTTATTTCGTTGGGAGTAGCGTTACGTCGACGCCGGTAGTTTGGTGGTCGGCAATGGATTTGTCGATGCTATCGATCGACCTGAATGACACGAAAGTCAGGAACACAGAGTCTGTTGCGAAGGCTCAGGCGCAGTTTTTCGTGCAGTTCGTGTTTTTCGTGGTTCTAAAACAGTGTCTGTTCCTGCATGCTGGGCGACGGTTTGACCACGAAAGGCACGAACGACACGAAAGTCAGGAATACAGAGTCTGTTACGACGGCTCAGGCGCAGTTTTTCGTGCAGTTCATGTT
>JBGSMY010000189.1:0-5401 GCA_041739975.1 Pirellulaceae bacterium
CGTGCTGTGTGTGGCTAACCCTCGAGCAGTGCGTGGCTAACCCTCGAGCAGTGCAAGGCTCACCCTGGAGCTGCGTGCTCTATTGATTGGTTTACTGATTGATCTACTGTCGCTCACTGGCCAGCGAGCAGATAAAACAGCTTACGTTGTTGGGCTAAACCGATCAGCGCGCGACGCGCACGTTCAGCAGGACTCCAACTTTGGCGAATTCGCTCAATACGTTGGTTTTGATTGCCGGGATTAGCTTGCGTTGCATTAGAATCAACTAAGGGCATCTGGTTGTCGAACTTGACAATTTGAGTTTGAAGCTGGGTTAACATTTTATTTCCTCCATAAAAGAAAGTTCCTCAATTGGGTTCTTACTGCCCCTGCAGTTGAGAACCTTTTGTTACTAAAGTTGTTACGCAAGTGGCGTGCCAATGTCCAAAGTGCATCCCTGCAGTCCGGCTCCATGGCAGTACATTTCGATTCTATTTATTGCGATCGACTGAGCCGATGTACCGAAATTAAACCTGGTTCGAAATGTAAAAATTACTTTGGATTTTCAGCTTTTTCGAGGGTTTGCGCGCGTTTTTCATGGCCGTCTGTCGCCCAATGTGATCGGTCAACGGCCGGTTACGATGGCCGGCTACAAAGTCAGGAATTGATAACCGGCAGCCACTGGAACTGAGTCGCGGACGGCAAATACAAACCTCAGGTCAATGCTACTAATTTATTTCGCGACCAAAGTGTCCAATGCACTTAACAGTCGGGCGGTAGCGGACTTAAGGTCACAGAAATCGTCTTTAATATTGTCCCATTCGTTCGACCGACTTCTTTTTTCCAGTCCCAAAGCCAATGCGGTTGTTGGATCGTGTAAAAAATTGCTTACCAAACCTTTGAGCGCATGCGCCGCTTGCTCTAATTCGCTGTGGTTGTGTCGCGAAATTGCCAATTCAATACGGCGAAGGAGAATCGGATAGTCTTCGCGGTAAATTTCAACTAAGTCTTGCAGCAATTCCGCGTCATTTGCCAGTCGCGCCATTATGTTTTCCAGTTCGAGTTTTGGTAATTCGTTGGTGTTTTTCACAGGAGAATACCTTTGCAATCCAAAAAAGCCGGGAGGCCGTGTAAGGATCATTAATTGTCGAAACTTGCTGCCTGATCCATAGTAACAGGCCAATTTCGATCATTTTTATGTTGTTGATCCAACTTACAACATAACAAATCAATTTGACCCAAAAAAACCTCGCCCCCCTCCCCCCAAGTTCGCAATTGCCCGCGGTAGAATTTTCCCAGCAAGTTTCATTCCAAGGCGGGGGCGGTACTTGACCGAACCAACAATTGCTTAGAAATATTGACGACGGACCATTTATTATCCATTGTATTTCCCCTAAAATGCCTGCAGATCGAATGAATCCATACATCATCTGCGTCGAACTTTATTATTTTGGGTAACAAAGACTATGCGCAAATTGTTGGTGATTGACGACGATCGCACTGTACTGCGCTTGACGGAAAAAGCGTTTGCCGCCACCGACCTTCAGATTCTCGCGGCCAGCGATGGAGAGAAAGGACTTGATTTGATTCGTCAGGAAAAACCTGATGTGTTGCTACTTGATATTCGATTGCCAGGCATTTCCGGTTTAGATCTCGCTCTGCAGATTCGACAAATCGATTCGAAATTGCCTGTGATTTTCATTACCGCGTCGGACGAAAGTGACGTAGCGATTGAGGCCATGAAACTCGGCGCGTATGACTACTTGCTCAAACCGCTCGACATGACCAATGTCCAGGATTTGGTGGAGCGGGCCTTGGAAACACGGCGCCAAATGCTGTTGCCGGTTTTGATGCAAGAAGATGCCGATGTACCCCTTGCCGGAGAAGCGCTCGTGGGTTGCAGCCAGTCCATGTTGGATGTTTATAAACAAATCGGACGCGTGGCTGCGCAAAATGTAACGGTCATGATTCGCGGCGAAAGCGGTACTGGAAAAGAATTAATTGCTCGCGCCATTTACCAACACAGTCATCGAAACGATAGCTGTTACCTCGCAGTGAACTGTGCTGCGCTTTCCGATACATTGCTCGAAAGCGAATTATTTGGCCATGAAAAAGGCGCTTTTACAGGTGCTGATCGCCGCCACATTGGAAAATTTGAATTGTGTAATGGAGGCACAATATTTCTAGACGAAGTGGGCGATATGTCGCCTTTAACACAAGCTAAAGTTTTGCGTTTGCTTCAGGAGAAAAAGTTTGAACGAGTGGGGGGCAAAGACACCATTGAAGTCGACGTGCGTATGATTTCCGCCACCAATCGCCCTCTCGAACAGATGATTAAAAACAATGAATTTCGACTCGATCTGTATCATCGTTTAAACGCCTTTGAAATACATGTTCCGCCACTTCGCGATCGCGAACTAGACATCGATTTGTTGACGAAACATTTTCTTGCTAAATTCAACCGCGAGTTAGGCAAAAAGATCTCTGGTTTTTCCAACGAAGCGATGGCAATTATTTGTGGTTACCGCTGGCCAGGAAATATTCTCGAATTGCAAAGTGTGGTCCGCAAGTCCATGTTGATGGCGACGGGCCCCTTAATTCTGCCCGAGTTTCTGCCCGTTGAAATCGTGAAAGACAATAAAGCCTCCAATGGAATCGCTGACACTGCAAGTTGGTCGGATAACAAAGATGGCACATTTGATTTATATGAGTTTATCGACAACTCAATTCGCGAAGGCCGCATGGATGTATATGCGGAAACGTTAAATGAAATGGAACGGATCTTAATCAGCCGCATTTTGCAGCACCATTCCGGTAATCAGTCGCGCGCGGCAGAACAATTGGGGATTACTCGCGGAAGCTTGCGAAACAAAATTCGCTCGCACGGTATCAGTATCGATCAAGTCGTGACTTCAAGCGAATAGCCCCCTTGAATCCGTGGGGCCAGTTGCGCAAACCGGTGAGCACCTCTTGAGCAGCCTGTTGAAAACTGACTGGTTTAATTTACCGCAAAGAATACCAAACACTGATCGCTAGGCGGTCAGTCTGGTCTATTGGATACCAACGCAAGTTGTGATTACGACGCGATTGGGCGTGTCATTCAGTTCCTTGCCGCCATTGGCATGGCTATTGCTATTCATCCCAAAATACAAATCCCTGGCAACTCACTGGTCGGGTAACAACGAGTTTCGTTGGTTCAGGGATCACACTATTTTTTAAGGGGAGATTAAACATGTTAGGTCTCGTTATTACGCTTTTGATTCTAGCTCTGATCACAGGAATCTTAGGCTTTGGCGGCATGGCCGCCAGTATCGCCGGTATTGCACAGATTCTGTTTTACATTTTCATCGTTCTTTTTCTGATTAGCGCCATCAGTGCAGCCTTACGAGGCAGGACACCTATTTGATTCGCTTGAATTACGGCGTGAGTGGTTGCAGACCCCAAAACCACCACAATAAGGGAACCGTTACCAATGCCACGGTTAGTTCCAGCATGACTCCCATGCGAAAGTAGTCGCCAAACCGATAGCCTCCCGGTCCCAGTACCAACGTGTTGGACTGGTGACCGATGGGCGTTAGGAAGGCACACGACGCGCCAATGGCGACGGCCATCAAAAATGGATCGGGAGATACGCCCAACGATGTCGCAATGGCCGCAGCAAATGGCGCCATCACAATCGCCGTGGCAGCGTTGTTCAATATATCAGACAAACACATCGTCACGATCAAAATGATCGACAACATGATCACAGGCGATTGGAGAAATTCAATGCCGCCAATCCATCCCGTCAATTGTTCGACGGCACCACTGGATTCAAACGCGTTTCCTACTGGAATCATCGCGCCCAACAATAAAACGATACTCCAATCGATCGCTTCGTGTGCTTGTCGCACATTCAGTACGCGAAATAGCACCATGGCAACGGCAGCAATCGAAAACGCGACGGCTGATGGATAAAAGTTCAAAGCAGTGGCAATGATCGCGATTGCGAATATAGCAGTCGCCGTCAACAATCGCCGCACTCGTGTAACAGGCAAATCGCGGCGAGCTAATGCCAGCAGACCCAAGCGGGTCAACGTATTTTTCATATCCGTGATCGGCATTTGCAACAATAAAACATCGCCGGCGCGAAATCGGATGTCTTTGAGTTCTTTGTCCAAAACGACAACGCCCTCCCGAGCAATGGCGATCATATTGATTCCAAACAGCGATCGTAAATCGAGCCGGCGGGCCGTGCTGTTTTCTGTCGTCGAACCCTTCATAACAACAGCTTCAACTAAATCCATTTCGCCAAAACTAAGGTCAGCGCGTACCGGCTTAACGCCTCCCAACTTCATTTTGTGTTCATCGAGAAATTGTTTCAGACTCCGCGGATCTGCTCGAAGTATCAATATATCATCTACTTCGAGTTTTATATCTCGATCGCTGAGGCTATAACGATCGCCATTTCGACGAAAGCCGACCAAGGTCACATCGTCGGCATCTTGCAGAATCTCTCGCAGGGTTTTACTTAAGGCCGCGCTCTCCGCGTCGATGCTGACTTCAGCGACATAGTTGCTAATCTCGAACAAATCTGCCGAGGTTGCGCCAGTCCGCCTGGGAATCAGCCGCCAACCAATCAACGTTAAAAACAATAACCCCACTAACATGATCGGCAAACCTACCGGAGCAAAGTCGAACATTGCAAACGGCGGTTCTCCCTTTGATTCTCGATACTGGCTGACCAGCAGATTTGGAGGCGTGCCAATCAGCGTGGTCATCCCACCCAGTAAAGAACTGAATGCCATTGGCATTAGCAAAAATGAAGGCGACCGGCTTTCGCGCCGTGCCGTTTCGATGGCGACGGGCATCATCAGTGCAAGTGCGCCGACATTATTGATGAATGCTGATAAAATCGCAACCGTGCCGCAAAAGAAACCCACTTGCAGCGTTTGATTTGATCCGGCGATGCTGGCGATTCGTCCCATGAGATCTGTGATGCCGGCAACCTCAAGTGCTTTGCTAATCACCAGGACCGCCACCACAGTAACCACGGCCGGATTGGCAAATCCATCAAATGCTTCCTCCGCAGGGACCACTCTCGCCACGACCAACGTTAGCAGCGCCAGAATTGCCACTAAGTCATAGCGAATCCACCCACTGATAAACAAAACCAAACTAATCGACAACACTAGATAAAAAATCAATATTTCCATGTTACATTGAATTCCTTTTGGAATTGGCAATTTGAAAGGATTTGACATTAATACGATTGGTTTCGCCAGAACCATTTGCCGAAACGCCCAGGGCAAATCAGTTTTATAGTTTGCGTAACATTTGAAATAAGAGCAAGGGCTTGGCTGAGAAGTCTCTAATGGTGGATGCGATGCCCTTGTGCCCTTCCAGTCGCATGGCGGTGAGACCTGCGTTTCGAAGAGTGGCT
>JBGSMY010000129.1:0-12113 GCA_041739975.1 Pirellulaceae bacterium
GTTGCTCAAGCCTGAATCCCAATTCGATCTGGAAAAATTCCAGTCGCAACTTCGGCGCAATAAACTGACCAAGAAATTGCATCGTGAGCTGGGCACTTGGCCAGCTGCGGCTATTGCTTGGTCGACCTCGAATGATCCTCAAAGTCTCGAATTAGCCGAACAGATTCGCGGGCTTAAGAAATGGTATCGCGGTCAAGTCGATGAAGCTGGTAAACATCGCGACCATTCGGAATCGTCTGAATTGGACTTTCCACCCACGCCAGTCGTTGCGGATGTCATCGATGATTTTTATCAACCGCCTCATCAAGACCACGACCGGACTGCATTGGCGTGGCTGGACCGATTCTGGCAATGTAAACAAGATTCGGATCAGTCGCCTGCAGCCGTCTCTCGGACTTTGATTACCGCCTTGCTGTTACCGGTGTGGGCCGCGCGTCTCAATCAAGTGGGCTTCAGCCAATTGTGTCAGTCCTTGATGCACTTGGTCGAAAACTCTCAGTACGATCTTTTGCACGAGCCCGATCAGTATTTGGCTTACCAGATCGAATTGCCGGCCATCTTTAACGCTTACTTGTGGGAATGTGAAATTGATTTGCCATTGCATTTGCCTGCAAATTGGGACGATTGCGAACAGTGGTATCAAAGTCTAACAAAGCTGTTTGACGTGGAGGGCTGGCCGGCGCCAGAGCATATTTCAGCATTGCCACGTTGGTTGGTCGCCAACACGCGAATTGCGATTTGGAATCGTTGGCGTGAGTTGGAAATTCCCGAACACATTCAATCTGCATGGGAGTGGATTCTGCGCAATGGAATGCGGTTATGTTGGAATCGTCATGGCGAAACTTTGTTTGATGGCGATCTTTTGAATCTAGATACTTCGCTACTGAAGGCTTGGCGGAGTCTGACGACCGATGACGATGAAAAACAACTGATTGACCAGTGGTTGGGCGAGCAAGCCAAGATCAAGGTCGTTACTCCAGAACGTTCGGTCTTGCGTGACACCGCTTGTACGGCCGTGTTCCGCGGTGACTGGCGGCATAAATCGCCGAAGTTTGCCATGCGTTATGATCAAGCGAAATGTTGGTTGGAATTGACCAACCGAGTGGCTTTGCTGAAAGGCGCATGTTTGCCTGAGTTTCAATTGGACGGTAAACACCTCCCGTTTCAAAAACCTGAATTTGAATTGAATTGTTGGCACTCCGAAGATGAACTGGATTATTTAGAAATCGAAATGCCTTTGTCACACGGGTTTGTGTGGCAGCGGCAAATCGCATTTGCTCGTTATGACCGATTCATATTGATTGCCGATGCGTTATTGGGAGAACAAAGCGGCAAGCTGAGTTATAGCTGCCGATTCCCAGTTGCATCAGGGTTGGAGGTTCGTCCCGAATCGGAAACGCGGGAACTTTACCTCTACAACGACGAACCACAAGCGTTATTGTTGCCCATTTCAATCGGCGAGTGGAAACAAGACCATACGCAGAATCAATTTATGGTTGAAGACACTCATATTTTGTTCCGTCAACACCAATTAGGACGGGCAATGATGGCCGCAATGGTTATTGACTTGGACGCCAAGCGGTCCATTCGCCCGCGCACTTGGCGCTCATTGACTGTCGGCCAATCGTTGCAAACGGCCAAACCCGATCAAGCATTGGCCTGGCGTTTTCAACTCGATGATCAACAATATTTGATTTATCGCAGTTTGGGAAATATCGCCAACCGCACCTTTTTAGGCGTCAACGTCTATAGCGATTTTTACCTTGGCCGATTCGATCGCGATGGCGAAGCTGAATCCTTAATCTCCATCGAATAATTGATGGATCAAAGAGCCGTAAGATGGACCGACTACAAATCCTCCGATCGAATTGGAACCGAGTTCAAGAAGAGATCAGTGCGGCATGTCAAATCGCTAGTCGAGCGACCGAATCGGTTCAATTAATTGCCATCACCAAATATGTTGATGCCGACGTTGTCCGTGATTTGCATCGTTTGGGTTGCCGTGCAATTGGTGAGAGCCGCCCGCAAGTTTTAATGAACAAATATGATCAATTAAGCGCACTTGATTTGGAATGGCATTTGGTGGGTCATTTGCAATCGAATAAAGCCAAAAGGATAGTGACCCGGGCCGACTATATCCATTCGATCGATTCGTGGGAAATCTTAAATACGGTCAACCGACACGCCGCAGAATCCCAACGAATAATTAAGGTTTTGTTAGAAGTTCATATTTCGGGAGAGGCGACCAAGAGCGGATTTGGTGTGTTAGAAATCGATTCGCTCCACCATAGGCTGGCCGAGTCAACACATGTTTCTGTGGTTGGCTTTATGGGGATGGCTGAATTAGACGGACCCGAGAGTCGCGTTCGGCAGCAATTTTCAATACTGCGTTCGATTCGCGATCGTTGGCAGGGTACTGCTGGCCCGCAACATCCTCTCAATCAGTTGTCCATGGGAATGAGCAGTGATTTTCATTGGGCCATCGCCGAGGGTGCGACCTTGATTCGCGTCGGCAGTAATTTGTTTACGGGTTTGATTTAGACTTGGGCCACATACCCACTTCTGCAAACCAAGCCCAGGCGTCTCGCAATGCTTGCTGCCAAGAACTTATCGTGTACGCCAAATGTGCTTTTGCTTTTTCGCTGGAGTAGTGATGGAACAACTGCCCCATTGCTGTGTTGGCAGAATTGATTAAAGGCTCATGTCGGCGGAATTTTGCGAACACGTCGCCACCGGTTCCGACGGCTTGAGCGAGCCAGTTTGGCAGTCGCCCGCGTGGTCCGCGAACATGGGCGATCAACGCCATTTCTTGCCACAATTGAAAGTAAGAAACGTTTTCGCCAGCGAGAATGTAATGCTCGCCGGATTGTCCGCGAAGTCCGGCGGACACTATGCCTGCAGCAACATCGCGCACGTCGACAACTGAACAACCGCCGCCAGGCGCCAACAATCCAAGCCCTTGAGCAATTGATAACATCATTTGTCCCGAAGACGGTTTCCAATCGTAAGGTCCGACCATAAACCCGGGGTGGACGATTACCGCATCAAGTCCACGGCTTACCGAAGTTAATACGACCTGTTCGGCTTCGCGTTTGGAGAGAACATAAGAACAATTAGGCTTGGCAGGGTCGCGCTGATTTTCGCTTACCGGTTGCCGGTCCAGGGCATGGGCTAAGGTATCGACCGTACTGATGTGAACAAATCGTTTGCCGCGCGACTGGCATAATTCGGCTAAAGTTTGCGTGCCTAACACATTGACTTGTCGCGATTCATTTAATTGCGACCATCCCAATTGAATAAGTGCCGCGGAATGAATCAACTGATCAAACTCGCCCAGTTGTTTACTTAGGGTTCCCGCATCTCGTAAATCCGCGTACACTGGCTGAACGTTTAAACCTGCCAGGGCAGGGGGGGTTTGGGATTGTCGCAGGATACAGGTGACTTCGTGGCCTTGGGCCAGCAGCAGCCGCACCAAGTTGTTGCCGAGAAAGCCTGTAGCACCAGTGATAACGTATTTCATAATCCAACCGCGAATTTAAACAAAATTACCTTAAGTTCAATCGATTATCATTGGCTATGTCATCGGCAAATGTGACTGTAGTGCCCGTAACCACCACGGGTGATCAATATCAATTCATGCAATTCGCTTGGGATCTATATCGTGATGATCCTCATTGGATACCGCCATTGCGGACCAATCAGCGCGAGTTGTTGAATTATAAATCCCATCCATTTTATCGAACCGCTGAGATACAAACTTTCTTGGCTCGACGAAATGGCAAAGTTGTGGGGCGAATTGCCGCGATTATCGATCGGGCCCACAACCAACAGCATAACGAAAATCGGGGCATGTTTGGTTTTTTTGAATGCGTCGACGATCGCCCCGTCGCGCAGGCACTTTTTGACGCAGTGAAAACTTGGTTTGCCGAGCGCGGAATCACCCAGCTCCGTGGCCCATTAAACCCGGCCATGAACTATGAATGCGGCCTATTGATCGAGGGATTTCAAGAACCACCAACCTTTGGCATGACGTATAATCCTCCGTATTATGGGGCACTGATTGAAGCCAATGGATTTCAAAAATCCCAAGATCTTTACGCATTTTGGGGACATGTGGATATGTTGACCTCGTTAGACCCTAAATTGGTCTTTATCGCCGAGCAGGCACAAAAGCGATTTAATTTAATTGTGCGAAAAGTCGACAAGAAGCATTTCCAACGGGATATTGAGGCATTTCTTCATATTTATAACAAGGCATTGCCCGGAACTTGGGGCTTTGTGCCGATGAGCTCCGAAGAATTGCGGCACACCGCGGGCGGACTCAAATTCTTAATCGTTCCAAGTCTGACGCGCATTGCCGAATTCGAAGGCCGTCCGGTGGGTTGTGTCTTTGGATTGCTGGATTACAACCCTTTAATTAAAAAGAGCGACGGGCGATTGTTTCCGTTTGGATTTTTGCGAATGCTGTTCGGCCGCAAACATGTGAAAAAAGTGCGGTTGATTAGTACAAATGTATTGCCAGAATTTCAGCGTTGGGGATTAGGCGTCGTGTTATTGAACAATTTAGTCAAAGACGTCTTGGCTTGGGGTGTCCAAGAGGCTGAGTTTAGTTGGGTCTTGGAATCGAATCATCTGTCGCGTGCGTCGTTAGAACGTGGCGGCGCAATACGTGTAAAAACTTACCGGATCTATGATCTGTAGATGGTGAATTCGGCGAGAAATATCTTTCAGATAGCGCAGTTGTTTAGCGCGCTCGTTTAATGGCCGCGCTCGTTTCACGCGCAATCTTTTTAACGGCAAGCCAGAGCGGACCTTGCGGCACACGACTCAACGACCTCAACGGCTAACTCCGAAAATTTCGCGGCGTCGACGGCGTCCGATGGGTACACGCGCAATACTCGCATCGATTGATGGCAAGCATTCTACTGTTCCGCCGCAAAGCGTACATCGATTGTCCACAATCGCTTCGTTCGCAGTACAAGTGCGATCGCTTGCCCGTTAACGTGTTTACCGTTAACCCGCGTAGTCAAACAAACAAGGCGATGGTGGGTCGGCGGCCACCGATATAGCATTGTTCGCGATTGGGCTAACAGCGATCTCATCCGTCAATGTCAGCACACCGGCAACACGTTGACAACTACTCAGTGCGACCTGTTTTTCGTAAAAGGAACCTACTTCACCAGCCAACCGTACGTGACCATTGTCGACTTGTACGGTTAGATTTCGAAAAGCTGGAAAGTGTCGCGAACCTAGAAAGCACTGGATCCGATGGTGCAAATCAGAATCTGGATAATCGATGCGAAGTCGAATTTGAGATTCCATTTCGTTGCCTCGCTGAGAAAAAAGAGACATACTCCTACATCACTATTCCATCCCTGGATTCATTGTTCATTCCTGATATTCGGCCAACCCTCAAGTCTTGCAAAAATCTATCGCCAATTGCCTCGTGGCGATAGTTCAGTTGCTGTGACGTCGGCCAAGAAACCGCGTCGGTTTGACCTCCAAGTTGCACGAACGAGTACGCGGCATTGATGTTATCTTAG
This sequence comes from Pirellulaceae bacterium, assembly GCA_041739975.1. Classification (GTDB taxonomy): domain Bacteria; phylum Planctomycetota; class Planctomycetia; order Pirellulales; family Pirellulaceae; genus BJ22. Next base: position 5,544 of record JBGSMY010000129.1, read on the forward strand.
CGAGTTCTAAAAAAAATCAAGCTTTTTGTTGCATTTTTTTTCCAACATCCGAAAAAAAACACTGTGCCTATTCGCATGGCCGAGCACATCCGCCCAATTGGAGTTGAGACTCACGTCAACTTAGTCGCTGGCAAAATCGAATTGCTACACAGCCAGTCAACTTATAAATCCAACCGCTACTTAATGTTGGTTGTACCTCTGACTGTAAAAACAATGCCATGAATCGCCAATATCGTGTATGGCGGCGCAATCTGGGGCGAATACACAATCCTCAAAAACAACATTGGTAGGCGGGCCATGGGTATTGGTCGTTGCGAAACCAATTCAATTCTACGGCGCCCGACCAAACCCAGCGCCGCCGTTTTTGCCCTGGAGGTTGATTGTTTAGCGGCGCCGTTGCAGACGCCATCGAGTCGCTTGGTCGCGAGACCGATCAATATCGATGATAGCACTTTTAATAAACCATCCGTAACATTATCGCGCCGCGTGTGGTTCAAGTCTGTCGCACTAGGTCCCAAAAAAATTACTGTTTACAACCACAGCAAATGTTCGCATACTGTGTTTCACTTGAGACGTTGAAGACATCACTGGTAAATGGAAACGACCCGATGGAATCTGTGTCGATCAATCAAGCGACTACGTTGCGGTGGAATTTTTTTGAAGATGTGGTGCGGTATGCAGCTTTAGGAATAGAGTCCATTGGCATCGTTCGCAATAAACTGGACGATGAAGATCCTCAAGAAGCCATTGACTTGTTATTCGAAATGAAAATGTCCGTTTCCAGCTTAAGTTGGGTTGGTGGATTCACCGGCAGTGACGGGGTTCCCTATACCCAAGCGATTGATGATGCTCACGATGCGATAAGACAAGCGGCCCAATTGCACGCTGGATGTTTAGTTGTTTATCCTGGCGCTCAGAATGGGCATACAGGGAATCATGCTCGTCGTTTGTTCCGATCCGCCCTGGACGAATTGCTGCCTGTGGCGCACGACCATGGCGTTCGATTGGCGGTCGAGCCAATGTCGTTGACCGATGGCTATGACCGGACGCTATTTGATGGTTGGCGAGAATTAATAACGATCATCGATGAGTATCGATCGGACTCGTTGGGGATCGTCTTGGATCTGTTTCATCTCGGCCAAGACCACTCGCTGCTGGAGTTGATTCCAAATCTGATATCACGATTGGCTTTGGTCCAGATCGCTGATCGACGGGCGGGCTGTTTGTTTCGTTGCCAACGCCGACATTGGGGCGAGGGACAATTGCCCTTGCCGACTTGGCTCAAGACACTGAGAGCCTGTGGTTACCAAGGCGCCTACGAATTAGAGTTGTGCGGTCGAGATTTCAACGTTTCCACGTATCGCCAGACCATTCAGCGGGCCAGTCACGATATTGCCCGTGCTCTTAAAACAATCCGCACCGATTTGACAGTCCAGCACGACTGACCGTATGATATTGAGATTCGTTTCACCTCAATCGGTCACATTGCGTGTTAGTCGTCAATTCATTAATTTCCATCCCGATGTCGGAGTTTGAGTTTACATACTCTCGTTCGCCCGGTCCAGGCGGACAGAATGTCAACAAAGTTAACTCCAAGGCTCAACTCAAATGGGATGTGAGGCAAACACGCTATTTGCCTCCCGAAGTACAGCAGCGGTTTCAAACCAAATTTGCAAACCGCATCAATCGCGACGGAGCACTTATCCTCGCCAGTCATCGCTTTCGCGACCAAGCTCGAAATGTCGATGATTGCCTGGAGAAATTACAAGCAATGATCTTGCAGGCCGTCGCAGTTCCGCGTCCCCGTCACGCAACGCGTCCGACCAAAGGTTCGGTTCGCAGACGATTGGGTACCAAGAAATTGCAGTCAGAAAAAAAACAGTCTCGTCGGAAATCCTCGTCTGACGAATAGCCCGTAAACCTATAAGTCTTTAGTTTTTGAAATTTTCATGTCTGACCAGAGCATTGATTCGATTCTCAATGATTGGCCTTTTGATCCCCATCATATCAATGTCCGCCGCATTAATGCAGGCAATCGCGACGTTCTACAGTTGCGATTGGACCTAGGATTGTTGCAGATGGAAACGAACGATCGGCCGGACGGTTCGCGACCTTTTAATAAGGCGACTTATTTAGAGTATTTGCGACTCAAACAATCTCAAGAACTAGAGGCATTCGAATTGTTGCCGAATGACTGCTTAGAAATCGATCGCGAATTTGTTCAATTTTATCATCGCCGCGTCTGTTGGCTGCACTTGCAAGAGTTCGCCAACGCCGTGCGCGACGCCGAACACTCGTTGCAGCTAATGGATTTTTGCTTGGAATACTCTGACGACGAAGACTGGACACTGTCCCACGAACAATATCGACCATTTGTACTTTATCATCGCACTCAAGCGGCGGCGTTAATGGTTTTGGAGGCCGATGAAGAAGGTGCAGGACCACGAGCTGTGTCGGTGGTCGAAGATGGTTTGGCACAGATTTATCAAGTTTTCGTCGACCAAGAAAACGAAACGCAATTTGCAGAAGATGAATTGGTACTGCAATTGCAAGCATTTCTAAAAAACCTTAAAGGTCGCTTTGGAAGCGATGACTCTTTAGAAGAACAATTGCGCCGAGCCGTCGGAGATGAAGACTACGAACGAGCCGCATTGTTGCGAGATATGATTATGAAACGCGATCAAGGCCACTGATTGGTTTCCGCGAACTGGTGTTACAGGGTAATCTCAGCTCATCTGCACTAGCGATCGATAGCCGTTTAAATTAGCAATCGATAACCTGTGCAAAATAGCGCTGGCATTTCGCATGCACAGCGCTTTTTATGCCTTGAAACTTTGTGCTAAGAAACTGCTGACTTTAAAAATCCAGCAAGTTTCTGAATGCGAATAGGATGCTGCAGCTTCTGAACCGCTTTCGCTTCAATCTGACGCACTCGCTCACGGGTCACTTTAAAGATCCGTCCCACTTCTTCCAGCGTATAGGTATAGCCATCACCCAGCCCATATCGCAATCGAATGATCTCGCGTTCACGAAAGGTCAACGTTTTCAGAAGATCTTCGATTCGTTCCCGCAAGAATCCATTGCTGGCCAAATGTGAAGGGTTGTCATTGTAACTGTCGGGTAAAAATTCGCCCAAGCTGCAATCTTCCCCTTCACCAACCGGGCGATCCAAACTAACGGGAGTTCGCCCGACGTCCATGACGCGGCGAACTTCGTCGAGACACACGCCCGAAGCGTCTGCCAATTCTTCAAATGATGGATCTCGGTGCAATTGTTGCAACAGGTTCTTTTGAACCGACCGCAATCGCGTCAAAATTTCAATCATATGTACAGGCATCCGGATCGTTCGCGCTTGATCGGCAATCGCCCGCGTGATGGCTTGTCGAATCCACCAAGTTGCATAGGTTGAAAACTTGAATCCGCGTCGATATTCGTATTTGTCAACGGCTCGCATCAATCCCGTATTGCCTTCTTGGATTAAATCCAAAAAGCTCATCCCGCGATTGCGATATTTTTTGGCGATCGACACCACCAGCCGCAAATTGCAAGACGACAAATGGCGTTTGGCCGCTTCAAATTCTTGATAATATCGTTGGCAATCGGACGCTCGTTTTCGCAGACTTTGTGGACTCTCTTGACAGAGACACATCAATTGCAGCAATTCGCGACGCAGCTGTTGGCGGCGGGGGGCCATTACCGGATCATTTTTTAGGATTACCAATTGCTGGCGAATAAAGTCCATCCGATCGGCAAATTGTTGCAGTTGCTTGATCATCGGACTGACGCGACGCGATCGCAAACTGAGTTCTTCGATCAGTGCCACCAATTTTGCCCGGCGTCGCAAAAAGCGTTTGCGGACATCAAGTCGTTCGTTGTCATTAGTACTGCGGCGTAATAGTTTCTTAAAATCTGCGTCGTTTGCCTGCAACAACCGGTCCATAGTCCGAAAATTGTGAGGCATTCGCGCCAAAATTTGATCTTTGGTCAGTTGTTCGGTCAACGAAACTTTGATCGTTCGGTCGAACGGCAGCTCACCTTTTTGCACTCGTTTCAACGTGTCCAAAGTGGCTCGCAAGGCGTAGTTGTTTGTCAGAACGGCCCGACGATATTGCTTTCGCGCAATTTCGATCCGTTTTGCCAAAACGACTTCTTCATCCCGCGACAACAGCGGAATCTCAGCCATTTGGCTCAGGTAAGTTCTTATCGGGTCGTCACCAGGTTTAACCGGTCGCCCTGTAATTTTAATTTCTGGCGATTCAACTTCCGCTTTGGTCAATTCTTCAAGTGATGGCTCAAACTGTCCAGAAACTGCAGGCGAAGCTTCGCGAAGCTCAATGCCGCTGTATTCGATTGCCGCCAGCAAGTCATCCATTTTCTCTGGCGAACTTGCCACATCGGGAAGATATTGTGTGACCTCTTGATAGGTCAACCAGCCCTGTGATTTGCCTTTAGAAATTAGCGTCGCCAATTCAGTTTCATACACATCCATGTGGGTCGTCTCCTAACGCTGCATCCTTGCAGCGAGTTTGGGTCAAGTGGAGAGCAAAAGGTGATCGCACGTCCTTGCACGATCATATTCCCTTGCGTTCCTTGGTCTGGTCAAACAGTCTTTGTAGCGCCTCTACCTCCTGCAATTCATCGTAATGCTTTTGTTCCAATCGATTAATGACCTGATTATTCGAGCGATCAAAATGCGATTCATCGAAATGTTTAATGACTTGTTGTAACTGCCACTGCGAATCCCAACCTGTCTTCAATTGCTTTTCGCGAGACTGGTCGTCCAACAACACGAGCAAATTCTTGAGTTCCGGATCCTCCAGCAACAACATCAAACCTTCAAACGAAAAATCTTGTGCCTGATGAAATGCGTCTGACATGATTGCGAAAATTCGCCGAAGTGGTCCGGGCTCAAACTGTTCGATCGAGATCCGCTCAATCACCAAATCCATCAGGGTGCTGTCAATCAACACTAATTGCAACAATTCCGATTCCCGAGTCAACAATTTGGCTAATAATACCGCGTCGGACTGTTGCGGTGAAATCTCCTCTGGACCACCGTATCGGGGCGCACTATTTTGCAATTCTTGCAATCGTTGTTGCAATTGTTTGCGGTCGATTTGAAACTGACGGGCCAACCTCATTAACAATTGGTCTTGGCGAATGCGAACACTAGCTTGGGTTTGCGAAACCGATTGTGGCACCTGGGCCAATGTTTGCAAAATACGATCTAATGCACGCTGAGCTTCATGTGTTTGTTGAATCAAGTCCAACCCACGTGTTTCGCAAAGTATGCGATGTTCCAGCGCATCTGGCGCTCGGGACACTTGCTCGCGAAAAGGATCGGCACCCTGAGTTTGAAAAAAATCAAACGGATCAAGGCCTTCCGGTAGAGTCAAAATCCGCAGGTCAATGTTTTCGGCAACAAATAAATCTAAAATTTCGCTAGTTCGTTTCTGACCAGCCACATCACCATCGAGAACCATGGTGACCCGGTCTGCATAACGTTTCATCACGCGAATATGTCGCTGACCAACAGCAGTACCCAACGCGGCAACCACTTCACGCATGCCGGCTTGATCGGCCGCAATCACATCGGTGTAGCCCTCGACCACAATCAAATGCCGCGATTTGGCGGCAGCATCGGCGGCAAAATTCAAACCATATAAATGATCACTTTTGGAAAACAGCCGGGTCTCCGGCGAATTAACGTATTTCCCAGGCGGCTCTTCTTCAGGCTTAAAAACTCCAGGCACTAATCGCCCACCAAAGGCAATGTTTCGGCCAAGCGAATCGACAATTGGAAATATCAAACGCCCGCGAAACCGTTCCGACCAAGACTCATAAGATGTGTCTCGACGAGTCATCAAGCCACACGCTTCCAAGATGGCGGGCGAAAACTCCGTCCCACGCGAACGATCAAGCAACCATGACCATTCCAACGGCGCAAAACCCAAACGCCACCGCTCGATACTGGCTGAATTGATATTTCGTTGATCTAGATATTGACGAGCGATTCCTGCCGCAGCGGACTCCAATAAACACTGATGAAATTGCTGGGCGGCCCAACTCATCGCCTTAAACAATGTTTGTTTGTCTTCCGCACTACCTTTTTGAATCGTTCGATCCAGGGTACGCAGAGTAATCCCAGCGCGATCGGCCAACATCTGCAAGGCTTCGCGAAACTCAACGCCTTCGCGACGCATCATAAAATCAAATACGTCGCCACGAATCTTGCAGACCCAACAGGCCCAAGTCTGACGGGTAGGATTAATTTGTAAGCTCGGTTTGCGGTCATCATGCCAAGGGCAGTGCGCGACAAACAACGGTCCCTGCCGACGCAATTGCAGGTAACTACCCATCAATTGCACCAGGTCCGTCGCTTGTTTTACTCGTTCCTTGGTATCGAAATCAGCAACCATAATTTCCTAAGCCTTCCTTGGCACAACCGAGTAACGTAAAACAGATGGGAACATTTGGTCAACTCCAGTTTTTGAATCGCAAAAAAATATTACACAAGATGCTGGCATTTCTATTGAGGCCTCCGGCACTGTCCCGACCCATTGTATGCCA
>JBGSMY010000143.1:0-31859 GCA_041739975.1 Pirellulaceae bacterium
GCGGCGGCATAGAAAGCTCTCATTTTTTAGTTGCCAGGAATTAGTCGTCGATTGTCAGCTTGAGGACAAGCTGACCTACTGTAGCCGTCCGCTTTACAGTAGCCGTCCGCTGTCCTCAGCGGCGGTATAGAAAGCTCTTTATTTTTGTTGCCAGTAAATAATCGTCGATTGTCAGCTTGAGGACAAGCTGACCTACAGTAGCCATCCGCTGTTACTGTAGCCGTCCGCTGTCCTCAGCGGCGGCATAGAAAGCTCTCATTTTTTAGTTGCCAGGAATTAGTCGTCGATTGTCAGCTTGAGGACAAGCTGACCTACAGTAGCCGTCCGCTGTCCTCAGCGGCGGCATAGAAAGCTCTCTTTTTTTTGTTGCCAGTAAATAGTCGTCGATTGTCAGCCTGAGGACAGGCTGACCTACGTCACCGCAATCCTCAGCGGCGTTAGATTGTAGCCACCGACTAACATTACAAACCTTCGCGAGGATTGCCTTCCTCATCGTAACGCATCAAGCCAAAATAAATGAAAGAGAATAGGCTGATGGGAAACGTCACGGCAAATATGAAATGAACAAAGACAGCAAGCAACGTTCCGGCAACCAAAATAATAGACCACATCCACCACGTGTCTCGGATTAGTCCGCCAAATCGTTGCATTATTATCTCTTGTATTTATACCAGTTGGCAAATGTCGGAATTATGCGCTAAATCGTTTGATCACCACAGCGCTCGCTTGGCCTTGTGGCGAGCAATTGAGGTTGAGGAATACATCGCCCACCGGTGATTGCAGATCGCGAACGGCATGGATCGGAATTTGTGAATCGGCTGTTTGGTAATTCAAGATTGGAAAAAGTTGATTGTGATGGAGCGCTAACACGCTGGCAATCATTTCGACCATTCCAGAACCGGCGCCAAGATTTCCCATAAAGCTTTTTGCAGCGGTGACGGGGACTTGGCCCAACGTTCGCAAAATGGCCCGACCCTCACAAGCGTCCATTTCGCGAGTCCCAAGTCCATGAGCGTGGACATGCCCAATGGCATCTGGTTTTAAACTGCATTGATGCAACGCCAATTCAATCACATTGGCAAAAGCGGTTTCAAAATCGGCGATACCATGGCGATTGGCAACCGTTGATGAAGCGTAACCAATCACTTCGCCCCAAATCGTCGCGCCGCGTTGCTGTGCCGCTTCTAGCGATTCCAGAATCATGACACCGGCACCTTCGCCCAACACCATACCGGTGCGAGCCGCGTCAAACGGTCGACACGCTTGAGAGGGATTATCGCCACCGTGAGCCAATGATTCCTGAAGGGCTACATGGAGTGTCTTCATCGCATGGACTCGAGACCCCGTGGATCCGACCACAATGGCGTCCGCCGTACCGCGTCGAATCGTCGTCACCGATTCGGCAACCGACAAGTTCGAGGATGCTTCACGGAGAGTAATCGAATTGCTGGGTCCGCGAAAATCGTTAAAAATGGCCACATGGCTGGCTGGCATGTTGGGTAAATATTTGAGCAGCCAAAGCGGTTCAACTTGTTTTAGTCCCACCTCGCCCCATTGGTCAAATTGAAATTTTCCATCTTTAGAACAGGCGGCAACGCCGCGACAAAATTCGATCGGCTCGGAGATAATATAGTCCGACCCAAACATCGTTCCGACACGCTCTGCAGGATAAGACGTGCCGGTTAATCCGGCATGTTGAATTGCCAGCTGAGCGGCCGCAACGCCCATTTGAATCTCGCGGCACATCAGCTTAAGCCCCTTTTTGATGTTGCGTTGCAACGTCTTTTCCAAAGGGCCAAACTCTTCGATGGCGCCAGTAAATTTAGCCTCTCCGGCTACTGTCGTAGGGAGTGAACCGATTGGCAATCGTGAAAGCGGCACGACACCGCTTTTTCCACTTGTCAATGAACTCCATAACGTACCGCAGTCATTTCCCAACGGACTTACCAACCCCATACCGGTGATGACAACGCGGCGAGACGTCTTCGACATCACTGCTCCTTTTTTTCCTCGAACTGACAAACGATAACGAACCGCTAGTCTATCGCATTAATGCAATTTTTTCGAGGCCGGACAGCACAGAAATCGAATCAGAACCCGGGTTTAACGGGGATTAAAAGGCACAAGGGCCGCATTGGCGGTTGGCGTCCCGTTGCCCGGTTGGGCACCGCGAAATTCAATAAATAGCAAGGCATCACCGCGGCCAGCGCGTTGATCCAACAAGCCTCCAAATGGCTTGACATTGTCCTCCGTAGGTCGCGCCATGACGCCGCAACTTAATAACAGGACTTGATCCAGTGGCCATCGCACTCGTTCTTGAATGCGATAACTGATTACTTCAGGGATTTGCAAATTGACGCGATCAAAACCAGCGGTCGCGTTGGGAGCTCGAATGGCGACCTGATTAAATTTCTCGACTTGATCGATGTCGCATTTTATAAAAACCTCCACCGCTTTGCCGTCCAAAGAAGTTAGACTATTAATCGTCAACGAGTATCCTTCATTGATTTGAGTCAATTGAGGTTGGTAACCGCTGCCTTGACCCGGCGTCCATCGAAGACTGCGTACAAATTGGCGGTGCCATCGATTTTCCATCAGTAAATCTTGACCATCATGATGAGCGATGCGGCCACCTCCGTGATCTTGGAAATCGGCGCGCCGTGTCAACTGGTTCATCAACACCGCCGCGTTTTCTTTGCTGATCATCCAGCCTTCCACACCTGGCGATTGTACATCGATCGGCTGGAGCGCCGCATAAGTATTTTCTCGCCAATTGGGATTGCCAACGGTCACCAAGTGCACTTCCAGCATTTGCGATGCGCCGCGATTAGACACCAAGCGATCCAGAATCGCGCGAATCTCGTTGTGAATTTCCGGCGTATGGTAGACGATTACTTTGTCGCGGGTTGCGCTTAGGATTCCGAACGGTTCATGGAACCACATTTCTTTGCCCGTTTGCCGCAAAATCCAGTCGATTACGGCTTGCTGAGGTTGAGAATTGTTGGTGATTTGCGAGGTATATGGCTGAATATCATATTCGCGCCAAACTTGCCCGGCCGTGTTCGGTAACGCCGAAAATGTTTTGCTAACACGTGTAATTTCCGTTTCTGGGTAATTGCGCCCCGTGGCTTCGGATGCCGGCGGATTCGTCTGGTTAGCAATCGGCGGTGCCGATCGTTGCGTATCTGAGAATTCACTTGTGCGATTGCGATCATCCACTGGCGTTTGCGGCGGCGAGGCCGCGACATTGGCCGCAGGGTTGGCCGCAGTGGTGGGTGTCACAACCGTATTCGATTTAGCGCCATCGCCATGTGATACTCGCCAAGGTGCGGGCTCGCGCGGAGCTGTTGCCGGTGGCGTTTGGGGATACAGCGTGGCGATCGGCCAAACGATGGCACAGTACCAAAACGACAAACCAAAACCAATTACTCGACGTAGTATTACGGGCGAAACACGGTTTAAGATCTGATTCATAAAGCGACTTCCTTGTCACTGAGTTCAACAATGTTCAAGCCGCGCGACGCCGCACGCCCTCACAGCCCTCGTCGTCCAGTTTCAAAGAAACCGTTGATTGTTCGCGTTGTTGATACAAATACGGATTGAGGTTCGGATCATTATACATTTTGTGTTGGCGATATATCCGATGTTTAACCTGGCCAGTGAATATGTCGTGAATTAACGCTTGCGCCGCCAACATCAAATCGCGTTGTTGTTCGCGACAGCGATCAATCTTGTTTTGAACTTGTTTCCGATGTTCGTTGGTCACATTGTCACGCGACAATTGTTCATCAAGGTGAAACAGTCGCAGTGCCATAATCGATAAACGATCGATGACGCTGCCTGGCGTTTCAGTGGCCAATCGCTGGTTGGTTGCGGGCTTGGCAGCGGCGTGAGAAATCATTGTGAAAATCTGGTCATCCAAACGTTCAATCCAGTCATTTCGCAATTGGTTATAGCGATCGATGGCTCGCTTAACATTAGCAATCGTTTCATTGGACGCCGCTGGACAACGTGCGCTATCTTCCTCGTGCCACAGTAGAAAATTGTATTGATGCTGTTGGCATACATCGAACCAGAAGCCTTGCTGGTTATTTTCTGGGGGAGATTGATGCCACTCGACAACCCATTGTGATTGTCGCGCGACAATTTCGGGAATTGAAATCATAAGTCAGCCTCCATTGCTTCGATCAAATTCTCCGCGACATCCAGATTTCGCGGTACTCGCAGTTGTAACAATGGGCAGTGTACCCCAAGTTGCCTGGGAGTCACAATATGAATCTCAGTTCGCAAGAAATCATCCAAACGCTTGCCCGCCGATGAATTGGAGACCTTTTAGAAACATTTTGGAAACCTAGTCGCGCGGAAACCTAAATGGACCGTTAATTCATCATTTGAATCATTTGCAGGCAAACGTCGTTGGCAAAAATAATCAGACCGCCAGAGCCGTAAACCCAAGGAAGCTTGCCATAAAAAGCAGCGGCAAATGCAATAACTGCTAGCACTTTCTAAATTAGGGTCAGTGATTTTCTAGGATTTTTAGATTTTTTTGATAACTGGTATTGACCCACTATTTCTGGGCCGGTAATTACACGCCTCCGAAAAATGCCATGCGCTGTCCACAGACTCGCTGGAAAGTAGTGCGCTTAGGGTTTGCGCGCTATTTTGCAAGCGATCTGGGATCGTTTTCCGGAAAACAAATGGCTGAACACTCTCGCTGGGCGAGGGTGAGTTGGTTTGTGGGACGGCGGGTTTTTTTGGGATAGCAATCAGCGTCAGTTCACAAGGAGAATTGCGTGAGAGTCTCCGACTTTTTCAAATTCCGTTATTGGTCTGCGGGGATGATCGGTGTGGTCATCGCAGGCCAGGCGACGACTGGACTGTGGGCGCAAGTGCCCTCAGGCTCGCCGCCACCGTCAATGCAGTCGTTAGATTCGCGTGCGGTCTCTGGAGCACCGGCGACGACCGCATCGACGACGTCAGGCAGTTTTACACCGGCCTCTGGAGTGGCGACGAATCCGACGGCGATATTGCTTCGTGCACGGCAAGCGTTGGCCGTGGGCGACGTCAATTTGGCGAGTTCGTTGGTTGAGCAGGCGCGCACCTCGGGTGTTGACTATTTGGCCGTCGGCGACTCGCCTGACAACGTTGCCAAAATGATCGCCCGACAAAATGAGTTGGCCGAGTTATCCCGAACGGGTGACGCCAATCAATACAACCAAGCTGCAGCGATGTTCTTGATGGAACAAGCCGAGCAGATGGCAAAATTCCAAGATTGGTCGACTGCTGAAAAGCTCGTGGCCCAATCGCAGATGTTCCCGGTGGATTTTCAAAAATTGGGACGCGATCCAGCCGCGTTGAAGCAACAAATCGACGCTGGCAAACAACAGGTGGCTGCCAAGGCCACGGCCAACGTCAGTGACGCCTTGCGTTTGATGTCTGAGGCCCAATTGGCCTTTGACAAAGGCGACTTGGTTCAAGCCCAAAATTTGGTCAATCAGGCTAAAGCGTTGGACGTACCCGATACAGCTTTTGCTGCTAATCAAACACGTCCTTGGCAAATGGCACTGACTGTCGATCGCGCAATCGCCCAACGTGGCGGTAACGCCCATGCCAGTTACAATTTGAATGACCCCTCGTCTGGGTTGACTCAAGCTGGGTATGTAAAAGAAAACGATACTACCAAAAATGCTCCTGTCGGCTTTACTCAAAGCTCGCAACAAGCAATGGAAGAAGTAGATTCGGTTACTGGATCTGATGAAGAGCAAGTATTGTTCCGACAAATGCAAGCTCAAGTATTTAAAAAGCGGGCTGAGTCCGAGCGAGCCGTGACTCAATCACCGCGATCCGCATTGGATCAAATGTTGGCATTGCGAAACGAAGTCGCTACAAGCACGTTGAGCGACGCCAACAAAACTCCGCTATTGAAGATCGTCGATCGCGATATCAGCGAAATTCAACGCTACATTGAACAGAATTTGCCGGAAATTTTGAATCATGAGTCCAACTCAGAACGTCAAGAATCATGGAATCGTGGTTTAGAGCACAAGTACAATGCGGAAACGCAAATTCAGAAGTTGGTCGCCGACTTTGAACGACTTGTCGACGAACAACGATTTGCCGAGGCCGAGCAAGTTGCGCGACAAGCTTATCAATTGGCTCCGGAAGATCCTGTTGTTGTCTTGTTGAATGAGAAGGCCAAGTTCATCGCAAATGTGAACTTGAATAATCAAATCAAGGGTGTGCGCGAAGCGAACCAGCAATTGGCAATGGGGCCCGATGTTTATCGTGCCGCAATTCCTTTGCCAGCGGATACTCCTTTGCAAATGACCGATGCTGACACCTGGTCGCAATTGACCGAGAGCCGACGTGAGCAACAAGCGGTTCGTGAATATCGTAGCGAAGCAGAGCGTCGGATTTGGAATCTGCTCAAGAATGAGAAAGTTCAAGGCGTCTTTCGCGGACCTTTGTCAAGTACCATTGAACAACTAGCCAGCCAAGCTGGCGTGAACATCGTGTTTGATGTGGTCGCAATGGACGCTGAAAAAATCACGACTAGTGCACCGGTTGATGTTTCGTTGCAGAACGCCGTTTCACTGAAGAGTGCCCTTGAAGTAATTGTAAATCAAGTTGGCTTGGTTTATGTGGTCGACGATGAATTGATTCGCATTACCAGTCGTACGGCCCAACGACGTGCCGTAGCGCCACGAACATATTACGTCGGCGACTTGATTGCTCCATTGACACCTCCTCATTCGCCGATGCAGATGAACTTCATCACGCCGTACACCAGTGCAAATTCGACCAACACGGTCTTGGCGCAAAACCAAGCTCCGATGGCGAACGTTGCGATGGATAATTCCGGACGGATGAATCAAACCGTTTTGGCTCAACAAATGTCTTCGGGAATGCCCTTTGGATCATCGGATCCTGGTTATGGCTTTGGCCCTCAACGTGGTATTCCAACCTACACAACGATGGGAGGCAGTCAACTCGGTGGTATTACCATTGGTGACTTCTTGCCGTTGATCGACCTGATCCGAACGACAATCGATCCTGAATCTTGGGACGACAACCAAGGTGACGGCACGATTCAACCCTATGTGGCGAACTTAAGTTTGATCGTTACCAACACGCAAGAAGTCCAAGACCAAATTCAAGATTTGCTCAACAAATTGCGTGAATTAAATGACGTTCAAATTGTTGTTGAAGTTCGTTTCGTGACGCTGTCGGACAACTTCTTCGAACAAATTGGTATCGATTTTGATTTCCGAATCAATGATAACTCAGGCTTAGCCCCGGGTTCAGCGATTCCAGATCTTAATCGGCCAAGCCGAACGATTGGCTTAGGCGTTGATGGTCAACCAACGGGTGACTTGGATGTCGCTTTTGGACAGCAAAGTTTTGGGTCGGCAATTCCGACATTCGGTGGTTTCGATCCAGCGACGGCAGCGAACTTTGGCTTTGCAATCTTGAGCGACATTGAAGTGTTCTTCTTGATTCAAGCCTCGAAGGGTGATACACGAAGTAACATCACTCAAGCTCCAGTGGTGACGATGTTTAATGGTCAAAGTGCCAACATTTTCGATGGGGCGTTGCAACCATTCGTTACCAGTGTGATTCCAGTTGTGGGTGATTTTGCCGTTGCTCATCAACCGGTGATTTCGATTCTGCCATCGGGCGCTTCGCTGAATGTGCAAGCGACGGTCTCCTCGGATCGTCGGTTTGTAAAATTGTCGTTAGTACCGTTCTTTAGCCAAGTAACTGACGTCGAAGAATTTACGTTTGATGGCCGTCGTACGACGCGTCGCTCGTCAACGAATTTCTTGGATGACTTGTTCAATGGTCGCCCCGGCGGAACCGGAACCGATGACGATGATTTGGAACTAGAAGTCGAAGAAACCGGTGTGACGGTACAGTTGCCTGTGGTGGCTTCGACCTTTGTCAATACCGTGGTTAGCGTTCCTGATGGTGGTACGATCCTGATGGGTGGTATCAAAAGAATGAGCGAAGGCCGCACGGAACGTGGTGTGCCGTTCTTGAGTAACATTCCGTATGTGAACCGATTGTTTAAGAATGTTGGTATCGGCCGCGAAACCAGCAACTTGATGATGATGGTTACCCCGCGGATCATCATTCAAGAAGAAGAGGAACGAGCTCAAGTCGGTCCGATCGGTGGCAACAACTAAAGTTACCGCAAACTAACTTATTCACGCGAGTGAATAAATTGAAACAGCAGCGACGGCCATTGGCGATTGATTTGCCAATGGCCGTTTTTTTTGTGAGTGTGGCCGCCGTAGCCGCCGTGGCCGCCGTGGCCGCCGACGTATTCGTCGGCGCCTACCGTGGCCGGCAGTGGTCGCCGACGTATTCGTCGGCGCTTCTCGTGGCCGCCGTGGTCGCCGACGTATTCGTCGGCGCTTATCGTAGCCGCCGTGGTCGCCGACGTTCTCGTCGGCGCTCATCCCAACCCCCTATCACTTCCCTAATCGCTTTAGAATCCCTGGCAATTTCATCATCAATTGGTTTTCGAGAGCCCTATAAGCAAACCAGTGCTCCACAACTCGGACCTGACCGCTTGACCAATAGGAAACCGGCAATCACCATATTGCCATCGTCGAGGTATTTCTCGAACCGTGCATAACTTGAATGCGACTTGAAAGGTGCGATTGTGGAAGAATGGCCAATTGGTGTTTTTGCGAGTATTGATGCGGGCTTAGGCGTTCATTTAGAAGTTGCGCAGGAATTGGGCGTGCCCACCATCCAACTACATGCACCGCATTCCAGTTCCCGTACACCGCAGCGCGCTCAACAATTCTTAGCCGAGTTAGAACGGTTAGGGATTCAATTGACCGCTGTCTTTGGCGGCTTTGATGGCGAAAGCTACGCTGATATCCCAACGGTCGAAAAAACGGTGGGACTAGTTCCATCGGCCACGCGAGGGTCACGATTTCGTGAAATGTGCGAGATCAGCGATTTTGCCAAGCAGTTGCAATGTCCCGTCGTTGCCCTGCATTTGGGGTTTGTACCTCACGATCGGCAAGCGGCCAGTTATTGTGAAATCGTAGAAATTACTCAGCGTTTATGTGATTATGTTGCTGCCAATGGCCAATCGTTACATTTGGAAACGGGGCAAGAAGCGGCTGATGCGTTGGTGCTTTTTATTGACGATGTGGCGCGACCAAATTTGTTTGTCAACTTTGACCCCGCCAATATGATACTTTATGGTACTGGGGAGCCAATTGCTGCATTGCAAACGTTGAATTCTCGAGTTCGCAGTATTCACTGCAAAGACGCGCTGTGGGCGAAAAATCCTGGTCAAGAATGGGGACAAGAGGTCCCGTTGGGTGCAGGGAACGTCGGTATGGAAGATTACCTGCGCACGTTACATGCCATCGGTTATCGCGGGCCATTGACGATTGAACGTGAAATTCCCCAAGACCGAACACGTCAAAAAGCAGAAATTTCGGGAGCCGTAGATTTGTTGCGACAGCTGAAACAAAAGATTTTGGGATGAACCATCAGGAAACAACCGACTCAAACGGCCAAAGATTGTTTCCAGGATTTCGCTGGCAACGTTGGGGAATGGCTGCCAGTGCGGTATTGTTGACTTTGGTCGGTATTGTTGGCAGCCAACGCTCATTGGAACCCGGAATTTATTTGGCAATGATTCGGGCCGGAGTGCTTTGTGCCGTAATCTGGTTGGCTTGGCCCCAGCTGTTTGACTCGGGGCGACTTTTTCGACTGCCCGCCTATCTTTGGGCTGCAATCATTGGTTTACTATTAATCGTGGCCATTCGACCCCGCTGGTTGCCAATTGTGTTCGTATTGGGAATAACGCTACTTGTACTTCATTGGCTCGGCCGGACTCGCTGGCGCCGTTGGTTCTCTTCTTAATCAGTTTTTCGGGAACTATATCAATCTTGCTCTCGTCTGACGTTCAATAGTTGCAAGGCCCTCAACAGTGCTGTTCAAACGAACTGTACAGGAAAATCAGGTATTCGGCTCAATACATTCAATGTGAGCTCGATGAATTCTTGATTTCATTTGGGTTTGTCTTGCGTTGCAAATCGCCGTGCTCATACAATATGGGCAACGGCAATGTTGGCGCGTCAATCAATGAATCATTGCGGACCGACGTCGAGATCGTCTTTTCAATAAAGAGATAAGCATCATGGCACTCAGGTATTTTTTGATTTGTCTAATTGGAATCTTTTCAATTGGCAGTTGGTTGTCCATCCCAGGTAACACCGCAATGGCAAAACGAATGACCGATGATGAATTGAGGGCAGCCGCCAGCAAAGAATTTAAAGAAGGCAATTTTCGCGATGCTTTAGAAAAGTACCTTAAGTTGGCCCGAGTAGAACAAGCGGCGGGAACTACATTGGCAGATGATTTTCAATTAGTCTATCAGTGTTTAGCCCAGCTCCAGCGGATTCACGAATTTGATGCAATTTTAGAAGAGGTAGTTGCCCTGCATCCACAGGAGTTTCACCTGATTCGGACGGCAGGCAATACACTGCTAAACACGGAACATTGGGGGTTTACGGTCGCTGGTAAATTTGAACGGGGCTCACAGCGCGGCGGCGGCGAATGGACCTTTGCCGCCGTTCGAGATCGAGTTCGCAGTATTCAGCTACTCGTGCAAGCGATGAAGCTCATCCCAGAAGGGCTCGATCCGTTGGAAACAGGGCGGGTTTACATGGAACTTGCCAATGCCGTTCGCTATCAGGGAAATAGCGGTGAAGATTGGCGATTGCAATCGCTCACCGATTTAACCAGTCTTCCGGATTATGAAGTTGGTGTCGAGCCATGGATGTGGCGCGGTGGTGGTCGCGGCTTTGATGCTGGTAAAGGCGCTCCGATCGATGAAGCGGGGCAGCCCGTCTATTACGCAGTTCCGAAATCTTGGGAACTGGCCGCTAATGATGGCGAACGTTGGCGCTGGCTGCTGGAACAGACGGCGCTTGCCGACCCCAATCAAGCCGCACAAACGCAATGGATCTTTGCTGAATTTTTACAATCGCAGTTCGGCGTTCAAACTCTGGCTCAATGGGGAACTTTTTTTGGCGATGGCGGCGATGACTCTGCGAAACCCGACGCAACGGCTAATCCATTCGCGCTGCCAACCTTGACTGAAGACGAAACCATCGCACGTTTGGCTACAGGCGTCAAGCGTTTCAAACTACCAGACGAATTCAAGCCAATTCGAATCTGGCAAAAATTAGCGGATGGCCAAAGCGCCTACGCGGCGATGGCACTCGATCGGCTGGCAAGTGTATTTACCGACCGACAACAATACACCAAAGCAGCTGACTATTGGCGACAAGGGATCAAGCGATTTGGTAGCGAACATCGTCAGGCCGCTCTCGATCAAATTGTCAAACCTTGGGGACGCTTTGAAAACACGTCAACCCAGCCAGCCGGCCAAGGTGCTACGGTCGATTTTCGATTCCGCAACGGCAAGCAAGTGGCGTTTACCGCACAAAAAGTCAAAATCGAACAACTACTCAAAGACGTCAAAGAGTACATTAATCGCAAACCGGCCGAATTCGATTGGCAACACATTCAAATCGACACGATCGGCTACGATTTGCTCCAAGAAAACCGAGCCAAGTATTTGGGCGAACAAGTGGCCCAATGGTCGATGGAATTGGATCCAAAAAGCAACCATTTTGATCGCCGTATTACAGTAACGACTCCGCTGCAACAGGCAGGCGCTTATTTAATCACTGCGAAAATGCAGGACGGCAATATCAGTCATGTGGTCATTTGGATCGACGATCTGGCAATTCTTCGTAAGACCACCAAGAACGGTTCGCTTTATTTTGTTGGCGATGCCGTAAGTGGAAAGTCGGTTGGCCAAACGAACCTCGAGTTTTTTGGCTGGCGGATGGAATGGGACAATGACGGCAAGAAACAGCGATTGATTACTTCGAATTTCGCCGAAAAAACAGACAAAGAAGGCATGATTGTGGTCGATCCAAAACTTCTGGATCAAAACTTTCAATGGCTGACGATCGCTCGAGACCCCAAAGGGCGAATGGCATTTTTAGGATTTCACGGCGTGTGGTTGCCTCACTACGCTTGGGAAACATTTCATCAACTAAAAATCTACGGCATCACGGATCGACCTGTTTATCGGCCCGATCAAAAAGTCGAATTCAAGTTCTGGTTGGGGGATGCTTCTTATGCGACCCGCGATCGCGAAAACAGCTACGCTCGGCAAGACGTCGTAATTCAGATCAATGATCCGCAAGGCAATCAATTGTACCAACAAGTGATGAAAACGGACGACTACGGAGGCGTCTCAGGTAATTTCACCTTGTCTGGAAATGCCGCACTAGGACAGTATTCGATTATGCTGAATGATGCTGAACGCAAACGATTTGGATCACAAATTAGTTTTCGCGTGGAGGAATACAAAAAACCTGAATTTGAAGTTACGGTCGAGGCTCCCGAAAAACCTGTAATGCTTGGCGAAACGGTTGAAGCCAAAATTATTGCCAAGTATTACTTTGGTGGAGCAGTTGCAGAGGGAATCGTCCGGTTCAAAGTGCATCGTACCGCTAAAGAACAACGCTGGTTCCCAGCGCGTCGTTGGGACTGGCTCTACGGGCCTGGATATTGGTGGTTTTCACCCGATGCGGGTTGGTATCCGGGTTTCAGTCGCTGGGGTTGTTACGGACCTCTGCCTCCCTGGTGGGGTGGTTCCCAAGACCCCCCAGAATTGGTCATGGACGAAGAAGTACCTCTAGGGGCTGATGGGACAGTCTCGGTGAAAATCGATACGGCGTTGGCGAAAGCCGTTCACGGTGACCAAGATCATCAATACGAAATAACTGCTGAAGTGGTTGATGCATCTCGACGAACGATCGTG
This sequence comes from Pirellulaceae bacterium, assembly GCA_041739975.1. GTDB lineage: Bacteria > Planctomycetota > Planctomycetia > Pirellulales > Pirellulaceae > BJ22. Next base: position 12,878 of record JBGSMY010000143.1, read on the forward strand.
GGAACCGGATCGGTAATTGCGGCGCGACAAGCTTTCCGCGTCTTTTGTTGGGCTGATCGCGGATATGTCCGCGTCAATGATTCGTTTATCGCTTACTTTAACGCTCGCACTGCAGACGGACGCGGCGTAGCGGGAAAAGGTACTTTGAAATTGCTCAAAGTGACCTACGACGCTCAAGGCAAACCTAGCGAAAACGAAGTCCAATCTTGGGATGTCGATACCGATGAATCGGGTAATGCCCAACAACTGATTAAGGCCAGTGAAGCAGGCCAATATCGTTTGTCGTACCGCGTCAATGACGGGCAAGGGCATGAATTTGAAGGGGGTCAATTAATTACATTTACAGGCGCGGGTTTTAACGGCGAACAGTTTCGATTTAACGATTTGGAACTGATTGCTGACAAAGCAGAATACAAACCTGGTGATAAAGTTCAATTGATGATCAATACCAATCGACCGGGTTCAACGGTGCTGTTATGGCTACGCCCTGCGGGCAATACCTATGCAGGTCGCCCGATTGTATTGACGATTCCTGGAAAGAGTACCGTCTATGAATTTGACGTTGAAGAGGCCGATGCGCCAAACTTCTTTGTCGAAGCGACCACAATCGCCAATGCCAAATTTCATCAAGTCGCTAAAGAAATGGTGGTTCCACCGGTACAACGCGTTCTTAACGTTAAAGTTGAACCCGCTCAGTCCACATACCTGCCTGGCGCGCCTGCGCAGGTCAAATTAACATTGACTGATATCGATGGCAAACCATTTGTTGGGTCGGCCGTTATGACGATGTACGATCGTGCTGTGGAGTACATTTCTGGGGGGTCCAATGTTCCTGAAATTCGCGAGTTTTTCTGGAAATGGCGCCGCAGTCACCACCCTCAATCGTTGGTAAGTTTGGGGCGAGCCTTTGGAAATCTTGTCAAGCCAAACGACCCCTGGATGCAAAATCTGGGTGTTTTTGGCGACCAAACAACTGAATCCGACCCCGCCGCTTTGGAAGAGGCCAGCAATATGGCTCCTGGAGGAGGTGGTGGATTCGGCGGCGGCCGACGCGAAATGAGACAGCGTGGAGGAATGGTCGCCGAATCGCTTGCTGCCCCAATGGCAGCCGCTGATGCTGCTGGCGGAGAAATGGCCAAACAATCGGCGGGATTGGACCAGGAAGGGGCCGGGGCGGTGGTTACGCCAGCGGTGCGGACAAATTTTGCCGATTCTGCATTTTGGAAAGCTGACATTGTGACCGATGGCGACGGCACCGCGACCATCGATATGACCATGCCTGAGAATTTGACGGCTTGGAAGATCCGAACCTGGGCCCTGGGAACCGGGACGCGTGTCGGGGAAGCCACAACCGAAGTAGTGACAGCTAAAAACATCATGGTGCGTCTACAAGCACCGCGATTCTTTGTGGAAAAAGACGAAGTCGTATTGTCGGCGATCGTTCACAATTATTTGGCGGAAGCCAAGATGGCCAAGGTGGTGCTCGATTTAAGCGGAGATCTGATGGAAGTGCTCGGCGAACGAGAGACAACCGTCAACATCCCAGCCGGCGGTGAGACTCGCGTCGATTGGCGAGTGAAAGTGCTTCGCGAAGGTGAGGCCGCAATCACGATGTCTGCGTTGACTGATGTTGAGTCGGACGCCATGCAAATGAAATTTCCAGTGTTTGTACATGGGATGCTCAAAACTGAATCGTACAGCAGTGTTGTACGGGCTGATCAGCCGTCGACCACCATTGATTTTAATGTGCCAGTTGAACGTCGTGTCGAACAATCCGTGTTAGAAGTGCGTTTCTCACCGACGTTGGCAGGAGCGATGGTCGATGCGCTTCCCTATCTGGTTGAGTATCCCTATGGTTGTACCGAACAAACACTCAATCGGTTTTTGCCAACGGTAATAACCCAAAACATTTTGCAGCGAATGAATTTGGATTTAGCTGCAATTCAAGAAAACCGCACCAATCTAAATGCTCAAGAATTGGGTGACCCTACGATACGCCGCGATCGCTGGAAAGTTTACGCACGTAATCCCGTTTTTGATCCAGAAGAGGTCGAGCGGATGGTTAAGCAAGGGGTCAAAGATTTGACGTCCATGCAATGCAGTGATGGCGGTTGGGGTTGGTTCTCCGGCATCCAGGAACACAGCTGGCCGCATACAACGGCGGTTGTCGTGCAAGGCCTTCAAGTAGCGGTTGCCAATGACGTCGCTTTGGTACCTGGCGTGCTGGAGAAAGGTATCGCTTGGTTGCAAAACTATCAAAATCAACAAGTCGTATTGCTGCAAGAATGGGTACGCTTGCAAGATATTCCACGCGACAAATGGCCCAAGGATCCGCGGTACAAAACAATTGCCGATAACTTGGATGCGATGGTCTATCGGATATTAGTTGACGCTCAAATTGAGAGTCAAGAGATGCAAGATTTTCTATATCGCGATCGCACTCATTTGTCACTCTACGGCATGGGGTTGTTTGGATTGGCTCTTGACAAAGTTCAACAGGTAGAGCGACGCGACATGGTGATTCGCAATATTGACCAATTTGTCACTGTCGATGATGAAAACCAAACCGCTTTTATCGATTTGCCTAACCGTGGCAATTATTGGTGGTACTGGTATGGTGATCAAATCGAAGCCAACGCGATTTATCTAAAACTATTATCGCGCGTTAATGCTCAAGATCCAAAAGCCGCTGGGCTGGTTAAATATCTGTTAAACAATCGCCGGCACGGGACCTATTGGTACAATACGCGCGATACAGCAATCTGTATTGAAGCATTGGCCGATTATCTGGTACGAAGCGGTGAAGACCAACCGGAAATGACCGTCGAATTGTGGTTGGATGGCGAACTTAAACGCTCTATCGAAATCACTCCTCAAGTGCTGTTTCAATTTGACAATACACTGACTTTGGTCGGTGATCAATTGACAGCCGGCGCTCATAAACTTGAGATCAAACGCCGCGGCAAAGGCCCAGTATATGCCAATGCCTACGTGACTAATTTCACGCTTGAAGACAATATCACTGCGGCCGGATTAGAGATTAAAGTCAATCGCAAGTTCTATAAATTAGTACAACGCGAAGGGGCTCAGGCCGAAGTTCAGGGCGCACATGGCCAAGTAGTAACGCAAGATGTAGAAAAATACGATCGAGTTGCATTGGAAAATTGGTCGCAAGTTACCAGTGGTGACTTAATCGAAATCGAGTTGGAAATTGATTCCAAAAACGATTACGAGTACATCGTCTTTGAAGACATGAAGGCGGCTGGGTGTGAACCGGTCAACGTACAAAGCGGCTACATACCTTCTGGACTAGGGGCATATGTTGAATTCCGCGATGAACGAGTCGCATTTTTCATGCGACAGCTTTCGCGCGGGAAACATAGTGTTAGTTATCGCTTGCGGGCGGAAATCCCCGGTCGGTTCAGTGCATTGCCAACTCGCGCCAGCGCCATGTATGCACCTGAACTAAAAGCAAATTCCGATGAAATGAAAATCGAAGTTTTAGATCGTACCGATGTGGGCAACAAATAAATAGAATGCGGATCTGTGATCGATTGGGCCGATTGCACGAGGTAAAGATTACATTTTGTATCGATACAAATGTGTGACCTTAATCTGCAATCGCAGAATCGCGGCGTGCGGTCGAAATCGGTTGTAAAATTGCCGTCGGTCATGGATTAGCAACGTGGGCAGCAAAATAGGCAGAGCAGGCTTGATGGCCTGGCTTTGAGTCTAAAGAAAATCAGAAAAAATCTTTTGGGCAAGCCAATGCGTATCTTGGCCGGATTGCTGTGAAGAAATTTCATTGGCTTGCCTTAAGGTTCGCAGGTACTTGCCTTAAGGTTCGCAGTTACTTGCCTTAAGGTTCGCAGTTGTTTGCCTTAAGGTTCGCAGTTGTTTGCCTTGAAGTTCGCAGTTGTTTGCCTTGAAGTTCGTTCGGTTCCGCCGAATACATGACAAAGTGAACTATTGAGGCAAATCGACTCGACCCGGGTTTTTCTGTTCTTGACCCGGAGGTACCAACGGTTTTGAATTTGGCGAACTCGACTTTGGAGACGCTCCATCCTCGTCGACTTCTTCTCCTTCCGTTTTGCCGGTCTTGAGATCGATAATGATTAGACCGTTGTACGGATCCGCAGAAGCCGCTTGTCGGCGTGTTTCACGACGCACCTTTTCCAGTGAAGTGCGAAGGGGACCTTGGATTCTTTCGAGAGCAGCATTGACTAATTTGGTTGAACCGCCGCCTTTGAACTCGATGTTCGCTGCGGTTTGAAAATCAGGTTTGCCGTCGCGAGCCGTCATTTCTGCCACGAGTCCGCGGAAATAATAAGGGCGGGGGTCGCGGTAACCGGTATCAATTGCTTGGGTAAATGCCGAATATGCCTGTGGAAATTGGTTACTGAAAAAGTGATGAACGCCATCGCCATAAGCGTGTTCGAATTGTTCTTGTACGTCTTGAGCTGAGACCGAAAAAATCGGCCAACAAACAAATCCCAGACAAATGCTCAACTTCGCAGCTAGACGAACCATAAATACCCTCTCCTCATGAGTCGACGTGGAAAGTAATAGAATAATCGCACCGGTAAAATTCTACAACTAGCGGCGAAGCGTTCGCCGCCGAGGAATAATCAATTAAAGCGGCTTGGGTGGGGATTTTACTAGCGATCTGGATATTCATACTCCGGATTGGCTGGATCAAAGTCATGTGCGGTCAGGCCAGGATTGAGTTTTATCTGTGTATAAACATATTTTTCCAGTAAAATTGGCTCCGTTGTTCCCGGTTTGGGCCAATCGTAACCTTCGTATGCCACAGGGATTTGCATTTCTAAGTCGATAAAGATTTTGGCAATATGAAAATCAAATGGTTCTTGCCGATGTGGATGTCGAATTTCGAGCATTAAACAAGGGCGATTGTCCACTCGCACGTGGCGATCAAGAGTGACCTGGCAATCTCCCGCTGCCCGATCGCGTTTGCCTTTTTCGATGATGATTTCCAGCAGTCTTGAAATACCCATTTCGTAAATTGGATATCGATTGCCTTTCATCGCGATCGGTCCGATGGGGTCTAATTCCAAGCTAATCAAATTCAGCATTCCGGAAGGAGGGTGGCCAATTAATCGATCATTGTTCGCGCCGCGGACCCATATCGCTTCTTGTCCCGCCATATTGGCCGGTGCGATGAATTTAGTGTAAATACTGAAGGGAATTTGTTCGCCATTGTCGAGTAGCCGTGGATGGCGTATTTTTATCTGCATGAAGTGTGGATCGCGCACCGGGCCGCGACCAACGCGAACTTGGTTGATCATGATGGCTTCATAATCGAAGATAGAATTCCGGATATTCGCCTGGGCTTTTTCCGCGACTTGTAATAGTGGATCTAAAGGATGCGCGGCCGCAGCGATCACTTCCGCACTGATTCCGGACAAGATTCCCGGCAGCAACTCACGATCGTTGTCTGGCGTCGAATCAATTTCGAAATGGCGACTATCAGTGCCTGAATCTTGAATGACCGCTAAATTATCGAGGTTTGGATCGCTGGGCGGTGCAAACCAAGTCTGACCGATTAGCGCAACTCCAATGTAAATTGCAATCAGGATGACAACCGACGCCAATACGAATAAGCCACGGCGTACCCATCTTCGCAGGGTATGAGTCGCGGCAGTGCTAACAACCGCGGTTCGTTCAATCGCGGCTGAACCGGCCTGTAACGAATAGGGATCCGGAACACTTGTTCCATTTTCAATTTCCGATCGATCAGGCATGCCGTATCCTTATGAAAAACTCAGCGTCGGTCAGTTTCCTTTGGCCGCGGCAAACTGCTCAGCGTACTGCAGCATCCAACCGTCCACCAAAGCAATCAGTCGGTTCTCATCTGCTTGGCTAATTTCCTCGAAATGATTCCAAGCGAACAGTTCCCGGTTGCGTACGGTTCCTTTTCCTGTGAGGTTCACCACATGGTATTCGTTGATTGGCCGCACCACGACTTCCAACCGGCTATATTTTGCACCGCCGCGAACCATATCATCGCGCGAAAGTGCACCGCCCCATCCGCGATCACCGTAGATGGTTTCATATCGAAATCCCGGAAAATGGCTCGCTATTTTTTTGAGGCCTGCTTCAATATGCTCGCTCAATTGCAAGCGAAATTGGGCATGACGGCTGCGGATTTCTTCCTCTGACAATTTTTTCGCTTGTTCCGCGGCGTTCCGAGCTTCGTGACGGACTCGACCTCGATCGATCGCTTGTTTGATTTGCTCTTCAAAATCGCTCACTTCAGTACCTGTTGGAATTTTTGGTGTCGGTGGATCATTCGAAAAAGTCATCGGCCTCTGCACGTATGCCTCAAAGCCCGAAATTGAGATTTTATTTCCAATGAATCATTATCACTTTGATTGGACGCAGATCAAGACAAGTGCGTTTAAGGCAAATCCCGGTAATGGCGGCGACAATTTTGCCAAGCCTGACCGATCGCCTTAAGTTGCCCGGAGTCGTCGAGCAAGCCTCCACAGGGGTATCGTTGATCGTCGCCATTATAAAATTGTTGCCAAACAATGGCGCGTACCATTGGTCGAGATAACAACATCGGGACGACCGTTGACAGTAAATGGCACATTTCGGATTCGCTACAAGAATTGCGAATGGCGATTGGCCGATTAACGGTGGCCGAGTAAACGCCGGTTGCCGCGCGTAAATGGATGACAAGTGGAAGCCCCAATTGCGACCAAAGATCAATCAGATCGATCCATTGGACGGGGTCTCGCAACAAACTGCCATGCGGCCAATAGTCCAAATTGATATCGAGGCCTAACATATTAATCCGTAAACCACGCCGCAATAATGAATCGGCAATTTGTAATGCATGAGCGCCGCCTACGCTCCAGGCCAAGCGTTCACCCCAGGGGCCATCAAAACTGACCATGATTGGAGTCGTCGGCAACAACTCTTCGAGCGATTGGACGATATCAACCGTGAATTGTAGTTGCTGAGGATAATTCAACAATCGATGTCCCATGCCATTGAGCCCGCCAACGGCGTGAATCCAAGTCGGCGTCAACGGCGTTCCGGAAAACTCGCGTTTGATTTGTTGCAACAAATGCAAACGTCGACTTTCAAAGTTATCGAGAGAACGCAATTCGGTTGAAAGTCCATCGGGACTAGCGTCGAGCAAAGGCCCTAGGACAAAACGATTTGAGACTAAATGACTTCGCAAGGATGCGTTGGCCCATTGACTCCAGCTGATCACGGGAAAATCTGCGCAGTTCTCTGGACCGAGCGATTTTGGAAACGCATCGTCGGATCGTAAGTCGGTGTTCGGAATTTGAATTCCGGTCCAGGCGCGCTCAAATCCAGCAGTGGTCTGCTGCAATCGAAACGGAAAAACTTGGCGAGCAAAATTTTGGGCCAATCGAAAGTTTGCTTGAGTGGCTAAACGAATCGACTCTGCCGCCTCGTCGTGTCGATTCCATGAATCGTCAGCCGTTTGATCCATGGCCGCGCTGCACATAATGGCGCGACCTAAGGCGGTTGTGGCTGCCGCGGTCCATTCAAGCACCTCGGGGTCGACTTGTAGGCCGCCTTCAGTCCAAAGCGACAATTGGTTGCGAAGGCGATTGACCGTTCCGCGGGCAATTTCTACATCGAGCCAGTAAACTGTATCGACCGCCGGGCCGGCGTCATTTTCGGGCAGGGTGCCGGTTCCCAAAACCAATTCGCCAAAACCGGCTACAGGCCAGCTTAAAAAAACGTGCCCGGACTCATCTTGATTCCGCTGAATTACCAAAATTCCGTCATTTACTTGAACTCGACCGGGCCCTGGAATTCCATCGAGCCCGACAACGTGAACCGTGCTGGCCATCCGTTTATCAAAAGGGCAAGAATTCGGAATGTGAAAGATGAATTGCCCCATGGCCTAGGATTTACGTCCGTCGTGCGTGGTATTTTATTTCTGGCTGTCTCCCTTATACTTCGCTGTTTAATGTACCCGCGATTGTCAACTGTTAAAAGGCGTCAGGTAGGTTCCGTCATGGCTGGGCCCGTTCACAGCGGCAAAGTCCGCGATATGTATGATTTAGGTGATTGCTTCCTGATGGTGGCCTCGGATCGCATCAGCGCATTCGATTGGATCTTGCCATCGTTGATTCCCGACAAAGGTCGGATCTTGACGAGCATTAGCCAGTTTTGGTTTGACTTTTTGAAAGTCGATGACCATTGGCTGCGCGATCGCCATTTGGCCGAGATGTTACCACGAGATTTTCCGTTGCCAATCGATTACCTGCAGGGTCGATCGATGATTGTTCGCAAGTGCCGCGTGGTACCCATCGAATGTGTTGTCCGAGGCTATTTGGTGGGCTCCGGTTGGCGCGACTATCAACGAACCGGCGAAGTCTGCGGACATCGCTTGCCCGCCGGGTTACCTAATTGTGTTGAGCTACCTGAGCCATTGTTCACCCCGGCTACGAAAGCAGTTTCGGGGCATGACGAAAATATTTCGTTTGCCGAGATGATTCAACGAGTCGGACAATCGGTCGCCGAAACCTTGCGATCAAAAAGCATCGACATCTATCGAAGGGCCGCTGAGTATGCCCAAGAACGTGGAATCATTTTGGCGGACACTAAATTTGAATTTGGATGGGATGGCGATAATATCATTTTGATCGATGAAGTCTTAACGCCTGACAGTTCTCGATTTTGGCCCGCCGACGAATATCAGCCCGGGCGAAATCAGGCTTCGTTTGACAAACAATTTGTACGAGAATACCTCGATAGCACCCCTTGGGACAAAAACAGTCCACCTCCGGAACTACCCGCCGAGATTGTCAACCGCACGCGGCAAAAATATATCGAAGCTTTTGAGCGGCTAACTGGCAAGCAATTCCAGGTTTGATTAATGACTGCTATTCAATTGACATTTTGATGCAATCGTTAAATTCGTAACCCTCATGTGTCCGTGCAATTGCACCAATCGATCCCTCGCCCGATTGCGACGAAATTTGCAGTCAAATCGGTTGCGCCGTTTGCTGAAAATCTTTTCCGATTGGGTAAACTTTTCACCGATTACACATTCTGACGAATCCAGTTTTGCAATGGAGTGTGTTCCCCAAACATGGCAATGGATGGGGCTGGGTGTTTCACGTCGTTGACTGTACAACCAGACAAGGGAACGCGCAGATGTCAGATAAAACCATCAGAATTGTCTCATGCGGTGTCGATGGAACACTTCGAGTTCGCGATCATCAGGATCTGAGCTCGCTCAAATCGAACTATGAGCAATATGGCGTGGATGATTGTAACACCGAGTTGTCCTTGCGGGGATTTCCGCTATTTCGCGGATTGATTGGTCCAATCGCGGAGGGGAAACGGGTTGCCCGATATGAAACGCCAGATGTTTTTGAGGCATTAACCAAAGAGTGGGCCAAAATCAAGACGCGCCGACGAGCGCGTGTGGCTCCTGTCGTGGAAACGCCGGTTGAACCCGTCCGCAAACCGGTTCTCATCCCAGCAATGCATTTCAATTTCAGCTCCACGACGATAATCTCGACGGATCTGGTTTGAGCTTGCATTTTTTGTCGGCAAAGTATCGAACCACCGACAATTGGTTGCGTAACAACGAATGCCGGGACGCACCAGACAATTGGGCTGACCACCGTAAACTTTTCGCCATCCGCAAAATTGGCTGAACCAGGTCGCACTGAATCGATTGTCCGGATCACGCGGTCAAAAAGTCTTGATGATTTTTTGACCGCAGTCATTTGATGATCTATTTTTCTGAGCCTTAAGCTAGTGGCTCCAGCGTTTTGGGCAACGCATTCTAAATTCGGAGCCCAAATTCCTGATTCGACGTCGATTCGTGCGGTGGCTGCGCTCCAAAGCAATCCAGCCCCGCATCCGAAGAAACGTCGTCCTTATGGATGGTATAGATTATGGATAGGTGTTCTCGGATGAAGTTATGGATGTCGTCATCGTCGACCGCAACCACCGGCGAAGTTGGTTCACTAGGTAACAACCTCCAGCGTAATTGTCTGCAGAGCAGATACCTCAATGGGGTTTTGATTCGCGGCATTGCGTTTGGCATAGCGATGTTGTTGATCGGCTGGTCATTGCCCGCGGCCAACTGGGCACAATCTCCCGCTGAACCGCTAATCAACCAAACGTTGCAACAAGCACGTGAATTCGAGGAAAAGGGGCAATGGGCCGACGCGCTGAGTATTTATCAGCAAGCGTTGCGGAAAAGCCCGCATGATACGGATCTATTGCATAAACGCGCATTAGCTCGTTTGCATTTTGACCTGGCGCACCGATATGGCGACTCAAGCTTCTTGCAACAAGTGCGCGTCACCAACAGTGAACTGGCCAATACGACTTATAGCGAGATCCTGCAAAAAGTTCAGTCCTATTATGTCGATCAGCCCGATTGGCATTCGATCTCGCGTTATGGGCTGATCAGTCTTAATATTGCCCTCAGCTCAACAGAATTTACTAACCTACATTGTTCGCAAAAGTCCCCTGAACAAATCCAAGCGGCTTGGTCAGCGGTTACTTCGGCCTTGGAAAAAGTGGCCGTGCAAAAACGGGCGGATAGTTTGTGGGTCGCCCAACACACCGCAGAAATCATGCACACTCAACTTGGTCTCCCCATCTCGGCCACTATGTTCGAGTTCGTCAGCGGTGCGATTGCGGCTCTCGATCCGTATTCCGGATTTATGTCGGCCAACCAATATGGCGAAACCATGTCGCAAATTGAAGGCAATTTTGTCGGCTTGGGCGTCGAGCTAAAGTTACATGCTCATTACTTGGAAATTGTCAACGTAATCGCAGCCGGTCCGGCAGGCCAAGGTGGCATCAAAATCGGCGACCGGATCATTGCCATTGACGGATCTTTAGTTAGCGATGTGGGCAGCGAAAAAGGCGCCGACATGCTTCGCGGTATCGAAGGCAGCACGATCAATTTGGTGATTTCCCGGCACAGCCAAAATAATTTAGCTTTCCAACTAAAACGACGTCGCGTCGAAATTCCGAGTTTGGAACAGATCTCGATGATCGATGCCGAGTCCGGTGTCGGTTATATGAAGCTTTCCAACTTTCAAAAGACAACCGGACAAGATCTCGACAAAGCACTGTGGCAATTGCAGCAACAAGGCATGCGTAGCTTGATCGTGGATGTTCGTGGCAACCCAGGTGGACTGTTGACGGCTGCCGTTGACGTGGCCAATCGATTCATTGAATCCGGTGTGATCGTCTCGACAAAAGGCCGCAATCCTTTGGAAGACTACACGCATCAAGCGCAAGCTCCAGGCACTTGGCGTGTGCCATTGGTCGTACTTGTCGACGAAAACTCGGCCAGCGCCAGCGAAATCTTTGCTGCGGCAATCAAAGATCATCAACGCGGACGTATTGTCGGACATCAGAGTTACGGCAAAGGCAGCGTCCAGGGTATCTTTCCGCTGAATACGGGAAGTGGCGGTTTGCGTTTGACGACCGCCAAGTTCTATTCGCCTCAAGGAAATCCGATCGCGCAGGTCGGTGTCAGTCCTGATGTTAGCGTGGCCAGCGCGGCGAAACCGGCTTTGGGCGATGACATGAACAAGCCAGCCAGCGACCCCGTATTAACGGCAGGCGTCAACATCGCCAAACAAGAATTCGCTCGGTTTCAAGCCGCTTTAGGCCGCTAAAATCCTGCGATCTTCAAGCTAAAAGCCTTAAGCCAAAAGCCTGAACATCATGCCCTTTCCCGCAACCTCACCCGCTTCTTTTATAATATTACATCGCGCCGCGAGATCCCTGAGTGACAACTGGAATGTCGCAAATCGCGCGGTCGATGTAAGCGAAAGTTTCTCATGTCGAAACAGACGTCAAAACCCTTATTAACATCGCTGCGATTTATTCCCGCAATTCCCTCCGAGTTAATCCCAACGCTGGAAAAGATTGGGATTAAGTCGGCTGGGGATTTGCTGTTTTATTTTCCACGCCGGTACGAAGATTATCAGGAAGTAATTGCCGTACGAGAGGCGACGGTGGGACAAACCGTCTCTTTGATGGTGTCGGTTAGAGAAATCGATCACACGGTGTCGATGGCCGGGAAAATGACCATCTACGCTTTAGTCGAACAAGATGGTCATTATTTACGAATCATTTGGTTTAATCAGCCTTATTTGATTGAAAAAATCAAAGTGGGGATGAAGCTTGCCCTGCACGGAACGGTTACCGAGCGAGGTGGCCGATTGCAGATCTTACAACCCAAATTCACCATCATGGATGCTGCATCGGCACAACTAAAACCCAAATTATTGCCAGTTTACGGGCTTACTGAAGGATTAAAACAAAAGGACATTCGTCGGATCGTCCGCAAAGTGGTTGAGAGGTTTGCCGATCAAGCCGAGGAGGCTTTGCCCGACAACGTTCGCCAAGAATTGGGACTATGTGATATTCATACCGCGATTCGTTGGATTCACGCGCCGGAATCAAACATCCAAGCCGAAGAAGCTCAGCGTCGTTTTGCCTTTCAGGAATTGTTGATTCTCCAAGTAGCACTCGCTAAACGTCGACATCAAGTCACGCTTGAACCGTCCGCTCCGGCATTGCCATTGACTCCAATGATTGAAAATCGAATTCGCCAACGTTTGCCTTTTACGTTGACCGAATCTCAAGAACAGGTATTCCATGAAATTGCAAAAGACTTGGAACGTACGATACCCATGAACCGGCTGTTGCATGGCGACGTCGGTAGCGGAAAAACAGCGGTGGCCATTTGTGCTTTGCTGCAAACGATTGCCCATGGTCACCAAGCGATCTTGATGGCGCCCACGGAGATATTGGCCCGACAACATGAGCGAACCCTGCGGACTTGGCTGCAATCGAGCCGCGTCAAAATCGCTTTGTGGACCGGATCCACCAGTCATCGACAACAAATGGCCGAACGAATCCATATCGGCGAAATTGATATCGTGGTGGGTACCCAAGCGATTGTCGAATCCGAACTGAAATTCGCGAAGTTGGGGTTAATTATTATTGACGAACAACATAAATTCGGTGTGAGGCAGCGAGCGCGGCTGAAACAATTGGCCAATCACGATCCTCACTATTTGGTAATGACCGCCACACCAATTCCCCGCACTATTTCGATGACCGTCTTCGGTGATCTCGATGTTTCCACGTTGGTGCGTCCAGCTAACGCGCCTCCCTTGATCAAGACATATTTAGGCAGCGAAACCAACCGCGACAAATGGTGGAGTTTTTTTTGCAAGAAGATCGACCAAGGTCGCCAGGGTTATGTGATTGCCCCGCTGGTCGACTCCACGGATGAATCCAAATGGGTCGGTGTGGAAGGGCTGTACGAATCGTTGGTTAACGGAGTATTAGCCAATTATCGCGTCGATCTATTGCACGGTCGGCAATCGGCTGAAGAAAAAGATGCCACTTTACGAGCTTTCGCCAATGGACATACACAAGTGATTGTGGCGACCAGTGTCGTGGAGGTCGGGATTGATGTCCCCAATGCCACTGTCATGACCATCGAATCTGCTGAACGGTTTGGGCTGTCTCAATTACATCAATTGCGAGGACGTGTGTGTCGGAGTAAACACATGGGGTATGTCTGTGTTTTCTCATCGTCGGGTACTGCCGAAGACAACCAGAGACTGCGCGCGTTTGTCGAACACGCCGATGGTTTCAAGTTGGCAGAAATTGATATGCAGTTGCGCGGTCCGGGTAACTTGTTCAGTACCGAACAAACCGGCTTTCCACCGCTGATCATTGCCGATTTGATTCGCGATGCCGGATTGGTTTCACAGGCTCGCGAAATGGCAGCCAAAATTGTTGCTGCAGATCCCGATTTAAAACAGCCGGAGTTGGAACGACTGCGCCGGCAAATGGTTTTCCGGTACGGAAGTGCCTTAGATATTAGCGATGTTGGCTGATCGCTGTCGCAGGGGAATCGCCGAATGCACGGGTTTAAATTCCTGAGCACGTTTGGCTAAGTCACTTGAATCATTTAGCCAAACTAATTGCGGTATTCCGTGGCAAGCCGTCATTAGTAATACCCGTCGCGGGTGAAAGCGGCCACGAAAGTCATGTCTAAGCGATGCAACACGAGAACTAGTTGTCTTTGTCGCCTATTAACATATGACTTAGATTGGCTGGACCCTGGCTCGGCAAATCGCCGAACACATCTGCCAAACGATTTCGTGAATCACTGGAAATAGCGCCTTTGATTTTCCTAAAAATTTCGTCTTCCCACTGAATCGTTTTCGAATTGATTAATTCAACAGATTCTTCTGCTTGCCTCCGCAAATCTTGTTTTTGACGGTCAGAGATTCCCAGTTTTTGCCCTAAGTCGCCATGAACGAAAGCACTGACATGCCCACAGCGCTGTACCTCCAATATCATACTGAACGATTCAAGAATTCGTCGTTGATGAGGAAGTAAAATCTCATCAAAAAACTCGCGGTTAATTTCCTTGCAAATAGTGCGATCTCGATTCCTCCATTCTTCGTGTTCTTTGGGTCCATACGAGCCACTCATTTCTAGATCATTGAATTCGCCGTCGTTAAGAAATTTTCTCTGGGCAATTTCCAAAAAGCGTTCCCGTTGCGCCTCTGTAAGCTGCAACTCTGAAAATCCGGATTCGTTTGTGACTTCCGTAAGTAGATGGGCAAAAAGTCCATTTGACGATGACATTTCAAGTCTTTTCTTTTCCGATTCAGTCATTTCCGAAATCTTGTATAGTAGATGCGTTCGAAATGCTTCCTCGATATTGCCGTCTACGTCAAATAAAAGACACCAAAAAAAGGCAGGAAAAGACCCCGCAAATTAGGATAATCTTTATCAACGATCACCTCTTCAAAGCTATCAACATGCGATAGCTGCCAAAACAGCAAGGCCATGGGTGGCGGATTTGCATCAAGGAAACCCGCCGAAATCTGAGAATAGTTTTGCCTTTGCTCATCCGTCAAATGGGCCAGTAACGCCTCTATCGTTTGGTCTCGCAATTCCATGATTTTGGAATTGTATCCTGGTTCAAGTTTCGCAATCAACTCTTTGATTGCTTTCACTTCTGCATCCGGCAATTCGAGGGCAGGTTGGCTAAAAAAAGGTACAAATCCCATTGCTCGAATTCGACAGCGAATCAGCAGATCACGAAAGAGTTCTTGTTGGTCTTTATCAAGCGTGTCCGTGAGGTTCTCGGAGAGCCGCTTTTCATAACCCGCTCTTACGAAAACCTTGTCATAAGTATCTTGAAACTCACTCCGCTGAGCGACCGTCAATTTAAGTTCGTCTTGAACCCAAGGTTTTGCAAGTAAAACCATCTCGTCAAAGCGCGGTGGCATCAATACGTCAACGGAGCCCTCAGGTCGAGAAACAATGGTGAAGCTGGCGTCATTGTTCACCTGAAAAACGACCGTTTTAACTGTCGGGATGCGTTTGAAGAAATCATCTTTACTCTGGTGCTCTTGACCCCAGGTGGTCATGGATCCAGTATTCAACGCAATGACGAGAGCAAGAAGTGTCAACGCATGACTTAAAAAACCACGAACAACTCTGAATCCAGTTGTAAATTTTTTGAAAGCCTGACGACGCATTTCACCCTCCT
This sequence comes from Pirellulaceae bacterium, assembly GCA_041739975.1. Classification (GTDB taxonomy): domain Bacteria; phylum Planctomycetota; class Planctomycetia; order Pirellulales; family Pirellulaceae; genus BJ22. The sequence continues at coordinate 28,464 of JBGSMY010000143.1, forward strand.
GCTCAAAAGAGGACTGAGCATGTAAGTACGTAAGCCCGCTCTGACGGCAGGCTTTAATGTCTTTGTTCACCGGCAATTGGAATTTTGTAATGGGGGCTAACTGAAAATAGTTGAAAGCCGTTATCAACCAATGGGTTTTTTTTCATTGAGAGTCAACGTTCAAAAAAAGTGAGTGGGCTTTGCGGAACACTCGCTTCCAACGTCGACACTTGTCGCGGCGCTCGGGTTGCTCCCCAGCAGAGCCCTATCCTCCGGGCAAGTACACGTCATTGTAACACTCGAACCTGCACTATGCCACCAGATTTTTTGGCTGCTCGATTTTGTTGTCGACGTTGCCTTGCCTCTTCCAGTTTTCGGTCGGGGACGGGGGACGAAAAGGTGTCGGGAACCGTTTTTCTTCTTGTCGTCGATTGTCAGCCTGAGGACAGGCTGGCCTACAGTAGCCGTCCGCTGTCCTCAGCGGCGGAATAGAGAGCACTCTTTGTTTTTGTTGCCAGTAATTTATCTTGGATTGTAAGCCTAAGGACAGCCTGACCTACCGTTACCGCGTCGCCTTAACCTACCATCCAAGTCAATTACTCACCCTTTTCACGATCCAATTCACTTGGCTGGTTAAACTCTGGCATCAGCATTGGTTGAGCAAATAACGCTCGCTTTTGCATCGGCAATGAATAATCAAAACCGCAGCTGCGGAGGAATTCATCAGAAGCGCTGATTGCCATTAGCTCCAAAATATTCAATTCGCGGGCTCGCTCAACGCACATGTGAACTAACCGTTTGCCGATCCCAAGTCGTTGGTGAGTGGTGGCCACTGCCAAACACTGGATCTCGGCCAATTTTCGCGAATAGATTTCTACTGCGGCAAAGCCCACCACTTGTTGGCCGTCACGAGCAACAAACGCGTGTTTCGTGAGATGTTCGATCTCACTCAAGGTGCGGGACAATAGCAACTTTTGCTCGACAAATGGTTGCAAGAATTCCCAGACTGCCCGAGCGTCATCAAATGTGGCGGTGCGAAACAACAAACGAGCTTCGGTGTTGATGTTCATTACTCCTCGCAACAAAAATGTTGGATCAATCGGGCGTATAATTCGGTGCCCCGTGTAAGTTGTTCCAACGAGATCCATTCATCATCCGTATGAGCCTGAGCAATATTGCCCGGCCCCAAAATTAGCTTGTCGGGCAATTCACTTAGTACTCCACCATCGGTTGCGTATGAAACCGTTTTGGCTTGGGAGCGGTGAGTCAATCGCAATACTTGCTGAACAAACTCGGAATCTGATGCAGTAAACAATGGATCGCAGGCTTTGTCAATGACTATTTGTAGTCCGTGCATTTGCGCGACGTTTTTGACGCGGTCCAATAGTCCATCGATAGGAACGTTTGGCATTGGGCGAGCATAAATGCTACAAGTACTGCGTGAAGGTGTGATATTAAGTGCGGCCGCATTATCTTTGATTAAGATATTCCAAGTCATCGTGGGCGGGTCAAACTGAGAATTTTGCCATTGCGGATCGCGTTCGGTTTCTTCGTAGATCGACAGCAATTGATTCAAAAAAGGGATCATCGCCAAGTTGGCATTTTGTCCATTGCGTGTGCTGGAGTGGGCCGCTTTGCCCAAGCCCGTGACGACAACGCGGCAACTGCCTTTGTGAGCATGAACGACTTCCAATCCGGTTGGCTCACCGATTATGGCTTTTGTCCCATGCCGCACCATCTCCCGATAGTACTCGCTAGACTCAACGACACGTCGCGCTCCGTGAAACCCGACTTCTTCGTCGGCGGTGCAGACAAAATACAGCGGGTGTTTCAACTGATGGGAGTCAAACATTTGGGACGCCGACAACATTGCGGCAATCGAACCCTTCATGTCACAACTACCTCGACCATACAATCGCTCTTGTATGACCCTGGGCTGGAAAGGACCAAACACGGATGATTGCCAAGTTTCGGCGGGCACGACATCGGTATGCCCGAAATAGGCTAACCCCCCCTGCCCTTGTCCCTTTTTGGCGACTAAGTTCACTTTGCGTACATCATTGGCATCACGATAGGGAATTTTTTCAACGACAAAACCGTGTTTGGTAAGTTTCATCTCCAAATATTTGCTAACCATTCGATTGGAGAGTGCACTCGTGGAATTGAATTCAATCAGCCGCTTGGCGTAGCGGATGGTTTTCATGTTGGGTACCTTAGGAAATAAGACGAGCCAGGCTCAGCCTGCGGCGAGAACCTCGCGACACGATGAATTCTCGGGAGCAGCGGCTTTTCACATGCACAATTGGCTCTCAACAGTTTAAACTAGGCCATCGTTTCTGACAAATCGTCATTGGTACAAACTCTTTAATCTCGCAACGCAATGAGCAGCGAACGCCAAATACATTTTGTCACTGGAAAATTGGCCGAACCCCTGCTTCGGCAATTGGTTTCCGAATTGGCGGTCAAGTACCAGTTCCGCTTCTCGATCCAAGTATTACCAATCACGGTGGCGGCCCTAATGACGCCGGCCTGGATTGCGGCGCGAATTGAAGTCCCTGAAGGAACCGACCAGGTGCTCTTGCCGGGTTTTTGCCAAGGCGATTTGGCGCCGTTGCAGCAACGTCTCTCCGTCCCCGTGGTGCTTGGACCTAAAGACCTATTAGATCTGCCGGTCTTTTTTGGCGGTCAGCGCGATGTACCAGATTTGGATTTGTTCGATATAGAGATCTTGGCTGAAATCAATCACGCACCTCAACTGCCCTTGGACAAACTTTGCCAAGTAGCGTTGCAGTTACAACGCGACGGCGCCGACATTATTGACTTGGGGTGTGACCCGGGCGGCACTTGGCAACACATCGATGAAACGGTGGCCCGTTTGCGAGCGTTGGGATTGCGTGTGTCGGTTGATAGTTTTAATGTCACGGAAATAAGCCGCGCGACGACTGCAGGCGCGGAACTGGTGTTATCCGTTAACTCCAGCAATTGTCACGCAGCAGGCGATTGGGGGGCCGCCGTCGTCGTAGTTCCCGATGATGTGGCCGATTGGCAAGCGATGGAGCAGACCATGGATTGGTTAACCCAACGCCAGGTGCCATTTTGGATCGATCCGATTTTGGAGCCGATAGGTGTTGGATTGATGGCCAGTTTACGACGTTATGACGAAGCCCGACGTCGTTGGCCTCACGTGCCGATGATGATGGGCATTGGCAATTTAACGGAATTGACTGACGTCGATTCGGCCGGCGTGAATTTTCTTTTGTTAGGCATTTGCCAAGAACTCCGGATCGAGCGCGTATTGACAACGCAAGTCATCAATTGGGCTCGAAGTTCGGTTGCCGAAAGCAATTGGGCACGCAGAATTGTCAAACATGCCGTTGATCGCCAAGTGCCACCCAAACGCCTGAGCGATCAGTTGAC
>JBGSMY010000172.1:0-37288 GCA_041739975.1 Pirellulaceae bacterium
CAGTGGTCAAACCGAGGCAGATCGGTTGTTAGGCGAAGCACGCGTGAAATCGATGGAGTTGCTTGACCAATCCAAACGCGAGGCGGAATCGGTTATTGAGCGGGCGAAGAAAGAAGCGGCAGCCATCATCGAAAACGGCAACCAAGCGTTGCGCTTGGCCAGTCGCGATGTGGTACTGCGAGTGCGCGAAGCGTGTTATGAAGAGTTTAAAACGCGACTCAATCGACTGGTAAAACATCGCCTTTCTGACCCCGCGTTATTGGAAAAAATGATTTTAGAGATCGTCGGCCAAGCCCGCGAGGAAATAGAAGGCAAGACGGTAAAAATCTTACTGCCAAATATGGCGATTACCGAGGAAGAGTTGGAGGCAGAAATTAATAACGTTGAGCCCGGTTCATTGGCGGCCTTTGTGCTCGGCTTGACGGCCGATGTGTTGCGTGACGGTTTGAGCTTTGAAGTCTCCGATGATCCAAGTCCAGGGGTGCACCTACAAATTGTTCAAGACGATGTGCAATTGGAATTGACCGACGAGACGATCACAACCGTGTTGTTGCAATATTTGGTTCCCCGTTATCGGGCGATTATGAAAAAGGAAAGTTAAATTGGCGAGTCGTCAATACTATACGTTGATCGCCAGTTTGCCGGCGTTGCCACCGCATTTTGATGTCGAGCGGGCGCCGATTTCACGCCCTCGGCTGGACGAGCGACTGCGGATGTTGCATCCCGACGACGCCCGTGTTGTGGAACAATGGACTAGCTTTCTCAATTGGGATCGACAAGTTCTCAACCGCACCGATGACGATGTTGCTCGCAGTTATCACGAATTATTGCAAGTAATCAAAAATTCGACATTGCGCGAGATGATCGAAGTGCGAATGGACACTCGTACTTTGATTGCGGCTGTCCGTCGCCGACGGCAAGGTTTACCACCACCCAAGGGTGTGGGGCAATGGGTCGATCATATCTCCAGGAACTACCAAGACCCTGGGTTTCGGCTGCAGGGTCAGTATCGTTGGATCGAACCGCTCGCTGAATTCCTCGACGAAGGTGACGCGATTGGCGCTCAACGACTATTGTTTCAAACGAATTACCGCCAGTGGTGTCAAATGGCGGAACGATTTACATTTTCGTTCGAAGCCGTACTGTTGTATTTGGCTCGTTGGGAGATCATTGATCGCTGGACCAGTCGCGATGCGCAGGCCGGTCAGCAACGATTTGAAAAAATAATAAGGGAGACGCTCGGTGGCTACGCCAACCTCTTTAGCTAGATCGCAAACCACGGCCCGCGTAACCGGCGTCAATGGTAATATTGTGACCATCGAAACCGATGGTGGCCCAGTCATGAAAAACGAAGTGGCCTATGTGATTGTCGGTGACGACCGATTGAAGGCCGAAGTGTTGCGGATTTATGGCAACGTAGCCGACTTACAAGTATTTGAAGAAACCTATGCGGTTCGTTGGGGCGATCCGGTTGAACTGACTGGCGAATTATTGTCGGTTCGATTAGGCCCGGGCATGTTGGGGCAGATCTTTGATGGATTGCAAAACCCGTTGACAACCTTGGCAGAGCGCGACGGATTCTTTCTGAAACGCGGGCAAGATGTTTATCCGCTCGATACTCATCGACGGTGGGATTTTGTGCCTACGGTGCAAACAGGAACCTGGGTAAAGGCTGGACAAGTATTGGGCACCGTCAAAGAATTGAATGTGACGCATAAAATTATGGCGCCATTTGATTTACAAAAACCTGTACAGGTAACATCTATCGGTAGTGGTGGCTTTACCGTCGAACAAGAATTAGTTCGCGTGCGCGACGACGCGGGCCGGGAAACGGGTTGGACAATGGTTCAAACTTGGCCCGTTCGAAAACCCATCCCACATCTCATGCTCAAGAATCGAACTGCAAAACGATTGTTTCCCAGCCAACCTGTCAGTACCACGATGCGGATTATCGACACGTTTTTCCCTATCGCTCGCGGTGGCACGGCTTGTATTCCGGGACCGTTTGGAGCTGGGAAAACCGTGACCCAAGGTTTAATTGCCCGTTATTCCACCGTCGACGTGGTGATTGTGGTGGCGTGTGGCGAGCGAGCCGGCGAGGTTGTCGAAACCATTTATGAATTCGCACACATGGAGGACCCACGGACGGGCGGCAAATTGATGGACCGGACGATCATCATTTGTAATACCTCATCGATGCCCGTCGCTGCCCGAGAAGCATCTATCTATACCGGGATCACTCTCGGTGAATACTATCGACAAATGGGCCTCGAAGTCTTGTTGTTGGCCGATTCGACCTCCCGTTGGGCACAAGCAATGCGTGAAACGTCGGGACGGCTCGAAGAGATTCCCGGCGAAGAGGCATTCCCAGCTTATCTCGACTCCAGCATCAAGGGAGTCTATGAACGTGCCGGTGTTTTGCAAAGTCCCGATGGTTCAACGGGCAGCCTCACATTGATTGGCAGTGTTTCACCGGCCGGCGGAAACTTTGAAGAGCCAGTTACCCAATCGACCTTGGCAACGGTGAAGTGTTTTTTGGCACTGTCGTACGATCGCGCTTACAAACGGTTCTATCCGGCAATCGACCCATTAATTTCATGGTCGCGTTATCGAGAACAACTCAAAGATTATTTTGACGCAAATTTGGATCCGAACTGGACTGACTCTGTTTCGCGTCTGCATCAATTACTCCGCGATGGAAATGATGTATTACAAATGATGCAGGTCACCGGAGAAGAAGGCATCACTACGGATGACTTCGTGGTCTACCAAAAAGCGCTATTTTTGGATATGGTCTATTTGCAACAAGATGCATTTGACAAGGTAGATGTAACCGTTCCTGTGGAGCGACAAAAACAGATGTTTTTGCTCTGCAAACGCTTGATTGACAGAAATTATCCGTTTATCTCCAAAGACCATGTCCGCGATTTTTTCACTCGACTCACGGGGTTATTCAAGAATATGAATTACTCCAAATCGGGCACTGAAGATTTTCAAAAGTATTGGCAACAGATCGAGGAGTTGGAAAAAGACTGTATCGCTGGTAAGGTGTGGGCCTAACGGTTGGCAATATCCGGATCGCATCGACCGCTGGATCTAGGGATTTACCAGCCTAATGACTCTCATTTCTTATCGAACGCTGGGTCTGTCGCCCGCCAAATTCGATTTGGAATTTCCTGGCTAACAACGACCGAGGTCAAAAACACAAAGATGTCACGAGAACAAATACTGGCTTTAGAAAAAGAATGCGAGACCTTGCGCGCGGCAAAACAATACGAACAGGCGATCGATAAGGCGCAAGCCATTTTGAAATTGGACCCAAATTTTGTTCGTGGCCATTTAGCGTTGGCTGTTCTTTTTGAAAAAGTCCAAAAATACACCGAATCGTGCGCGCATGCAGAACGGGCCTGTGAATTGGAGCCCAACGATAGTTTCAATTTTGCCGCATTGAGCGTGACTTATCAACGTGCATTTGAAGGTACGCGAGACCCCGTGTTCATTGAAAAAGCCGAGTACGCAATGGCTCGCAGCCGTAGCATGTAGTTGCTTGATTTAACTACAATCGATAGCTTTGCCCGCGGTAACAAATTCGTCGAGGTGAGCTGAATCATGGGAAAGCGGCAAAGGTTTGCTACAAATCATCAACGCTCTTGGCTGTGGGGACGCAACGTCGTCCTGGAGACCATTCGTGCCGGACTTTGGCCCATCGAAGAGTTGTACTGGGCCACGGATTTGGCCGATACAATCCAACAAACGTTGCGAGAGGCCCAATCACGCTGGCTGTGTGCCGGTGGAATATGCGACCGATCGCGGTTGACTCAACTGGGGGGAAACGGTCAACATCAAGGGGTTTTGGCGCGGATGGGCGCGTTTCCCTGCGGTGACATGGCAACGCTAATGGACAATGTCTCGAGCGCGCTGTCCAGGATATCGACTGACGATACAAAAATAGGTCAGGATGCAAAAAATAGTTGGCCTTTGTGGGTTGTTTGCGATCGAATACAAGATGCGTTTAACCTCGGAGCCATCCTGCGAGTTTGCGACGGTGTTCGTACTGAAGGTGTTATTATAGGCTCCGAATCACAGGCGCCGATATCACCTCAAGTCGCACGGTCTTCGGCTGGAGCTGTTAATTTCGTACCCATTTTCCAAGTATCTGACTTGGCGACGTCGCTTGATCAAATGTCCTCGCTGGGGGTGACTATCGCCGGTGCCAGTGAAAAATCTTCGCTAACCTATTGGCAGCAACCGTTGCGACGGGCGTTGGCAATTATCATAGGCAATGAAGGTGAAGGGATCGAACAATCGTTGCAACAACGGTGTCATGTGCAATTGAGTATTCCAATGACCGGTAAAGTGAGTTCGTTAAACGCGGCAGTTGCAGCGGGAGTACTATTGTATGAAATTCGACGGCAGCAATGGACGAAACTGACTACAATGGGTCGCCCTTTATGAATCAAGACCCACCGGTTTCCTGGCAAGACAGCGCGCTGGTCGATTTGTGGTTTCAACGAATCAATTACGAACGACAAACGACAAATAACCTCAGTGGTTTCAAATTGGATGCTGTGGAACGACTGTTGTCGCTTCTTGGAAATCCTCAAAACCGATACCCAATCGTTCATATTGCCGGAACCAAGGGCAAGGGATCGGTAACACGGATGATTGCCGGAGTATTGCAAGCGGCCGGTTACCGAGCGGGCTCCTATACGTCACCGCACTTAGAGCGGGTCAATCAACGTTATGAAATTAATCAAACCGAGATTTCAAATGGGCAGCTGCATCGGCAATTGGCTGAAATTTGGCCGACCATTGAAGCGAGCGATTTCGAGTCAGATCGTTTGGGATCGCGCCGATTGACATTCTTTGATATCGCGACAGCCTTAGGGTTTTGGCATTTTGCACAAGAGCACGTTGACGCCGCAGTGGTTGAGGTTGGTTTGGGGGGCCGTCTGGACTCAACCAACGTCTGCCAACCGGTTGTCACTGCAATCACGAGTATTAGTCTGGACCACACTCGTCAGTTGGGAAATACGTTGGCGGAGATTGCCAGTGAGAAGGCCGGCATTATTAAGCCTGGTATTCCGGTCATTTGTGGGGTCACTGAAATTGAGCCACAGTCGGTAATTCATGAAGTGGCTGCTCGGCAAGGAGCCCCACTGCTGCAAATTGGCCGCGATTTTGGAACAGCAATCGTTGAACTTGGTGGGCTAGGAAGTCAGTTTGACTATTGGCTAAATTGGCAATCACAAGAATTTCGCGAAAATGACTTGCGGATCACAGGCTTAGGTAGACATCAAATCCACAATGCCAGTTTAGCCTTGACGGCCCTAAATCTGCTGGGGATGTCAGGATTTGATCGAGTTGGTCAAGGAATTCGGGCGGGATTAATCCAATATCAACATGCCGGCCGGATCGAGATCGTTTGCCAGGCGCCTACAGTAGTTGTTGATGTGGCCCACAATGAAGCATCGTTAAATGCATTAATCGAAACATTAGTGGAGCAACTTCCCAGTTGGCGGCTGGCAAAACAGCGGACGTTAATTTTGGCTATTAGTCGAGATAAGAATCAACGGGAGATGCTTGAGTTGGCTTTGGGGCATTTTACTAGCGTAATATTCACTCGATTTCTAAATAATCCGCGAGCGACTCCTCAGGCTCAATTGCTCGAATGGGCCCACGAAATTTGCCAGCGACACGGCTGGCAACCGCGACTGGAAACGGCCGACACACCCCTAGATGCTTGGCGTTTAGCCCAAGTTGATTTGGGGGCCGAAGATGTTTGTTGTATCGCTGGATCGCTGTTTTTGGCGGCCGAACTGCGATCAATTTTCGTCTGATTAGCTCACCAATTTCGAATAGCAGGTCAGGATTTTCATAGCCGGTCTTTTCTGAATCAACCATTAATGGGAAACTTGCGTAGAACGAGCGAGAGTTGTAAGGTAACTATTGATTGGCCGTGAGTCCGTTTCCGGGAAGTTATTGAGTTTCATGACGAACGAACCCACACAGCATCAATCGCCGGAAGAATTGGACGATGCTCGCAACATGAGCATGAGTCATCATCGTCCGCCGGCTCAAATCGACGGCTATGAAATGCTGGAGCATTTGGGGTCGGGAGCCTTTGGCCAAGTTTGGCTGGCGCTCGATGCCAATACGGGCCGTCGGGTGGCAATAAAATTCTACAATCGCCGCAGCGTCTCGGATGTCGAGGCTTTGGCCAAAGAAGTGCAAAAATTAGTGGCACTTTCGGCCAATCGATATGTTGTCCAATTGTTGGATGTTGGATGGCAAGCAGATCCGCCACATTATGTCATGGATTATTTGGCCCGTGGTTCGTTAGAAGATCTATTGCGGGAAAGAAAGACTTTGCCGGTAGACGAAGCCCTCGAGCTATTTCAGGAGATCGCTACCGGACTGATGCATTTGCATGGCAAAGGGATCCTGCATTGTGATCTAAAGCCGGGCAATGTTTTACTGGACCAAGACAGTAAACCGCGGTTGGCGGATTTTGGACAATCCCGGCTTTCGAATGAAGCAACTCCGGCGCTGGGAACATTGTATTATATGGCGCCGGAGCAAGCCGACTTGTCGGCTTCACCCGACACGCGCTGGGATGTATATGCCCTGGGCGCATTGTTTTATGTGATGTTAACTGGCCGGCCCCCGTATCAGCATCAAACGTTATCGGAGCAATTAGAGTCGTCAGGTGATATTCATCAGCGTCTGCAAGTCTATCGGCAAGGAATTCGCAGCGCGAGACCGCCCCAACAACATCATAAAATTCCAGGTGTCGATCGTCTGTTAGCCGAGATCATCGATCGGTGCATTGCCGCCGACCCGAAACGACGATTTGCCAGCGTACAAAGTATCTTATTGGCTTTGCGGCAACGACAAGAAACTATCAATCGTCGACCTCTGTTGGTGCTGGGTTTTGTTGGCCCACTATTATTACTGCTGATTATGACCATGTTTGGTTGGTCGGCCTATCGACAAGCGGTGGGCGATTCCGATGAAGCGATTATTTCGAAAGCAGTCGAAAGCAATCGGTTTGCCGCGCGTTTGGCAGCCCGCAGTGTGACCTCTCAAATTGAAGAGTATTTTCGTGCGGCCGAATTGTTGGTCCGTGAGCAAGCCTTATTGACTGCCTTTCACCAGTTGGTCGATGATCGAGAATTGACCCCCATTCGACAACAATTGGCCAATCCAGCGAGCAATTTTTCAGCGACAATGAACCCAGTGCGACAAACATTTTTGGCGCACCCAAGCCAACAATCGCTGCAAGTGGCTTTGCAAACGGTTGCCAAGTCTTGGCATTCGAACCAAGTGTCAAGTTGGTGGATCTACGACCGTTTTGGCAATCAAGTCGCCAGCGTATTTGATCAATCCGACGCCACTCTCAGTCAAGAATTTGTAAATACGGTTGGCCGTAACTATTGTTTCCGTAGCTATTTCGCAGGTACCGATCAGGATTTAGTTCGAACGTTATCGACAGGCGATCGGGAATTTACGGTTTCCACCGAACTCGAGAAACGTTCGATTGTCGCCGAACCGTTTTTGTCGGCCGTGTTTTTGAGCGAAGCGACCGGAACTTGGAAGATTGCGTTTTCAACACCCATACATCACGATGGTGCGGTGGTCGGTGTGGCGGGTCTGACAGTCGAAATGGGAAACTTTGTCGACTTTGAGTCTGCGGCCAATCAATATGCGTTGCTGTTCGATCAACGGCCGGGTAGTAATCGAGGGATCATTTTGGAGCACCCGCTTTTTGAAGAACTGAGACGGAAAGGCCAGGCGATACCGGCGGAACTGGCTCAATCGCGCATCCCCGGGGAAATGATGGTGATCGATGAATTTCAAGATCCAATTGGTGCAACTAAATGGGGCGAACGTTATAGCCATCGATCCGTTATCGGAATGTCGGAAGTGAGCTATGCCAAAAAACTACCCGACGGGGGATCGCAACCTAAAAACTCGGGATTGGCAGTTGTCGTGGCCGAAAGTTTTGATGAAGTCATTCGCCCTTCACATCAACTGGGTGACCGGTTGGCCCGGTTGGCGCTCATTGCTTCATTGTTTTTAATTGGAGTTGCATTGGCAATGTGGTGGGTCGTCGTGCGTATGCTCAAGGAATCACGGCGGCAATTGGCGCGAGTATTTAACCCGCAGGCAGAATCAGGGGCTTCGTCGCTGCCCGCTTTTTCAGACGGTAACGAACGGACTCCCAACGCTGACTCAGCACCTACTCAGTCAATTCATCCACGTCGAAAGGCTTAGTTTGTGGCGCGTTCTCAGATGGCAACTGTTTTATTTAATCCCGAACGAACTGATCAAACATGGCGCCAGAAAACGGCCGACCAAGTTGTGGTCAAATCAAAATTGGAACTGCAGATTGGGCGAATGTCTTTGTCGCGTCGCGGTTTACTATTCGCCGAATATTGTTTGGCCAGTTACTTGCCTCAACCGCAAATCGAAATCTTGGCCAAACAGCGATTTGGGCTCGATGAATGTTTGCTCGATGTCCAAGGAAACGTTGCTCTCGCAGCCAGACAGACAGACTGGTCGATTTCCGCAAGACGATTTCAAAACTATGAAGACTGTACAGTCGTTTTGGCAATGAATGAAAGCCCACGTTGGAGTGAACTGTGTCACGGGCTAGTTCGTCCTCCAGTCCTAGCAGAGACAAAGGGGTACGAACAACCGGTCATCAAACAACTTGCGGACAAAATTTGGCCAGCACTTGAGACGGCGTTGCGAAATAATTACCGACCGCTGAGGTTCATTGGACATGGTGTCGCAGGTGCTGTTGCTGCAATCTGCGCTAATCGCTGTTTAATGTCGTATATTCGTTCCGAACCATTGGAAATTCATACCTATGGCTCACCGCGATGGGGCGATCCCGCCTTTCACCGAACCCACCGTGTTTACCATTATCGCTGGGTATTGCCGACGGACCCTGTCTCGGAATTACCTCCGGCTTGGTTGGGCTACCGCCATTATGGCGAACAAATGACAATCGACGACACGGGCCGTCGTCGAAAACAAGGAATTGGTCACCGGCTACTGGATCAAGTACGGGCTTGGCGTCTATCCAATTCAAAACAAGACCGCCCTATTCAGCCCGATCATGCGATCGCCCGCTATGTGGATGCACTTTACGAATACAGCTTGAGAACGAAATGAACGTAGGTAGGTTTGCCAGGGTAATGATTGGGGTAATGTTGGGGTAATGCTTAGGGCTGCCGTTCGTTAGAGTGGTATGGATTGTTGGAAGGTTAGAAAGAAGCAGAGGTATTGGCGCATTCGCGGTGCCGACGTGCCGTTGTGATTAGCGGCATCCAATACTTTTATTTGTGCCCTTGTGGACAACAACACCCACGAGCCTCTCGGACATCGGCACACCCCATAATCGACATTTGTGCCGTTGTGGAAAGCGGCACCTTCGAGCCTGGTGGGACCCGTGGCACTCACCGGTTGGGCGTTAGGATACAACCCACGTTTCACCACTATTGAACAGTTGATTTAGTGAGCCCGGGCCGCGTTCGGCGGTGGCTTGCATTATTTGGTCGTTGATTTGTTGGTCGTATGTTGGTCGTTCGACACAACGAAAAACGCCAATCAGTTCTGGATATTGTGGGTGCCGCATTCGGCTCAACAAGTAAGCCAGGGCAGGTGAATCAGCTTTTTCATCATGGAATAGTAAATCATCGATAGCGGTCTGGTCATTGACCTCAACCACTTCAGGGGTTAAGCCATTGAGTCGAATTCCCTTGGTGCCTTTGGCAAATATTAACGGCTTGCCGTGTTCCATTTCCACCAGATTGTTTTCTTTAACGTCTTTGTCTTTGGCATAATCCCAAGCGCCGTCATTGAAGACGTTGCAATTTTGATAGACCTCAACAAATGACACGCCGCGATGTTCGGCTGCACGGGTCAGGGTGTGGGTCAAATGAGCAATATTGGTATCAATCGAGCGAGCCACAAAGGTGGCTTCGGCAGCAAGCGCCACCGATATCGGGTTGAGTGGGAAATCAATCGATCCTCGCGGAGAACTTTTGGTCACACTGCCCATCGGTGAGGTGGGCGAGTATTGCCCTTTCGTCAATCCATAAATGCTGTTGTTGAACAACACTAAATTGATATCGAGGTTGCGACGCATGACATGCAAGAAATGGTTGCCACCAATGCTTAGTGCATCGCCATCGCCAGTAATGACCCAAACGTTGAGATCCGGTCGAGTGGACTTGAGGCCGGTCGCAAAGGCCGGAGCGCGACCGTGAATACTGTGCAATCCATAGGTATTCATATAATAGGGGAATCGACTCGAACAACCGATGCCCGAAACAAAAACCGTATTTTCCAAACGAGCACCGGTGCCGGGCAAGATCTTTCGCATTTGCGCCAAGATCGAATAATCTCCGCATCCTGGGCACCACCGCACATCTTGGTCGGAGGCAAAATCGGTCGGTTTTAGTTGAGGCAGTTCAATACTCATTGCTTGCGTGCTTTCTATCTATCTATCTATCTATCTATTTCGTTGATCGTTTTAATTTTATCGATTGAGTTGTCAAAAAAAATCAATTGCCACAATGCTGGCGAATTGATTCCACGACTTCTGACACACTAAATGGTTTCCCTTGGACTTTATTGAGTCCTGCAGCGCGAACGGGGAATTGACTGTTAATCATCGATCGCAATTGACCGCAATTGAGCTCGGGAATTAATACAGATTGGAATTGACCGAGCAAACTCCCTAAATTGCGGGGAAATGGGTTAAGCCAACGCAGATGGACATGAGCGACTTTAAGTCCATCGGCGCGAGCGGAGTGAACCGCCGTGCGGCAAGCGCCATAGGTTCCGCCCCAACTGACAACCAACAAGCCGCCCAGAGGACCATCCACTTCGGCCTCGGGAATCGAGTTAGCGATATTCGCCACTTTCTGAGCCCGCGTGTTGACCATATGCTGATGGTTCTTGGGGTCGTAACTGATATTGCCTGTTACATCTTCTTTTTCTAAACCGCCAATGCGATGCATTAATTCTGGTGTCCCGGGCAACGCCCAAGGCCGGGCCAAATTTTCGTTTCGCTTATACGGCAAATACTTGCCGTCGCCATTAAACGACGTGGGATGATTGATCTTGATCTTGGGCAGTGCATCGAAATCTGGAATTTTCCATGGTTCGGCCCCATTAGCAATGTATCCATCTGACAACAGAAAAATGGGGGTCATGAACTCTGTGGCAATTCGCCAAGCTTCAATGGCAACCTCAAAACAATCGGCTGGACTGCGAGCAGCGATGATCGGAGCGGGGCATTCGCCATTGCGACCATGCATGGCCATCAACAGGTCGGCTTGTTCTGTTTTAGTCGGCAAGCCCGTACTGGGTCCACCGCGTTGAATATTGATGATGATCATTGGCAATTCCAACATGACGCCCAAGCCAATGCCTTCACCTTTGAGGGCAATCCCCGGCCCACTGCTGGTGGTGACACCCATCGCACCACCAAAAGCGGCGCCGATGATTGAGCAGACAGCAGCGATCTCATCCTCCGCTTGAAATGTTCTAACGCCAAAGTTCTTAAATCGGCTGAGTTCGTGCAACACATCGCTGGCCGGTGTGATTGGATAAGAGCCCAGAAACAGATCTTTGCTGCTGAGATGTGAGGCCGCGATCAAGCCCCAAGCCAACGCTTGGTTACCCATGATATTGCGGTAGGTTCCAGCGGGGAGGGCCGCCGGGGCCACTTGGTAGGTGGATGCAAAATGTTCCGTCGTTTCGCCATAATTCCAACCTGCCCAAAGTGCTTTTCGATTGGCATCAGCAATTTCTGGTTTCTTGGAAAACTTTGATTCAATAAATCGCAATGTGGGATTCATGTCCCGACCAAATAGCCAAAAGACTAAACCCATCGCAAAAAAGTTTTTACACTGATCGGCCAACTTCACCGACAATCCCGTGTCAGCAACGGCTTTCTTAGTGAGATCACTCATCGGCACTTCAATCACACGAAAATCTTTGAGTGAACCATCACTTCGGGGATCAGTGTTTAATTTCGCCAATTTGAAATCTTTAGCTTCAAAGCTGTCCGAGTTCAAAATCAAAATGCCAGTCTTTTTTAAGTCTGCAAGGTTGGTGACCAGCGCCGCGGGATTCATTGCGATCAATGCATCGAGTCCATCGCCAGGCGTAAAAATTTCTTCTGAGGCAAAGTGAACTTGAAAGCCGCTCACGCCAGCACGCGTGCCGCGCGGTGCGCGGATTTCCGCCGGAAAATCTGGAAACGTCGCCACGTCGTTGCCAACCAACGCCGACACGTTTGTTAATTGCGTACCCAGCAACTGCATACCGTCGCCCGAGTCACCGACGAGACGAACTGTAATGCCGGATACCGAGTGTGAAGGCTTGTGAGAAGAGGGATTCGTCGTCGTGATAGTGGCCATAAAAATTTTAGGTACTCGTAATGAATGCAATGAATGATTGAACTCTTGGTCAATCAGCTTGAACAGAACACGTATTTTCGGTGGAAAATTGGTAGGTGACAACTGGGCAAGTGAAGATTTCGTCGAGGTGGAGAGCTAGGGGCAGTGAGATTGCCGCAAGTAGCCATTTGTGGATAAATAGGGGCTTGAACGCCATGTTCCGTGCTTGAGCGATTTGGAGCGATACAATCATCTTGCCGGACACGAGAACAATTGCCAAGTCAAATTATCGGGTGGAGGCCCCATTTTCGCCGGACGCGAGTCCCGTCGTGGAGCGTTCTTGGCAAGAAAACTGCGCCCACACCGGAAAATGATCGGACACCGAAATGGCGTCTTCCAGCGATTCAATTGCGTACGCCCGTCTAAAATTTAGAACACCGGATCGCCCTGAGAATTCAAGAGTTGAGTTGGCATCAAAAACAATATTGTCGTAATTCATTTTCTCGCGAGTGTTAGTGGTCCATTCATCTTTAATAGCGGCAAACTGCTGAGGAAACCAACGATAATCCATAAAATAATTCGGCCCAGCGTTTAGGTCACCCATCAGAATAATGTCGTCTTCACGTGGGAATTGACTGCGAACCAACTGGATCATGTCTTGCAATCGAGGAAGTT
This sequence comes from Pirellulaceae bacterium, assembly GCA_041739975.1. Lineage (GTDB taxonomy): Bacteria > Planctomycetota > Planctomycetia > Pirellulales > Pirellulaceae > BJ22. The sequence goes on from JBGSMY010000172.1 coordinate 13,098, forward strand.
CGTACTTGATTTCGTCGGGATCAGTGTGCACATTGAGCGCCACAAAGCTGAATGCTTGTTCGGGCGGCAGTTCACGCGACCGAAAATAGGCAACAAGTGGAGGGCGATGGAACTTGTTAGTATCATCGGGAATCAAAAACGGCATACTGAGAACCTCAAGTTTCAGGCTGTCGTACAAAAATACGTATTGCTCTTTGCTGGTGGTATACCCTTGACGCGGACCGACGATGTATCGGAATTGCGACCCATCCGCATTCACCAGCTTTAGGAATTCGTCCATGATTCCTTGTTCCATGGAACGCAGTTCCTGGATGGCCAGTAAATCGAACTTGCGGGCGATGTCGACCAGGATCTTGCTAACCGACGAGTTGCCCATTTTGCTGCGGCCAAACACCTCGATATTAAATGAGCCGACCAGCAATTGTGGACCCGAGGACGGGCTCGTCAGATTTTCAGTACGCGTAAAGCTTGAGCCATTCGATACGGGGGCCGTGGTACCACTCGTATTGATTTTTTTTTCGGTTGACTGACCGCTACCGATATCGGCAACAATTGCTTCCAGGTCTTTCTCAATTTCGGTTGAGCCAGAATTGAGCCAATGACCAATACCAAAACAAGAGATCAAACTTACGACAGCGGCCGAAGTCAATCGACCTGGCGACAACATTGACGTCTGTTTTTTGGAACGCGATTTACGGGACGAGAGCCGGTTCTTGACCGCTGTCACTGCGCCGGTAACAACCGCATTGCGGAGAATTGTTTTCAGACTCATGGGGCTCGAGCATCCGTGTTCGATTGCCGCGCTTCAGACAATCAATGCCTGTTGGTTTTCCCCAATCGTTGGGGAGCCCCCAGTCGTTGGGGAGTGGGGACTTTAGTGAGTTTAGCCAGCCTTGGAAAGCCCAGTTTTTTGGGAAATTCAACGTTTCATCGTTCGCTGTGGGGCGGAATGACATCGTGAATTGGTAGAAATGCGGGAGCAAAAAGAATATGCAAGGTTTGGGATGCAAAAATCATCGTCACAAGTCGCATCAAGCAATTGCGGCAATGAAAACCGCCCCGTGCCTGAGAGCCAGGCTGGGGCGGTTATTTAAATTACTCGTTGGAATTTATCTCGATAGTAAAGATCCGGTGTGTTAGATGAATTCCGTTGATTCATGGCCAATACCGATCGAGAGCAGATCTGTGACAGATGGCGGAAAATGGTTTCGGATTAATTATTTCGGTTAGAAAATGTAGGACAAGAAAATGTAGGACAAGAAAATGTAGGACAAGAAAATGTAGGACAAGAAAATGTAGGAAATTATTTGGTCAATGTGAGGTGGACCACAGCATTAATTACCTTGGCTGGTATCCTGTGTCTGCATTTCTTCTTATCTGTCCTCTCGAACGTTATGCATATCGCTTGACCTAATTTGCGATACCGCTTTTATGCACTCAAATTCTTAAAGAGTTCAGATCTTCTTGTCCTAAATCTTCTTGTCCCAAATCTTCTTGTCCCAAATCTTCTTGTCCCAAATCTTCTTGTCCCAAATCTTCTTGTCCCAAATCTTCTTGTCCCAAATCTTCTTGTCCCAAATCTTCTTGTCCCAAATCTTCTTGTCCCAGATCTTCTTGTCCCAAATCTTCTTTACTACTAAATTCCTCGCAGAGCCCAAAGTATTTATGTTCGCTTAACTTTGAGCCGCGCGGTCGTTGAATTCGGTAACGGACTTGACTGCAACGGGTTGATTTCGTTTCAAAGCCGACGTTCCCGGAACGACAAAGGGGCCTTTTGAATTGTTCTCAACGATACGTTTTAGTTCATCGGAATCAACCGATTCAATTTCAATCAATCGTTCCGTCAAAGCAACCAACGCATCCCTACGAACTTCAAGGATATGCCGCACTCGTTCGATCGCTTCATCGATAATTCGTTTGACTTCATCATCGATGGCTTGAGCCGTTTTTTCGCTGTATTGGCGACCTAACTCTTCACTGACGGAACCGGCCAAGAACGGATTCGTGCGGGTTTCTTTGTAATTAACGCGTCCCAGGCGACTCATGCCGTACTGCATGACCATGGCGCGAGCGATGTCGGTAGCGCGTTCCAAATCGTTGGAGGCTCCTGTCGAAATGTCTTGATAGATCATTTCCTCGGTCAACGTCCCTGCCACCAAAATCTGCAATTGACTTTCCAACTCGTTTTGCGTGACTAAGTAACGATCGTTGTCGGGTCGCTGCATGGTATACCCCAGCGCGGCCAATCCCCGAGGAATAATGGATACTTTGTGAACTGGATCGGTATTGGGCAAACTGTAAGCGACCAACGCGTGGCCGCTTTCATGAAAGGCGACGCGGCGTTTTTCTTCGTCGGTCATCACTCGCCGTTTTTTCTCCAAACCGGCTGTAACACGTTCGACCCCTTCGTTGAATTCTTCAATGCCCACGGCCGATTTTTCTTTTCGTGCCGCCAACAAGGCTGCTTCGTTAACCAAATTTGCCAAGTCCGCACCGGCAAATCCGGGGCTGATCGATGCAATCTTTTTGAGATCAACACTGGGGTCAAGTTTTACATTTTTGACGTGGACTTTGAGTATGTCTTCTCGTCCTTTGACGTCGGGGCGGTCGACCAGGACATGGCGATCAAAACGACCTGGACGCATTAACGCTTGATCGAGCGTTTCGGGACGGTTGGTAGCACCGACCACAATCACACCGCTATTGGAACCAAAACCGTCCATTTCTACGAGCAAGGCATTCAGGGTTTGTTCTCTTTCATCGTGGCCACCCATCATGCCATTGCCGCGTGTTTTTCCCAATGCATCTAATTCATCGATAAAGATTATACATGGTGCTTTGGCAACGGCTTGCTGAAACATATCGCGAACCCGAGCGGCACCCACGCCGACAAACATCTCGACGAAGTCGCTGCCAGAAAGACTGAAAAACGGCACACTGGCCTCGCCGGCAATCGCTTTGGCTAACAGCGTTTTACCAGTACCAGGAGGGCCGACCAACAACACGCCGCGGGGAATTCGTCCGCCAAGTTTTTGATATTTTTCAGGAGAACGCAGGAAATCTACAACCTCCTTGACTTCTTCCACCGCTTCGTCGATGCCCGCGACATCATCAAAGGTAATCGCTAGGTCTTCTTCGGCGTACAGCCGTCCACGACTGCGACCAAATTGCATGGGTCCGCCGGCACCACTGATTCGCCGCATCATGAACAGAAACAACACCAAGATCAAAGCCGTCGTAATTAAGAACACGCCATAACGATCCCAAAAAGTCGGACCTTCCGAATAACTCCATTTGGAATTCGAGCCTTCTAACAGGTCGGCAAGTTGGGAATTGACGATGTCGGAACTAGATTTGTGAACGCGAAAATCTACGAGTTTCCGCTGAGCTAAATCGCCGGTTCCGTTGACTTGCCGACGATAAATTTTTCCCGTGATTGTGCGATCACCAACGGCAATATCATTTGGTTCGCTAAACTCCCACACGCGTTCGGATTGGCCCATACCTTCGCGGATGGTAATTGCGGACGAGGACGACTCGGCGAGTTCTGAACTATTTTTGTCAACGTACTGGGTGGATTGTAATAACTTGACAAAGTCCCCGTAATTAAGTGTGTACTGTTGTTGGGTCATCAACAGCATCATGGCCACTGCTAGTGACAAAAAAATCACCAGTACAAACCACAGCAACGACGAATTGCTTTTGGTGTCATTATTTTTCTTATTGGCGTCAAAATCAGACATGCACTTGCTTTCTCAAACAACGGACTGGTTTAAACGAGAGAACCGCAATTCAATTGGTATTGAAACTTGCGTGCCAAACTCAAGAATATCTTTCGTTGGTGAAATCGGTAGGGCAACGTATAATCCAGACTTTTGTCTTGTTTCCCACCGTCAAAACCCGTAAAATGCCGCTCGGTTTGGGGAGCGAACGAATCGGTGATTGTAACGAAATCGATGTGAACCGCGATGATTTCAACCCGCATTTTTGGCGAAACCTTCACACTGCAACCGTATTTGTGGGAATATTCGGACGGTTAGGAAATTTGGAAGGTCGACACGTGGATGTTCTGGACCGTGGAAATTGGTCCTGTCGCGTGGTCGGCTTGGATTGTACAAAATTATGTCCATACCGAATGACTTGGTCTAACCGTTCGGCCCACAAAATGTGTTGGAATTCGGAGACGGGATGTTGGCATAATTCAACATCGAATGTTGATTAATCGAAACATGGGACCGATGAGAAAACAAAGGCAATTGGCAATCTTGGGCGCGACGGGCAGCATCGGCCGCAGCGCGATCCAAGTAGCCGAATCACTTGCCGACGTCGATGTCTGGTGTATTTCCGGGCACCACAATTTGGCGGCCCTGTGCGAACTTGCTCACCGTTGTCGCCCTAAATTTGTTATCGCCGCCAACGAAGAACTGGCCCGCCGACACAATTTTCCGGCCGATCTGCCGGGCGAACTGCTCATTGGCGAGCAACATTTAGACTGGGCGGCTGCCCATCCTGAGGTTGATGTTGTGCTCGCCGCGATTGTCGGGTCCGCCGGCTTACCCAGTGCCTATGCAGCAGTGGCGGCTGGCAAACGCGTTGCTCTAGCTAACAAAGAATCGTTGGTAATGGCCGGTCATTTGTTGATGCCATTGGCCATACAGGCCGGCGCAGAGTTGATTCCGGTTGACAGCGAACATAGCGCCATCTTACAGGCCAATTTGGCGGGGCGGCGAAGCGAGGTTCAGCGAGTGGTGATCACGGCCAGCGGAGGTCCATTTCGCGATTGGTCGGCGGCGGCGATGCAAATGGCGACCCCTGAACAAGCGCTCAATCATCCAACTTGGTCGATGGGTTCCAAGATTTCCATCGATTCGGCCACGATGATGAACAAATCGCTCGAAGTCATTGAAGCCGGATGGTTGTTTGACCTGCGGGCCGACCAAATTTCCGTAATGGTCCACCCTCAATCTATCATCCATTCTTTGGTAGAATTTGTGGACGGTTCCGTACTGGCGCAGTTAAGTCCTCCCGACATGAAATTGCCCATTCAATACGCGCTGACTTTTCCCGAACGACTTTCGGGGCCGGCGGCTAAATTGGATTGGTCGCGTGCATGGGCGTTAGAACTTTATCCACCAGATGTAACTCGATTTCCAGCACTCGAGCTGGGGTTTGAGGTCATCCGCAGTGGTGGCACCAGCGGTGCAGTGCTGAACGGGGCCAATGAGGCCGCGGTGGCAGCATTCATGCGTCGCGAGATTTTATTTCCTGAAATTGCACAGGCCTGCCGAGACGTTTTACATCAACATAAGATTGAATCGCATCCCTCGTTGGCCCAATTAGTATCGGCTGACTTGTGGGCGCGAGAGGAGATAGCGAAGTGGATTTTGTCTTAATTGCCCAAGAGTTTTCATGGTTGAGTCCGGCGAGCTGGTGGGCAATTGCTCAAGTCGTCTTGGGACTTGGTTTCGTCATTTTTGTGCATGAATTGGGGCATTTTTTGGTCGCGAAAGCCTGTGGCGTAAAATGCGAAAAATTTTATGTCGGGTTTGATGCTTTTGATCTCAAAATTGGTGAAGTCGTGATTGTTCCTCGAGCCCTGCTCAAATGGAAATGGGGCGAAACGGAATATGGAATCGGCATCGTCCCGCTTGGTGGCTATGTCAAAATGTTGGGACAAGACGACAATCCAGGCAATATTGAGTCAGAAAATAAACGCAGCCAAGTTGTCGGCGAATCGGTGGACACAACGGTCTTGCCCCTGGATAAATCGAAAATTGATCCGCGCAGTTTTTTGGCCAAGTCCGTACCGCAGCGAATGGCAATCATATCGGCCGGCGTGGTTTTCAATCTGATTTTTGCCGTAATCTTCGCGGCTTGGGCATTTCGCGTAGGCGTCGATTACACGCCAGCTGTTGTCGGTTCCACGGTCGGCGGCTCGCCCGCTTGGGAAGCAAACATCTCGGGTTCAAAAATTTTGCGAATCGGCAACAAACGGATGGATGAAGGCTATGTGCCTTTTATCGATCTGGCCCAAGAATTCGCTCTCAATGGAGCCAAACCTGTCGAAATTGAATTTCAACGATTAGGGGAGAACACCGTCCGTACGGTAACCGTCACGCCGCGCGAAAATTTGCGTCGCGACATTCCCATTGCCCTGATCGGCGTTGACCCGATGATTACGTCGACTCTTGTTACCAAAGAAGCGATCAATCCGGGATCAGCCGCTTCACAAGCAACTCCGCCATTTGCCAACGGCGACCAGATTGTTGCTATCGATGGAATCAACGTCTCTAACTTGCTTGAAATGGCCGCCGAGCTGGCCAGCAAACGCGACAAAGCAGTAACGATGACGGTAGTTCGAACCGATGCCGAAAAACGAGAAAATAAAATCGATATCCTGGTCCCACCAAATCCATTGGCAACTCTCGGATTTTGGTTCGATTGGGGCAACGTTGCCAGTGTCCAAGTCGATAGCCCTGCAGCGACTGCCGGAATTAAAGCCGGCGATCGAATTGCCAAAATCGATGGGCAGCCAGTAGGTGATCTACTAACGGTCGATCAACGGATGGTGCAATTGCTTCGAGAGAACAAGCAATCCGTCGTTCTATCGATCGAACGTCGAGATAATGCCACCGACGCAATTAAAACCATGGAAATTGTAATTCAGATTCGACAGCCTCGATCGTTTGCCCGCATGGGCGAAGAACCATTTGTGGTCGATAGCTGGGGGGTGGCTGTCCCATTAATTGATAAAGTTGCGGGGGTGGATTCTAGCAGCGATGCAGCCGCTAAAGGCTTGGCCATTGGCGACCGAGTATTGGGTTACCAAGTGACATTGGCTGAAAGCGAAGCCAATCTCCCTCGTTACAAAGGATTGAAGAAAGACGTTGTTTTTGAACCGACAGCTCGCGGGTGGCTCGGAGGAAAATCTGCCAAAACTGAAATTACCGAGTTTTTGGGGCTAACTCAAATATTGCCGCTGTCGACAAAATACCAACTTTCAATCGTCAAAGTTGATGGATCGTCGGCAACCCTATCAACAAATGCCATATCATCGGCAAAATTTCACGTGCCGACCCGCGGAATATTACCAAAAGAACTTAAAACAAACTACCAATCAAAATCCGTGGCTGAATCGTTGCGGTTGGGCGTACGACAGACCGCGTCCGATATGTCGCGCATCGGTCAATTTTTAGGAAAACTGGTTTCGGGGCAAATCTCCGCGACCAATTTGGGTGGGCCCGGTACGATTGCCATGGTTGCCACCAGTGAGGCTTCCGCCGGCACTTCCCGGTTGCTATTGTTTCTGACAATGTTGTCGGCCAACTTGGCGATCGTAAACTTTTTGCCAATTCCGATCTTAGATGGCGGGCATATCATGTTTTTGTTGTACGAAGGTATTTTGCGACGCCCGGTTACGGAAAAAGTGCAAATTCTGTTGACCTATGGTGGCCTACTATTCATTCTCAGTTTGATGGTGTTTGTTTTGTTTTTGGACTTCTCGCGAATTACAGGATTTTTCCAATAGCTTCTTTAACACCAATACAGCGAATGAGCGACTGTCGGCCAACATTGCACAACCGCGGCGGCAAGGCTGTCGTCCATAGTTTAGCGAGTCGCGCCGATGACGAACGAACCTATTGAGAGCCAGTCCGAGGCGCCGGAGCACGTTCGACATCGACCTCCGGTTGCCTTGCCCGCGCCGCGCCCTTGCTGGATTGCCTGCCCACAATTTAAGAGCCAAGTGAATCTGTCGCGACTCGTTCGTTTGGTAAGCTGTTGCGGAATTAACAAAATCATAACCAGCGGAAACCCTAAAGTAGATCCGACAATTGCTCGGGATGGCGCCGAGTTTGTTGAAATCGAAAAACGCCGTTCGTTGGTGCCGCGGCTGAAGGAGTTAAAATCGGAAGGCTGGCAATTAGTCGGGTTAGAGCAAACCAGTCGTTCACATTCGCTTTATGATTTCCGTTTCCCGAGGCAAATGGTGTTGGTAATCGGCCATGAACGAAATGGCATCGATGCCGAAACAATGGCATGCCTGGATGCGACCGTGGAAATCCCTGTGTACGGATTGCCTTATAGTTACAACGTGGTCACCGCCGCAAGTATGGCAATGTACGAATATTGCCGACAATTCCCCACCGGTTAAAGGATCGCTGGGCGACGCCGTCGTGAATTGGGAAGATAACGCTTGACCAAGCGGCAAGATTTCATGGTGATTAGGGCGGATTGCTTGCCATCAGTGGCTGACAAGGCGATAATAGACTGTGGATGCCAAGCATTCCAGCGAAAAGCTCGTCTCAAAATGAATTGAGGTTATCTGTGGAGAAGTCACACGTTGGGCCGTTCGAATTGCTCAAGAAGCTGGGACGACGGCAAAACAAAGTCTACTTGGCGCGACAGACGGAGCAAGATCGCGAAGTTGTCATCAAGTTTATCGCGTTGCCAAAAAAAGTTGGCCGCGAAGTCGCCTTGGAAAAATTGCAGGCCGAGTTCGCTCATTTAAGAACTCTGCGCCATCCAAATTTGGTTCGCATACACGGCGCGGGTGTCGATGGCGAACAATTATTTCTGGCAAGTGAATTTGTTGCTGGCGAATCGGTCGCTGCGTTAATCGGACGCCGCGGACGGCTGGCCCTAGACCAAGTTGTTGAAATCGGGATTCAAGTTGCTAAATGTTTGCATTACCTTCACGAACAAAACTTGTTGCATTGCAAATTGACTCCCGAAAAAATTTTGTTGGACGAAGCCGGACACGTCAAAGTTACTGATCTGCGACTCAATCGATCGAAGAAAAAAGGTGGCAGTCAGGCCGTACAACGTGACTTGGAATTGATCGCCTATCTGGCGCCCGAACATTTGGAAGGTGAACCATCAAATAAAGCGGATCTTTATTCCCTGGGCGTGATTCTCTACGAAATGTTGACGGGTGCATTACCTTATCCGCCCGACACCGTATCGCGGACGATTCGACTGAAAAAAGAGTCTCCGGTGCCATCCGTAACTGCACTGGTTATGCATTGTCCAATTTGGATTGATAACTTGATCAAACAACTGTTGCAGCCGAACCCCAAAATGCGGCCGCACTCGGCGATGGCGGTGATGAAAGCGCTAGAGGAAGTGCAGGCGATTGAAAGTCAACAACAGGCCGCAGTGGATCAGATAGCTGGGAATTTTAATCCACTCAATGCTCAGGCCGATCGTGAGGAAGCGCGGCGACTATTAAAACGGCCCCAAAAAGCGGAAAAACCGTCGGCCGAGACAGGTCTGCGTCGGTGGTGGCTGCCACTGAGCGCCTTAGGAATTATTGCGTTAGTCGTTATTTGGGGGCTCTTGCCCAGCTCGCCTCAGAAAATATTGAGCCAGGCACATGTCGCCTTGGCTTCCGATGTCGTTGAGGATTGGTCGGAGGCCCGTTCGCGATTGGCTCCTCTATTGGAATCCAGAAATCAAGATGTTGTTTTTCAAGCCAAGAATCTGATCACTGATTTGCGGCGAAAGACCTTGCGACATCAAGCACAGTTGGGAGAAAAAAATAGTCTGCAATCTCCATTGGCTCAAGAGTTTATCGATGCTTGCCAAATGCAAAAACAGAAAGATTTCACAGCCGCACAGGCAATTTTCAGTCGGATTGTTCGAGAAACACCTGAAGAGTCCGATGATTTGTACGTCAAGTTAGAAGCGCAAGAACGAGAAACGAAAATTTCATCGCTATTGCGATTACCCGACAGTATCTCGCAGTTAATTCGTTTGATTGAAGATACCAGCCACAGTGTCGAGCAGACGGGCAATGTGGGGTTGGGAAAGGTACTGCGCGACATCATTGTGCGATATGATGGCCAACCGGCTTATCGCCGCGTCGTTGAATTAGCCACTGAATCGGTGACCCGCTTGAAAATCCCAGCGGTTGATTCGTTTTAACGAAAAACGAAATGATGTCGGTGAAAATGAGGTCCGCGAAAAGGGATGGGGCAGTTGGTCTGCTGTAGCCGCCGATCTATTCATCGGCGCGTGGTGCCGTGGCCGCCGATGTATTCATCGGCGCGTCGCTCTGCTCGAAAACAGGTACTTCCAGGAAAATTTGGGACAAGAAAATTTGGGACAAGAAAATATTGGACTCATTTAGGAATTTGAGTGCATAAAGTTAGCATCGCAAATTTGGTCAGGCCATACTGTCAACGTTCGAGGGGACAGAGAAGAAGAAGTGCAGACACGGGATACCAGCCAAGATAATTAATGCTGAGGTCCAACTCACATTGACCAATCAATTTCCTCTATTTTCTTGTCCGCTATTTTCTTGTCCTACATCCCGCGAAAGCCACTAAATTCCGGAATAACACAAAAACATTAGTTGTAATTATTCAGTATTGGATTGTCGGCCGGAGGACGGGTCGACCTACCGTAGCCGCTGTCCCCAGCGGTTTTGGAAACGCAAAGGCCTTGGAAACGCAAACCACTTAACGTTTGCGGTCAGCTTGAGAATCTGCTTGGGATGGGGGTTCGTCTTCTCGACGTTTTCGTTTATTGACCGCTTGTCGCAAAAGGAATTCGATTTGCCCGTTTACACTGCGCATTTCTTGAGATGCCCATTCTTTGATTTCCTCAAATAGGTCCGATGAGACTCGCAAGGGAAACGCTTTTTTATTGTCAGACATATCGCAACCCTTGGACCGCGGTGACCAGCGTCACCGCGGCAACGGCTAATGGGAAAATGAGACAAACGCCAAGTTAAAGTTAGGAGTAAAGCGAACCGGCGTTGATCACAGGCTGAGCTTCGCTTTCACTACAGAGAACGACCAGCAAGTTGCTTACCATGGTCGCTTTACGTTCGTCATCCAGTTTGACGATATCGCGTTGAGACAATTCGCTCAAAGCCATTTCTACCATTGAAACCGCACCGTGAACAATTTTTTGACGCGCGGCAATGATCGCTTCGGCTTGTTGCCGCCGCAGCATGGCTTGAGCAATTTCCTGAGCATATGCTAAGTGCGCTAGTTTGGCTTCTTCAACAATCACCCCGGCAGTTACCAGCCGATTTTGCAGTTCGGCTTGCAAAAAGTGAGCGACTTCGTCCTGAGCACTACGCAAGGTTACTTCACCTTCTTCGCCATCGTCATACGCATAATGATTCGCCAAATATCGCAGGGCCGATTCACTTTGCACCGAGACAAACTCTTGGTAATCATCGACGTCAAATAACGCTTGTGCCGAGTCGGCCACGCGCCACACGACCACCGCACCGATTTCGATGGGATTACCCCGTTTGTCGTTGACTTTTAGTTTTGGGGTATTGAAGTTTCTGGCCCGCATCGAGATCCGCGTTTTGGTCATGAACGGATTGGTCCAATGAAAACCGCTTCGCCGTTCTGTTCCGACATAACTGCCAAACAAAAGCAACGCTCGACCCTCATTAGGTTGAAGCGTAAAAAATCCGCAGAGCATTGTGAGTGTAAACAATGACGCACCTAAGCAGCCGGCTAACAACCACAGATTGATGATTGCGCCCTCCGGAAGTGCCACGGATTCGCGAATCAGCCAAGCCCACAAAGCAATTGTGCCAATTAACAACGCCAGACAAACGCCTAACATTATCCAACCATTGATCGTTTCGATCGGTTTTTCTTTGGCCAACGTGTTCTTCATATAGACCTTTTCCATTTAAAAAAGACTCGAAAACAACTTTTAAAACGCCGTATCAGAGCGATATTCGAATGATATCATATCGATATTGGAATTGAATAGGCGAAATTCCGGCAAGTTTTCGATTGAAGTACTGCCTCAGCCTGTTTTTTGGCCTTTTTTTTGCAGTCAATCTTTTCAATCCGGGCAAAACCGAGGTTAGAAGGCTGCTTTGAAGTACCGGGGGTAGGCCCTAAATTGGCAAATCAAGGACCTAGAGATTTACCGACGGCGGCTTCACGTCATTCGGCGTGTCGATTATCCAGCGGAAAATCTAAATCAGACAGGTTGGTTACAGTTCGTGGCGTCCAAACTTCGGAATGACCAACGGTGTACTAAGTAAGGCAGCAAACACGGCGGGACAAGGAATCGTCGGAAAAATGGAGCCCACCTAAAAAAATCTCGAACCAAAAACTCGTGTCAGAAATAAAAGTCGCGTTGATGTCGACCGACCAACAAAATGTGTCGCCAACATTCAGGAACGCGAAAAGTCGAGTCAGATAGATACTGGCGTCTTATCGATATGTCTCAATGACGGTGATTTGAGCGACAGTGACGCCTAGTTGGAGTCCAATTGCATTTAAACTAAATAAAAAGGCGGCAATCAAACGTGTCAGTCAACCCGATTGTCGCAAGTCGATGCAAAAATAAGCAAAATCCATCGCGCGGACGCCGATGCGAAACTAAAAAATATTGGCCTTTAACCGGCTCGATTGACTATTCGTGATCGTGCAATGGAGAGGTATTGGGACGATCCATCGCTTCATTGCTGCGACGAATTGCATCGTAAACTTCTTGACGATGAACCGTTACGTCTTTGGGCGCTTCGACACCAAGCCGTACTTTGTCGCCACGGATTTCGACGACGACAATTGTAATGTCATCGTTGATGATGATGCTTTCGTTTTTCTTTCTTGAAAGTACTAACATTCCTGCATTCCTTTGTAATTGGTGAGCCCACTTGGGGCCCGCTCTCGGTTCCTGGCGAGCGATTCCATTTTCTAATTAGGGGGGTTGACAACGACATAAACCCATCACCAACACTGTACCCGCCAATTGGCGATAGTCAAATAAACAAGTACCAGGAACTTCAATAAAAAAGCATTGACTGTTCAATTTGACGCATTTAATCGCTAAGGCCCCCCCCAATTAACGGGTTTTTGTTAATGAATCGCCCATTATTGATCGGTGAAGCATCGGAGCCACCCCGTTTTTGGGGTTTGGCAGGCCCTAAGCCAATCGAACTCGACACTTGGGAAATGGTGCAATTTGTATTTTCAAACGAACCCGCCACAATTTCCAAAATGAAGGGGCGATTCTTAAAAATTGGCTGAATTTTTTTTGTCGATTGTCCGCAATTGGCCGCTCGCGGCGCCCTAAAGCCGCCGTCGATTGGGATTTGATTGGGGTGGATTCAAACTGGCGACTTGAACGAAGTATAAACGTTAACGAATTTCCAAGACGGAAGTTCGCAAAAACTTGCGATTGCGGTTACATCTAAAAAATATATTTGATTCTAAAAACAACTTGGTCATCTAAAAGGTTTCTCTGTTGTTTAAACCCCCTGGTCAAATCTATTGATTCCATTGATGATCAGCAAAAAGCAGATGAACGATTCATATTTAGCGCCTTTTTATTCCGGGAGCCAATGTTTTGCAATTGATTGATACACATGCGCATCTCAGTTACGACGATTTCCAAAACGATTTGCCGGGTGTCATTCAGCGGGCCGCTGCGGCGGGTGTGAGCGCCGTCATTGCAGTAGCCACAGATTTGGCAAGTTCTCTGCAGTGTTTAGAGTTAGCGCGGCAATATTCAGCAATCTTTGCCACGGCTGGGATTCACCCCAATCATTTACTTGCCGCGTGCGATGAGGATTGGCAACACATTTTGGCCCTGGGGCAAAACGATTTGGTGGTTGCATGGGGAGAAACAGGACTTGATCGATATTGGCAAGATGTCCCTTTTGAGATGCAGGTCACTTGGTTTCATCGACATTTGGCGGCTTCTCGAGAAAACAAAAAGCCAGTAGTCATTCACACGCGAGATTGCGATGCAGACGTTGTCCGCGAACTAAAAATAGCGGCGTCTGTGGGGCCGCTGCGCGGCGTTATGCATTCGTTTACCGGCAGCTGGGAAACCGCTGAATTTTGTCTGGAACTCGGACTTTATATTAGTTTCGCTGGCATGGTCACATTTAAGAAATCGATTGATCTGCTAGAAATCGCCAAACGAATTCCTGACGACCGCATTTTAGTTGAGACCGATTCGCCGTTTTTATCTCCCGAGCCGATGCGCGGTAAAAAGCCCAACGAACCAGCTCGAGTGATCCATACAGCCAACGTTATTAGTGCCGCTCGCGGTCAGTCCCCAGACGATTTTGCGCGGATGACAACCGACAATGCGCAGCGACTGTTTTCGCTGCAAAAGACTTAGCCCACCGAGTTGGAATAACGGGGTGAATGCAAATGGACCATTTGGCGAAATTCGTCAAATAGATATTGACTGTCGTGCGGTCCCGCAGAGGCTTCGGGGTGATACTGCACGCTGAACGCCGGAGCTTGACGATGTCGCAACCCAGCAACGGTTTGATCGTTGAGATGGCGGTGGGTGACCTGTAAACATTCCGGCAGGTCCTCGTCGGACACGGCAAAACCATGGTTTTGCGAAGTAATTTCAATTTTTCCGGAAGCCAAATTCAAGACGGGTTGATTAGCGCCGCGGTGACCAAATTTCATTTTGAATGTCTTAGCGCCACATGCCAATCCAAGCAATTGATGGCCCAAACAAATTCCAAAAATAGGCACTGTGCCGATCAATGAGCGAATGGTATCGATGGCATAGGTCAAAGGTTCTGGATCACCGGGACCATTCGACAAAAACAATCCATCGGGTTGCAATTGCAAAATATCATCAGCTGACGTGGTACCTGGAACGATAGTTACGCGAAAACCTTGATCTACCAAATGCCGACCGATATTCCATTTCATTCCGAAATCCATCGCCACGATGTGTGGTTGAGGTTGTTGAGAATAATCGGGGCGATCACCGGGCAAATGCCACCAATTACTGAGCCGCTGATCCCAGCTCAAAGGTTGTTTAGGCAAAACTTCGCGCACCAAATCGCGACCCAACATCGAGGGACTTTGTTGAACCTGGGCAACCAGTTGTTGGGGATCGCTGATTACCGAAGATATCCCGCCTTTCATGGCGCCACAATCACGAATTCGCCGGACCACGGCGCGGGTGTCGATATCCGAAATCGAAACGATATTGTGACGTTTCAAAAATTCGTCCAAACGGCCGATCGAGCGAAAATTACTGGCGATTGGACTGGCATTGCGAACAACAAACCCGGCCAGATAAGGTGTTCGGCTTTCCAAGTCCTCATCGTTAAATCCGTAATTCCCGATTTCCGGATAGGTCATCACAATGATCTGACCACAATAACTGGGGTCGGTCAGAATCTCTTGATAACCAGTCATCGAAGTATTAAATACGACTTCGCCAAAGGTTGTGCCGATTGCGCCAAACGCCAAACCGGAATAAACCGTGCCATCTTCTAACGCCAATAGACATGACTTGGCAGACTCAAAATTTAAATTCGATTCCGATTGATTCATGGCATTACTCATAGGATTGCGATGCTCCTCGAACAAAAGGCCCTTAATCAAGCCCGATTGCGGGGCTATGACTGTAACGGTTATGACTGCTGGCGCAGGCGCCAATAAATTTTTTAGTCACCGCCGGAGTTCGTCCGATACCACTAATGGCTGTGGGTCTCCGAACGAAGGAATCTAATTCCGAGTTTCGGACAGCCAACTAGAGAAGGGTTCCTGTTGCGGCGAGCGGGAACCCTTCGTTTTTTTTATCCCCGAAACTTTCCGCACTTAGTTTGGCAGTTTTCAAAATAAATTAAAGTCCAAATGAATAATCCAGCTAATTAGCGACCACTTAATTTTTGCTTCCGCGTTTTGGATTGAGAAAATTATTCGCATCGTTCGGGCGAAACCAAGCCCTTGTCCGATCCACGAGGTTGCCAAACTTCACACCTTTCATCAAATTTCCACCACTAACGGGTCCAATAAAAACTTTTAGAAATCGTCAAACCGATCGGACCAAAATCGACGCATTTTTGTTCAAAAGGGCTTATCGCCGGAGTGCTAAGCGAATATAAAGGCGTCAGTTTTAAACGATTCCAGGCGTCAATTCTCAACAATCACAGGTATCAGTTCTAAACGAACACAATTTCTAAACGAACACAGGCATCGCCAAAGTCTTGGGATGCCTGTGGGGGATTCGTTTTTTTCGTGAGCGCCGTATCGGCTGTTTCACCGGCGGTTAAATTACTTCCGGACGCCTACGAGGTTGTACGAGACAGTACTATGACCGGCTGAATTAGAAAATCGTTGACTTCCTGATATTCGGCCTCGCCGTTCAGCAAGTTCCAGCACCAATGAAGTGTTGAGGTCTACCGAATCGAAAGTGCTGACATCGCTAAACCAACTTATGTTTACGGTGATCTCGCGACCAACGACTTCCAGATTTGCCGCGAATTCTTTAAACCGTGTTGGTGTCGAGTAGTCGTCAACAAATCCGGATTCCTGGGTGACCGCGAAATCCTTGAGATACGACTCCGTCCGCAACAAAGTTCCATCTTGAGCTCGAAATTCGTAGACCAGTTCGACCACACAGGAAACGGAGATCGGTTTAGCCGGACTCGATGCGCCCATAAAGGCACTGATCGCGGCAATCCAGTCCAAAAATGAAAAAAACAGAACCTAGAGACGATTTGCTGAGTTGCACGAGGTAATCCTTGATACGAAATTAAGGCGAAATTATTTGACGAAAATGTGATTCCATTCAACGACGACGAATCGTTCTTTGTTGAAGGATCCTGGAGCAATGAGTAGGTTACGACGACGACCCCCGCCAAAAATTCTGGCCAGTCTATCGATAATCCGCTGAAGACAAGCCTAAATATTTTTCGTTAACCGACTTTTGATTGTGAATCTTGCGAAACAAGGGTCCTTTTCTGAATTCCGAGTGGGGTTTGCCCCAAGGATTGAAAAAACGCAAAATCTGAAATTCGGGATTGAGTCTGGGCTGTCTAGAGAGTTTACGACTTTTTGCCCATTGGAACTGATCTTGTCTTCCAATTGCCTATTTTGCTATGAGTCGTAGTGGAAGTCGGTTAAGTTGCGATCAACCCTTGGCGCCCAGGCTATGTCAGAAAACAACACTTCATCGGAAAATACGGAATCCAACGAAATCCGCGATGTTAAGTCGTTTGGTTTCAATCGCGCTTTTGCGAGCCGCGCTGCCGCTATCGGATTGTTTGCCGTTCTTGGGACTTTTGCCGTTTTTCAATCGCTTAGCGGAGGTAAAAAAAGCGATGATCCTGCTGCTTTACTGGCCAGCAACGACGGTGCCGAACAAGCCGTTTCTGCCGAAATCGAAACAAACGGCGAGGCAAACTTAAAGAACGCTTTACTGGACGGCTCGGCTGGCGGTGAACGTAATACCGTGAATGTAGCGAAAATCGTCAACAATCAGACTTCGATCAATAGTGAACCGCAACAACCGTCCGGCACGCCCAATAATCCAAATCCCACGAACAGTCAATTTAGTCCGTCCGGACAATCCAAGACCCCCCCAGCGGACAACAATGAACCATTGGTTGAGTCAACGCCAAATTCGCAATCTCAACTAACGCTGCCCAAAACAAACCCGTCCACGATTCCGGCCAATCAACCGCCGGCAAGTCCTGGCAGTTCACGCGCTGGTGAGTTTGCCCCATTTCAGTCCAACTCGAAATTGCCCGAAAAGCAATCACCCGAAAAACAATTGCCCGAAAACTCCACGACGAACGTGCAACCGCCACCAGCTCAATCGCCAAACAAAAAAGATGAAACGACCCTGCCACTGCGCACTGTTCCATCCACCGATGCGCAGCAGAATTTTGGTACAAGCGGAAATAATTTTCAGTTAGAGACCAACAAACCCTCTGCGGCGCCGTCGACGATTGGGCTGGCCCAACAAATAACCGGCAACAACACACCACTGGTTTCGGGGACAGATTCTCAACCATCAATTCAAGCGAAATCGACATCGAGTCCCTCCGATTCCGGTCAAGCGACCACCCCCAACCAAAAATTTTCTGGCAACCCTTTGCCCCCAGTTGGAAATGGAGGTTCGTTTAACGCCCAAGCCACGCAAAGTGAACCCACAGCGCGACCGCCGACTAACCCTGTCAATCAAACCGGGGCAGGCAATTCTCCAGTTGTTTCTTCGCCTAATCGGCCGTTGGACGACAATACGCCGATGATCAATATTGCTCCCAAATCCGACAATCGATTTGGCAATCCCAGCACCAATCCCCCAGCGACACCGAATCTGAATCCAAACCAGAATCCATTGCCTGGTACATCGCCAGGGCTCAATACGTTAGCCACACAAACACCCTTAGGCTCTTCATTGCAACCACCGGCCACTGGGCAAAACTCAATTGTCAACAACACCCAAAACCCGGCTAAAGCAACGGATGCATTTACACAGAATCCAGGCGGTAGTATTCAAACTCCGACAAACGGTGGTTTCCCCAACACCACGGCGGGTAATTTAAACAACAATTTTTCCGGTGCAAATCAAAGTAACCCCGCGAGTAATCCCGGTGGTTTGCCGATGGCCAATTCACGTTTGCCAATCGCCTCCAACCCGCCAGGCAGTCCGGCGAATAACTTAGCTGGCACGGCGCGAACGGTCGCTGCAACTTTGCCGACTCCCGGAGATCGGCAACTCGAGGGCATGCAAGTGCCGACGATTGCAATCGAAAAAATTGCCCCCCCCGAAATCCAAGTGAACCAAGTTGCGGCTTTCTCAATCGTTGTTCGCAACACGGGGCGAGTGCCGGCCGAAGACGTTACCGTACACGATCAAGTTCCATCGAACACGCAATTTGTCAACGCAACGCCGCAACCTACCGCTAATGCCAGCAGCAATCATCTCATGTGGCAACTCGGCACATTAAAACCGGGCGAAGAAAAAACAATACAACTCAATTTGCGGCCAACACGCGCCGGCGAAATCGGATCGGTTGCCCAAGTAACATTTGCAACTCGGGCGGCAGTCCGTTCAACAGTCACTGAACCGATCTTGGCCATCGAGCATTCGGGGCCGCTGCAATCGCTGCTTGGGCAAAACGTAATGCTGGACATTACGGTTCACAACAAAGGCACGGGTGTGGCTCGCGATGTTTTAATCCAAGAAAACGTACCGCCACAACTGAAATACTCCGACAACTTTCGCGAATTGGAATATGCTGTTGGAACGCTGGGACCCGGTCAAAGCAAACGCATTCAATTGACGCTACAAGCGGCCCAGGTAGGTCAGTTCCGCAATTTGGTACAAGCGGTTGGAACCGGCGTTGCCGCTGCCAAACACGAAATTGATATGGAAGTGATTGCTCCGCAGTTGAAGGTAACCAGTGATGGGCCTCGTAGCCGATTCCTGAAGCGCGATACCTCACATCGATTCCAGGTCGCCAACCAGGGGACAGCGGCGGCCACCAATGTTGACTTGATTGCTAAATTACCACGTGGGCTCAAATTTGTGTCCGCCAATAATCAAGGTCAATACGATCCGCGTTCACACGCAGTCTATTGGAGTTTGCCGGAACTCAAGCCGACCCAATCGGCAAGTGTTCAGCTCGATACATTGCCGATAGAAACCGGTCCACAGGATATCGAGTTTCAAGCCGTAGCCGATTTACAACAAAAAGAAGCATTGACACATGCTCTGGCCGTCGAGCATTTAGTTGATGTTTATTTTGAAATTGATGACCTGGATGACCATATTGAAATTGGCAGTGAGACCCGATATCAAGTGAAAATTGTCAATCAAGGTACCAAACCTGCTGCCAATATTCGTTTGATGGTGGAATTCGCCAATGGTGTTCGCCCGACGAATTCATCCGGAGCGGCTGCGGGCGAAATTCAAGGCCAACGCATCGTATTTACACCAATTGCCAGTTTGAATCCGGGTGAGGAAGTTCAGGTTCAAATCGTGGGTTTGGGAACTCAACCGGGTGAACATCGCGTGTCCGCCAACTTGCAAACCGATGGCCGTGAAATTAACATCACCAAAGAGGAAAGTACCCGGGTCTATGCGGATCGGTGATGAACGCAAAAAATTTTGGACAAGACATCGAGTTTCTGCGTAACTACGTAGATACGATTGTTTTGGGAGAAGATGGCGGCCCTCAAATCGCCGTCGTTCCCGACTATCAAGGTCGCACGATGACTTCCAGCGTGTGCGGAGCCAGTGGACCGAGTAACGGTTGGATCAACTATCGCGTTGTGGCGACGAACCGTTCCGATCAACAGATCAATCTGTATGGCGGCGAAGATCGATTTTGGTTAGCACCCGAGGGCGGTCAGTTTGGGCTCTTTTTCCCGCCGCTGAGTGAATTCGATTTCGTGAATTGGCGGACGCCACCGCTGATTGATACTCAACCGTTTCAATGTGTTGAGCAATTGTCCGACGCGCTGCGATTTCAAGCCCATTCGCGGTTAACCAACTATGCTGATTTTACCTTTGATGTTCACGTGGATCGTTGGGTTCGATTGTTGCGAGAGCAAGCGATTTGTCAGGCGCTTGATTTGAGCTCGCTACCGCAAGGACTCGAATGGGTGGCTCATGCCAGCGAGAATTGCGTCACTAATCGAGGCGACAATCTTTGGCAATCGCAACATGGTTTGTTGGCCATTTGGATTTTGACGCTATGCCATCCAGCTGACGACGCAACCATTGCCATTCCATTTCGACCCGGCACAGTCGACCAGCTCGGCGAAATTGTCCGCGCTGACTATTTTGGAATGCCCGAGGCTGATCGTTTAAATGTTTGCAATGATGCGAATTTGGTCCTGTTCAGTGGTGATGGACGCCTACGCAGCAAGATCGGGATTAGCGCCGCGCGGGCCCGTCCGATTATGGCCAGTTGGACTCCCAGCCGGCAGTTGTTTACCGTGGTGCATTTTGATTTGCCAACACACGCTCCTCATGGTTATACCAATAGCCGTTGGCACCATCAGACCGATCCGTTTGGTGGAGATGTCGTCAATAGTTATAACGACGGGCCCAACGACTCCGGGCAATGTTTGGGACCGTTCTTTGAACTTGAGACCTTAAGTCCGGCTCTGGCCTTGGCCCCAACGGAGTCTTACACGCATGTACATCGCACAATGCATTTCACAGGTTCGTCGGAAGCGTTAAACGACTTGGCGAAAGCGGTACTGGGTGTTGAGCTTGCCGTTCTCGAACGCGGACTGACGAAAGTCTAAGAGGGGATCAGTGTTACAACAGTTGTGGCTGACAATCGGTGAGTTGGCGCCGTGGTTGTTATTGGGAATGATCCTCGCAGGGCTAATGCATGTAATCCTGCCACCTCATTGGATTCGTCGCCATTTTCAAGGAATGCGAGGAGTGGTGCAGGCAGTTTTGTTCGGTATCCCACTCCCGCTTTGTTCTTGTGGCGTGATTCCCGCAGGCATTGGCTTAAAAAAAGAAGGTGCCAGTGATGGGGCGGCCATGGGATTTTTAATTGCCACTCCGCAAACGGGTGTTGATTCAATTTTGGTAAGCGCCGCATTCTTGGGATGGCCCTTTGCATTCTTTAAGATGTTCTCGGCGCTGGTCACGGGAATCGTCGGCGGATGGTTGACTGAAAAATTTTCGGCACCTAGGCCAATTGCCTCACCTGGGCCTGGGCTGAATTTGCCGGTCGTTGCCGGTGGCCTACCGATCGTTCAAACTTCCAAAACGATTAGACCAAGACCCAGGCGATGGTCGGATGCGGTAACGCACGCTTTGGAGATCTTGCGTTCGATTTGGGGCTGGCTTGTTATTAGAATCCTGGTATCGGCTTTTCTAAATTGGAGCGGCCCCAGCGAATTGGTCGGTCCGATACGCCAGTGGGGTACCTGGACGAACATGGCGATCGTGTTGGTAATTTCCCTGCCACTATACGTGTGTGCCACGGCTTCCGTTCCGATTGCCGCCGCGCTGATTCAAATTGGATTTTCGCCAGCTGCTGCTTTTGTGTTTTTAATGGCTGGCCCGTCGACTAATGTGACAACCCTTGGCGCTATCTACAGCAAATTTGGTGTCAGACATTTGGTTATTTATTTGGTAACCATTGTTGGAGGTAGCTTTGGTTTTGGGTTGCTATTTGAATATTGGTTTGGCGATTCTTTATTAGCCATAGTCGCAAAGTCACATGCACACCACCACGATCACCTGCTGGCCATGAATTGGCTCTCAACGGCATCGTCAGTAATACTACTCGGATTAATCGCTTGGTTTGCTTGGGAGCGAATTAAACGTTGGTGGACTCCCCAAGCTAAGAGCACGAATGCAGCGGGCCCAGTCATTACCTTGGCAGTCTCTGGTATGCATTGTCAATCGTGCGTCGATAAGCTTGAAACTGCACTAAGAAAAGATCCGCAGGTACAAAGTGTTAAGGTTGAATTAGAGCCGGGTCAAGTTACTGTGACAGGCACCATTAAAAAAGAACGGATCGCCGAGATCATTCATTCTGTCGGCTTTGTTGCCGACTAGAGCGGCGGTCATTGGACAGCCAGTACTGGCGAAGTTTCCGAATGGCTGGCAACGGTTGCCCCGTATTGACGAGCGGCCGATTCCTTTAGAATCAGATAGAAAATCGCTCGACTGCAGCTTCGACTGCAGCATTGGGCGCTGGTGTTTAAGGCAAAGCTTGAATGTCAATTCGATTGGAAAAAGGTATGTTCGACCGATCATTGTGGATTGCAACAATAGTATTCAGTGTCTTATTGGGTCCCGCCACAAGCATATCTTGGGCAGTAACTTGTCAACAAAGCCAACGAACTGACAGCGGGGGACAACGAACTGACAGCGTGGAAAAGAGCCAAGACGAAATGAAGTATCCCGAGACAAAAACGGTTCCGCAAACCGATGAATTCTTCGGTACGACGGTCGCTGATCCATACCGTTGGCTAGAAGATGACGTCCGCGAATCCAAAGATGTGGCGGATTGGGTGACCGCACAAAATCAGGTTACGTTCGGATATCTGCAATCACTTCCACACCGCGAGGCAATTCAACGGCGATTGACTCAACTATGGAATTTCGAAAAGTACTTGCCACCCCAACGAGCCGGCAAGCATTATTTTTTCGCCAAGAACGATGGATTGCAAAACCAAAATGTGGTGTATCGCCAACAGAATTGGGATGGACCGGCGCAGGTTTTTATTGACCCCAACACTTGGTCGGCCGATGGTACGGTTGCGCTCTCGGGATTTGTTCCCAGTCCCAATGGCGACCATGTCGTGTATGGAGTGGCCGAGGCTGGCTCGGATTGGACGACATGGCGGGTGATTCGTTCTCAAGATCAAACAATTCTGGAAGATGAAATCCGCTGGTCGAAATTTTCCAGTGTGGCCTGGGTCGCTGATGGCAGCGGTTTTTACTATTGCCGTTATGATGCCCCCGTCGCCGGTCAGGCTTTTCAGTCGACGAATCTCAATCAGAAAATTTTCTTCCACCGCTTGGGAGATGCACAGGATCGCGATGAACTCGTGCATGCCGATGCCGAACATCCGGAATGGGGCTATCAAACCGTTGTAACCGATGATGGGCGATATTTGATTGTTACCGTGTGGGTGGGAACTGACGACCGCTACCGAATTCTTTATCGCGATCTATCGAAAGCCAATCAGCCGTTAGTGACGCTGATCGATCATTTCGAAAACGAATACACTTTCGTGGGCAATGACGGTAGTCGTTTATATTTTAAGTCCGATCTAGATGCCCCCAGTCGCGGTGTGTTAGTTTTGGATGTGGCTCAAGTGGCACCGGTGAAACCCCAAGTCATCATTCCTGAATCGACCGAGACTTTAGTCGAATGCAGCCTGATTGGGAATTCATTAATCGCTGAATACCTAAAAGATGCCACCACGGTGGTAAAGATGTTTGACTTAAATGGCCAGTTGATTCGCGAAGTGAAATTGCCAGGTATTGGTACCGCGAGTGGATTTGATGGTCGCCAAGATGACCGCGAAACATTTTTTTCGTTTGCCAGTTTTAATCAACCCGCGGACACTTACCGGTTAGATTTAACCAATGGAGAAACGACACGACTCAGGGAGTTGAAGTTGTCATTTCAGCCGAACGACTATCAAGTGACCCAAGTATTTTATCAAAGCAAAGATGGCACTCGCGTTCCCATGTTTATTGCTCACCGCAAAGGATTGGAGCTAAATGGCCAGAATCCAACGTTGCTGTACGGTTATGGTGGATTCAATATTTCTTTGACACCGGCTTTTTCTGTGAGTCGGCTGCAATGGATGGAAATGGGTGGAGTTTTAGCCGTTCCCAATTTGCGGGGGGGCGGGGAATATGGAAAGAAATGGCATCAGGCAGGTACGAAAACCAATAAACAAAACGTATTCGATGATTTTATCGCAGCCGCT
>JBGSMY010000174.1:0-26253 GCA_041739975.1 Pirellulaceae bacterium
GGCCGCGATTTATGTATGCCGCGATCTATTGGAAGAACGTGCCAAACTATCGATCTTTGATCCGCGCGTCACCAAAGAACAGGTCTTGGCGGATCTGCGCGAGGTTATGTTGGGCGCGGACGGACGCTTAACTGAATCGAACGAGAAACTGTTGCGAGAAAACGTCGAAGTCGTTGGTTCGAGCGCCGAAGCTGCCCGCGAGGCTCATGCCATTGCCGTCTTAACCGAATGGGACGAGTTCAAAACAGTCGACTTTCAAACCATTCATACCTCAATGAAAAAACCGGCCTTTGTTTTTGATGGCCGAAATATTCTCAAGCGGTCGGGATTGAGTGATTTAGGGTTTAAATATTTCGGCATTGGTTTTTAATCGATTTTATCGTGGTGCCTCGCGTTTACCGGTAGGCCCAGGCCACAGTCGTCGGCAACCATTGAGCCACTTTAGCCAGCCCAACAACTGACGTTTGCCCTAATTCTTGTGCGTAAAAAATTACTATTTATTAACCGTTCGTATTGGCCCGATGTTGAGGCAACTGGGCAATTGCTCACCGAGCTTTGCGAACGATTGGCTGATGAGCATGACGTGACGGTGATCTGCGGCCACCCGGTACAGACGCAAGTTGCTGCGGCCCAAGGCGACCGAGTGATCCGGGACCGACACGGTGTGTCTATACTCCGCGTATGGCATACAAGATTTAACAAAGCGTCGTTTGTCGGACGCGTTATTAATATGGTGACGTTTTTGCTCAGCGCCACTTGGTGCGCTTTTACCACGCGACGTCCGGATGTGGTCATTGTCGAAACGGATCCCCCAATACTTTGTTTATTAGGCCGGGCTGTGCAAGTCATTCGCGGCGCTCGGCTCATTTGTTACTTACAAGACATCTACCCCGATGTGGCCGTTGCACTCGGTAAACTGCGAGATGGCTGGCTAACACGATTGCTCGACAGTTGGTTTTATGGCATTTATCGCCGTGCACAGTATGTAGTGGTGTTGAGTCAAGATATGCAACAACACTTGATTCGCAAACAAATACCCGCCGAAAAAATACGCTGCATTCCCAATTGGATTGACACCGCCGCGGTGTATCCAATCAAACATGAAAACGCCTTGCGAATGAAACGGGGTTGGCAAGAAAAATTTGTGGTGATGTATTCTGGCAATTTAGGAATGAGTCAACCTTGGACCCAATTGTTGGGTGCGATGGAGTTATTGCGCGACGAACCGCGACTGCAGTTTGTATTAATCGGCGGTGGTGCCGCAGCAAATTGGCTGGGAGATGAAATTCAACGTAGAAAACTGACACAAGTTGAAATGTTGGAATACCAACCAAAATCGGAACTTGCGACCAGCCTCAGTGCCGCAGATCTCCATTTGGTATTCCTCGATCAGCGGATTACTCATTGCTTGATGCCCAGCAAAATTTATGGAGTATTGGCCTCGGGAACGATGTCGCTCGTTGTGGCGGCTGCCTCAAGTGAACTTGCTCGAATGGTGGAGCATGCCCAAGCCGGCCAAGTAGTGTCGGAAGAATCGGCAGAACCGTTAGCCGCGGCCATTCGTAGCTTATTGGAGCAACCCGAATTGGTGATACAAGCCGGCCAGAACGCGAGACGCTTGGCTGAGCGAGAGTTTGATTTGTCGGCTTCTTATCAAAAATTTCACCAGTTGTTCCAAGAAGTTTAAGCGATCAGGATTCATTGATTTAGCGACGATCAATTAGAATGGTATGATTGATCGATTACCACTCGACAAAAAATAGTCAGCGCAATACTTACAGATTCGAAACGGCAATTTTCAACTCATGAATTCATCGACCATTCTCGTGACCGGCGGCGCGGGCTTTATCGGCAGCAATCTCGTGCATTACTTGATCCAAGCCGCACCGCACCGAGTCATCAATATCGACAAGCTGACTTATGCCGGAAATTTGGAATCGCTGCAGGCTATTCAAAACCACCAGCGTTATCAATTCCGGCAAGTTGACATCACGGACGCCGAAGCCGTGCGCAGCGTTTTCGATGAATTTACACCCCAGTATGTTATGCATTTGGCCGCCGAGTCTCACGTCGACCGATCGATCGATGGCCCCGACGCATTTATCCAAACCAATGTCGTCGGAACGATGAATTTGTTACAGGCGGCGCGGCGACAACTGGCATCGCTGACAACCGAACAACAATCCAGTTTTCGATTCCTACACGTCTCAACCGACGAAGTCTATGGCTCACTTTCGTTATCTGATCCTGCGTTTACCGAGACGACCGCCTACGATCCGCATTCACCCTATTCTGCCAGCAAGGCCAGTTCCGATCATCTGGCTCGAGCCTGGGCGGATACGTTTGGCTTGCCAGTGTTGATAACCAATTGTTCCAATAATTACGGACCCTATCAGTTTCCGGAAAAACTAATTCCGGTTGTGATTTTAAAGGCGCTGCGGGGAGATTCGATTCCGGTCTATGGCAAAGGCGAGAACATCCGCGATTGGTTATATGTCGAGGATCACGTCAAGGCCTTGTATCAAGTCATTATGCAAGGTCGGGTGGGCCAAACTTATAATATTGGCGGCAACAACGAGCGGCGCAACATTGATTTAGTCAAAAAGCTCTGCGAAATACTCGATCAATTGCAGCCCGCGACTGCCAACCCCGCATTGGCCGATAAACGAGATGCCGCGGGCCAACCAATCATTCGTTATGAACAACTGATCAAGTTCGTTGCGGACCGACCCGGTCACGATTTGCGGTATGCAATCAACTCCAACAAGATTCAACAAGAATTAAGCTGGCAACCACAAGAAAACTTCGAAACTGGATTCCGCAAAACCGTCCAGTGGTATCTCGATAATCAACTGTGGTGGCAACGCATTTTGTCCGGCGATTATCGATTGGAACGTTTGGGCACCGCATCATGAGTCAGCGTAAACAAGTGGCATTAGTGTGCGGGACAAGGCCCGAAGTAATTAAGTTGGCTCCCGTATTTCGCGCCTTGAAGTTGTCGTCAGAGCTGGAACCTTATTTTCTGTCGACCGGACAACATCGACAGATGCTCGACCAAGCGTTTGCGGCTTTTGATCTGAAGCCGCAATATGATTTAGGGTTGATGCAGGCCAATCAAACGTTGCCAGAATTAACCTCGCGAGCGATTCTGGCAGTCGCCCAACATTTGGCGGCACATCGACCGTCTGCGGTGATCGTTCAGGGCGACACCACCACTGTCTTGTGTGCCGCGTTAGCAGCCGCCTACGAGCGGATACCGGTTGCTCACGTCGAGGCCGGTTTGCGCACACATCGGATGGATTCACCCTGGCCCGAAGAAATGAATCGCCGACTGACGTCACCTTTAGCACGTTGGTCTTTTGCCCCAACCGAACTTAGTCGCGAGAATCTGTTGCGCGAAGGAATGGATGCTAAAACAATTCACGTTACGGGTAATACCGTAATCGATTCGCTGTTGTGGATTCGGGAAAAGAACCAAAGGCGAGGAATGCTGCCCCATGAAGTTTGCCAGCGACTAAATATTCCGAAAGATTTTTCCAAACATTACCTGGAATCAGAGACTGCCCGTTGGATTTTAGTAACGGGACATCGGCGCGAGTCATTCGGTTCGGGATTTGCGGCGATATGTGAATCGTTATTAAAACTTGTCGAACGCCATCCTGATCTGGGGCTGTTGTACCCCGTTCACCTTAATCCAAATGTTCGCGAGCCAGTAAATCGATTGTTGGCCAATCATCCGCGAATTGCGCTGGTTGAGCCGGCCGGTTATGAAGATTTTGTGTGGTTGATGTCGCGGTGTTACTTTTTGCTCAGTGATTCGGGCGGTGTGCAAGAGGAAGCTCCATCATTGGGTAAACCGGTTTTGATCATGCGAGAAACGACGGAGCGTCCCGAAGGCGTCATCGCCGGGACGAGTCGTTTGGTGGGGACTTCGGTTGAATCGATTACGGCCGAAGCAAGTCGACTGCTCGACGATTTGGAAGAATATCAAAGTCGATCTCAACTCGCAAATCCATTTGGCAATGGAACGGCGTCGCGACAAATCATGGCAATCTTGGAGAATGAACTCAGATGAAAGGCATCATTTTAGCGGGCGGCTCGGGCACGCGTTTACATCCGATTACACTGGCCATCTCAAAGCAGCTAATTCCGGTTTATGACAAGCCGATGATTTATTATCCGCTTTCGGTTTTGATGTTGGCTGAAATTCGAGAGATCCTGATCATTTCGACTCCAGTTGATTTGCCTGGCTTCTGGCGATTGCTGGGTGATGGCAGCCAGTTAGGTTGTAAATTCCAATATGCCGAACAACCGATTCCCAATGGATTGGCTCAAGCGTTTGTTATTGGCGAGCAGTTTATTGGCGATGATTCGGTTGCCCTGATTTTGGGCGACAATATTTTTTACGGTGCTGGTTTTGGTGAACTCGTACGCAAACATTCGAATCCCCAAGGTGCCGTGGTGTTTGCGCAACCCGTAACCGATCCCCAACGCTACGGAGTGGTCGAGTTTGACGCCGAGAAGAAGGTTGTTTCGTTAGAGGAAAAGCCGGAGCGACCCAAGTCGAATTATGCGGTACCGGGTTTGTATTTTTACGACAATCAAGTGGTCTCGATTGCCAAATCGTTAAAGCCTTCGGCCCGCGGAGAATACGAGATTACCGATGTCAATAAAGAGTATTTGCGGCGCGACCAGTTAAAAGTCGGTGTTTTCAATCGCGGTATTGCTTGGTTGGATACGGGGACATTCGCTTCGCTCAACGATGCATCGACGTTCGTACGTGTGGTTGAGGAACGCCAAGGGACCAAAATTGGTTGTATTGAAGAAGTCGCTTATTATCGAAAGTTTATTGATTGCGATCAATTGTTGCGGCTGGCGGATAAATACGCCAAGAGCGGTTACGGTGACTATTTAAGACAGTTGGTGAAATGAGCAACGCATCGTCGAAAGATTTACCACCAATACATGTAACCGAGCCATTTTTGCCGCCATTGGCAGAAGTTGTGCGATTGCTGGAAGGTGTTTGGCAGCGAAATTTGTGGACCAACCAAGGTCCATTGGTCCGCGAGCTTGAACAACGGTTGGCCGAATTTTTAGGAATGGCGCCAATCCATTTGGTGACCAACGGCGCCTTGGGCCTGCATTTAGCTTTTCAGGCCTTGGGCATTCAAGGCGAGATCGTGACCACCCCGTTTTCTTATGTGGCGACGACCAGTTGTCCTTTATGGGATAAATTGCCGATTGTTTTTGCGGATATCGAACCGGACACCTTGACGATTTCACCACCAGCCATCGAGGCTGCGATTACTCCACGCAGCGAAGCCATTCTGGCGACGCACGTTTACGGCAATCCATGTGATGTCGAAGCGATTGAGAAAATCGCACAACGACATGGCCTGGCCGTGATTTACGATGCGGCCCATGCCTTTGGAGTTCGCTATCGAGGCCGAAGCATTTTGGAATGGGGCGACTTGTCGATGGTCAGCCTGCATGCCACGAAGTTGTTTCATACGGCCGAAGGTGGATTGATGGCCGGTTCAAATGCCGCAGCACTTGCCAAACTCGAATGGATGCGGCGGTTTGGACATAATGGACCGGAGGCGTTTCATGGCGTCGGTACCAACGCAAAAATGACGGAAATTCACGCGGCGATCGGACTCAGTGTTTTGCCCTTGATTGCTCAAATTTTAGCGGCACGTCAAGCCATTTTTGCGAGGTACGACCAAGCATTTGACGACGAACAATGGCCAATTCAAAGACCGGTGGTTCGCGCTGAAACGCAGCATAATTTTGCCTACTATCCGATTGTGTTACCCAGCGAGTCGGTTCTGTTGCGTCTCAAACAAACATTGGAAGAGGCTAAAATTTTTACCCGTCGATATTTCTACCCTTCGTTGGCGGGTTTGTTTGGTGGGACGGACGAGTCAACGCCCGTTTGTGCTGATGTTAGTCGACGGGTGTTATGTTTGCCATTAAGCGCTCAAATGACGTCGACTGCGATTGAACGAGTGATTGCCGGTGTGCGGCGAGGCTTGTCGCAATGAAACTGGCAATCATGCAACCTTATGTGTTGCCATATCTGGGATATTTTCAACTAATCGCCGCAGTCGACAAGTTTGTTTTTTTAGATGACGTTCAGTTTATAATGCGCGGCTGGGTCAATCGCAATCGACTACTAAAAGATGGCAGTGATTGGCTGTTTAGCGTGCCGTTAGTTGGCGCAAGCCAAAATCGATTGATCAATGAGATCGAAATCGTGGCCCAATCGGAATGGCGTCGAAAATTAATGGGGACGATTCAAAATCTTTACCGCAAAGCGCCCCATTATGAAGCTGCGATCGTTTGGCTGGAGCATCTTCTAGACCGACAACATCGCACGATTGGTGAACTGGCCAAGTCGAGTGTTCGTGAAGCACTGGCTTATGCCGGATTGTCGCGAATGCTTGTGGACACCTCGGCTGATTACGATAATCAAACACTCAAAGGAGCTGATCGAATTGTTGACATCTGTCGCCAAGAACATGCGACGATGTATATCAATCCACCGGGTGGCCGCGAACTGTATGCACCTGCGGATTTTAGAGAGATCAATTGTAAATTGCGATTTATAGCACCCCATTTAGCGGCTTACCATCAAGGAAAACATGACTTTGTACCCGGTTTGTCAATCTTGGATGTCATGATGTTTAATTCTCCAGAACAAATGCAACAACTGATTCTTATGGGCGAGGTTGTTGAATGAGTCTGGTCGCAATCCACAGTGTACCACGCAGCGGGTCAACCTGGCTGGGCCAAATCTTTAACAGTTCACCGTCGGTGATTTATAAGTACCAACCTTTGTTTTCGTACGCGTTCAAAGATTTTTTAACGCCGCATTCGAGTCGCGATGAGGTCTTAAACTTCTTCAAGTTGATTGCCGAACGCGAAGATGATTTTTTGGATCAAAAGTCGGCCGTCGAAGCCGGGATCGTTCCGCGATTTTCAAAGCAGAGTCAAGCTGAGCACATCGTCTATAAGGAAGTGCGATATCACCATATTTTAGAACACATCTTGCAGCAGGTTCCAGAAATCAAAATCATTGGATTAGTGCGGAACCCCTTAGCTACGTTGGCTTCTTGGAAGGTCTCGCCCAAAGAGTTTCGGCCGGAATGGGATTTTTCCGAGGAATGGCGTTCGGGGGTTTCGAAGAACCAAGGTCGCGCTGAAGAATTTTATGGTTTTGATAAATGGTGCGAAGTGGCGGAGAATTTTTTACGATTTGCAACGTTATTCCCTACACAATTTCAATTAGTCAGGTATCAGGACTTGTTGGGTGAGACCGAGCAAGTTGTTTCGGGACTATTTCAGTTCTGCGGTATGACAATGACTGAACAGACTCGCCATTTTTTGATCGCTAGTCGCGCTCAAAACCAGGCCGACACCTATTCCGTATTCAAACAGCGCCGAGTCGATGATGATTGGCGTGGGGTTTTATCGGATAACATTATTATGGCGGTGGCTGAAATTGTCGAACAACGCGGTTTGTCGTGCTTTTTTCACGAGTGCGATCGTTGAGCGTTTGTCTACCGCGCCCCGAGTGGTCTCGTATTGGTAAACGTGAATACAAATCGATTGCTGACAGCCCGGTCGAACACCAAGTCGTCAACTTAGGTAACATTTTTGTCAGCTGCAAATAATAACAACGTTCAGCCAACCCAAGCCGGTCGGAGGATGCGCGATGTGGCTGCTGGGGGACTGCTGTGGACGTTCTTGTCTCGTTTCGGACAATTGCTGGTCCAGTTTATCATCGGCCTGATCTTGGCTCGTTGGCTGGGGCCAAATGAATATGGTTTAGTGGCCATGTTGTCATTGTTTCTTGCCTTGGCCAACCTTTTTGCGGATGGCGGATTTGGCAAAGCCCTAATTCAGAAACAGGAGACGGATGACCTCGATGCCTCGTCCATGTTCTATTTTAATTTGTTGGCGGCCGCCGTTTGTTATGGTTTGATTTGGCTGATAGCCCCGAGCGTGAGCCAATTTTATCAGCGAGTGGAACTGACAAACTTATTGCGGATGTTGGGAATTGCGGTATTTGCTTCCGCATTTGGGACCGTGCAGTCCTGTTTAATGACGAAAAGGCTACAGTTTCGATCGCTATTGATCGCCAATTGGATCGCAACGTTGGGTTCAGGAACATTGGGCTTGGTCCTCGCGTTTCAAGGTTTTGGCGCTTGGAGTTTGATAGGTCAACAAGTCGTATTGCAAGCATTGCGGAGTATGGTGTTGTGGATTTTGTCTACCTGGCGTCCGAAAATGGCTTTTTCTGGCCAGCGACTACTCGTGTTGTTGCCCTATGGGTCCCGACTTTTTTTAGCAAATTCTATCGACGCGATTTTTCAACATCTCTATGCCGCAGTCATTGGCAAAGTTTACACCGCGGAAGAAGTTGGTTTTTACCATCGTGCCCATTCTTTACAACAACTTCCAGTAGGGAATTATTTAACGGCCGTCAATCAGGTTTCGTTTCCATTATTGTCGCGAATTAAAGATCAGCCCAGTCAGGTGCAACGAGTTATTAGAAAATCCATTTCCTTTGGCACTATGTCGATCGGATTTCTAATGTGCTTTTTGGTTGCTGCAGCGGAACCGCTTACCGAAGTTTTGTTAGGGACCAAGTGGTTGCCGAGTGCCCCCTATCTGCAGATTTTATGTATCTCTGGAATCATCATTGCGCTCCAAGCCGTCAATGAAAGCGCATTTCAAGCACTCGGACACTCGGATTTGGTGTTGCGATTTCATCTGATTCGCAAATCAGTCGTAGCCGTCTTGTTGGCATTGACGATATTCCATGGCGTTACGGCAATATTATGGGGACAGGTGGTGGCGCTCGTAATCAATTTTTCGGTATGCGGCTTTTATTCTCATCGTTTGTTTGGATATGGAACGTGGAAACAAGTCTGTGACGCATTTCCCTATTTGGCCTTGTCTGTATTTGCGACCGTGATTGGCTGGCTTGCCGTGGTTAGTTGGCCGATGAATGTCTTTGTCGAGTTGTTAATTCAGACGGTTGTGAGCGTTGGCGTCTACGTTGGACTGCATTTTTGGTTGCGAATGGATTCGTTTCGAGAAGTGATCCAAGTCGTCGGACCCCAATTAAAACGATTTAAATTCATCAGATCTTAAGTTGCGCCGTTCACGTTGGCTGCCCTAATGGCAAATAGCAACCGGTGGTACGAATGGGCCATGCCGTAGGTTCAAAAAATTGTCAAAATTTCCGTACGTTGATGCAGGTGGTAGCGAACAAATGACTCCCAAAGTTAGTGTGGCAATTATCACCTACAACCACGAGCAATTTCTTGGTAAAGCACTCGATAGTATCCTTGAGCAAGAATTCGACGGCGTGATCGAAATCGTGGTTGGAGAAGATTGTTCGACCGATGGAACGCGACGGGTGTTGTTGGATTACGCCGCCCGATATCCGCAGATTATTCGCCCGTTAATTCGCGAAAAGAACATAGGTCGCGGCGGCAAGAATTTAGAAGCAACCATTCGCGAATGTCGCGCACCATTTATCGCAACCTTGGAGGGCGACGATTATTGGCTCTCCCGTGATAAACTTCAAAAACAAGTTGATTTCTTAGAAGCAAATCCCCAATTCTCGGCCTGCCATTCCAATATGTTGGCGGTGGATGCCAACGGCAAAATTACTTCGCTGCGAATCAAACCAGAGCCGGATCGCGATTACGATTTGCAAGATGTGTTGAACGTAAAGTATGGATCGACGGTAGCGGTCCGATCATTATTGTTCCGACGAGAGGCTTTTCCTGGATTTCCCCCCTGGGTTGCGAAACAAAAAATGGCCGACAAAGCGCTGACCATTTTGTTGGCTCAACATGGGAAAATTCGTCGGTTCGGCGAAGCCATGGCGGCGCATCGATTTCATGAGGGCGGACTGTGGACGACTTTGTCGTTTGCAAAGCAGAAGCGATATCAGATTCGACATTGGAAAGCGGTTTGGCGGTGGATTGATCCAGCGCAGCGCGGCCCAGTGGATCGACAATTGCTCAAAAATCGAGGGCTACTAGGGTTCGGAATGCTCACTCGCGGTCAATGGCGTCGCGGATGTCGGATTTTGCGAAGTAGTTGGCGGCGATACGGTTGGCGCTATTTGGGTGACTGGATCGCGATCGGCCTGGAACAGTTTCGCGCGGATTCAAAGCGCAAGGCCATGTCGTTGCTTCAGAAACTCCGGGGCAAACGAACGCCTCGTAATGCTTGAAAAAAGTGTACATTGTAGCTGGCGTAAGACCTGATTTTATTTGCGAATTAATTAAAGCACGAATCTATATTGAATGGTTTTGGATTTAGTCGATACTAAACAGTCGTTCGTTCAAAAAACAACTTTTGCTTGAATTTAATCATTGATGTCGTCCCCATCAAACTCAGAATCGCCGAATACACAGCCTGACCTGTCGCGATTTGTCAGCAATTTATCGTGGCAGAATCGAATGCTGCGAGCCGTTTGGGGAATCGTTTGGTTGCTGTTGTTTCGCCCCACCCCGCGGATTGCGTTTGCTTGGCGACGGTTTATCCTCCGAATGTTCGGCGCAAAAATTGGCCGTGGTGTTCGCGTATACAACTCGGTTCGTGTGTTCTATCCACCGAATCTGCAATTGGACGATCAGGTTGTAGTTGGCCCGGATGTGGATCTTTATAGTGTGGCGACCATTCATCTTGAAATGAATGTTATGGTTTCCCAATACGCTTACTTATGTGCTGCCACACACGATTATACTTTGGCCCATTTACCCCTGATTGCGAAACCGATTACGGTGCGGCGGGGAGCTTGGGTGTGTGCCAAAGCTTTTATTGGTCCAGGAATCGAAATTGGCGCCGATGCCGTGATAGCCGCGGCAGCCGTCGTGGTGAAGTCCGTGGGGCCGCGGGAGATTGTCGGTGGTAATCCGGCAAAACTGATCAAGCTGCGAGAAATGAGATCATGACCGCAGAAGCGCTGACGCTAGATCAGTTGCGAGCGCAGCAAAAACCGCTGCGCGTTGTATGCCAAGAACCTTCGTTGGCTAAATACCGCGTTAGTGTTTTTCGTGAATTGGCTCAGAGGCCAGGAATTGACTTGTTTTTGGCTTATGGAAATCGGGCCGGATTAACCAATGTTCCTCCCGAAGGTTTTCGCGGTCAAGAATTTTCACTGTGGCGGCGAAAACTGGGGCCGTTTCCGATGTATTGGCACCAACCCCAGTGGACGTATGCATCTCGTCGACACACCGATGTGTTGGTTATGAACTGGAATATCCAGTACCTTTCGTTTTTACCCGCACTGCTGCGAGCCCGTTGGCAGGGCGTGGGGACGGTGGTCTGGGGGCATGGCTATTCCAAACAAGAGACGTGGTGGCGATTGCGAGCACGTTCAGGTATTGGCCGATGGGCAAATTGCGCTCTGTTCTATAACCAAACGACCGCCAACGAATACCAACAACGACTCGGATGGCCGGCCGAACGCTGCTATGTTGCTCTGAATAGTCTCGATCAAGTCCCGATTCAAAAGGCGCGTGACGCATGGTTGCAGTCGCCAAATCGGCTTCGCGAATTTCAGCAAATAAACCAGCTTAATCCCCAGCAGACACTGTTGTTTGTATCTCGGTTACATTCCGACAATGGCACGC
The DNA here is from genome assembly GCA_041739975.1 of Pirellulaceae bacterium. GTDB lineage: Bacteria > Planctomycetota > Planctomycetia > Pirellulales > Pirellulaceae > BJ22. The sequence goes on from JBGSMY010000174.1 coordinate 11,664, forward strand.
AGCGGTTAATTCATGCCGCAGCACCTTTGGTTTCGGAGTTTCCGCAATTGCGGATTGCGATTGTCGGTAAAGGAGATCCGGAGTTTGCCGTTTTAAAGGACTTGGCCCAGTCGTTGGGAATCGCTGATCGCTTATTAATGCCAGGCGCCATTTATGATGAAGAACAGTTGGCACCGTGGTTTCTCAGTGCAACGGTATTCTGTTATCCGCAAAATGTTGGTTTAAGTCTGTTGCATGCGTTTGGATATGGAGTTCCCGCGATCACTAGCGACCATATCGCTGGTCAAAATCCGGAGATCGAGGCATTTGTCGATGGCAATAATGGATTGTTCTATCAAGATGGCAATACCGAAGATTTAACTCGAGTATTGCGGAAGTTATTGAACGATCAAGCGTTGCGAAGCAAGCTGTCAGTGGGAGCTCTAGAAACCGTGAATGATCGGTTTTCTATTCCCCGGATGGTTGATGGATTGGAACATGCGATTCGATTTGCCGCATGGCGGGCCGGGCGCGGATGAGTTTGCGTTTACCACAATTTATCGTGATTGGAGCGCAAAAGTCTGGATCGACTTTTTTATTGCATTGTTTGAGTTCGCACCCACAGATTTATTTGCCGCCAGCAGAAATTGCTTTTTTTGAAACGGACCGGTTTTCTCCAGAACGAATTCCGGAATTTGCGGCAAAGTTCAATCCACCGGAGTCGGCAAGTGTCATTGGCTACAAACGGGCTAATCTGCTAGGCCAATCGTGGGTGGCGGAACGAATCCGCCAAACCTTGGGACCGATCCGCTTGATTGCAATTTTACGTGAGCCGATTTCGCGATGTTTGTCAGCTTACTTTCACTATATGTCCACCGGTTTGATTCCGGTGCTCCCTGTAGAACTGGGCTTGCGCGAATTGCTTGCCGGTCGCTGGGATCGTTATCCGCGTGCCAATGAGATTCTTAGTTTTGGTTGTTATGCCAAGCACCTTCGCGAATTTGATCGCGTGTTTGGCGCGGAAAACTTGTTTGTTCGATTATTGGATGACTTTCGTCACGAGCAACAGCGGACGATGAACGAAGCGTTTAAGTTCTTAGGTGTGGATTCGATGTCAACGATTCCGCCAATGACCGTTCGGCCCATGGCTGCCCCCTATTCCATGACACGGATTCGCTGGCGACGGGCTTGGGAAGATCGAGCAAAGACTTGGAGCGCTGATGGCAAATATTTCGAATATCGTCCGGGTTGGTGGTGGCGTGGATACGTGGGCGCCATCCGCTGGATGGATCAACTAGCGCTGAAACGGTTATTTCCCGCTCAACAGCCGCAATTGTCGGCAGAGCTCAAACAGTTGCTGAAACAGTACTATGCTGACGATATTGCCGATTTGGCTGATTTTCTCGGTCGTCCGTTGACGGCCTGGGGTAACTCGAGTTGATTTGCGATAGTCGGTTGCCGAATCTGTTTTATAATGACACAGGCTGTGCATTGCTGACACTTCTGCGCAATTGGTGGATTTTAGAGGTTGGACGACTCAATGTGGTCGGTTCAATCCCAATGGAACAATTCCTTCCCAATCAAATGAGATCGAGTGAATGAATCCGTATGAGGAATTAAGATATTTTGCGATCGCCATGATCGTAATCTGGTCGTTGACGATCTTGCTGCCATTTTTGCGCGGCCGCTCGCACGCGTTCACCTTGTTCAATTTTTTCTTATTGGGCTCCATTGAGTTTGTAGGCATATCGATGCTGGCGCTCAGCGAAGAGTGGCTATTGCCAATTTTGACTTACACGCGGGAGGAATTGCGGCAACTGATGTTGGGCGTGTTAGTGTTTTATGGCACGGCCTACGCTGTTTATTATTTTTTTCCGTTGCCCGGGAAAATAGCGGGAAGAACTTTTCTTGCTTGGCCCTCGATTAATCAACGAGTGTTGGTTATTTTTGCCTTTTTGTCGTTGGGCCTTTCCGTATTCTTTTATTTGAAACTTGAGATTCCGGTGGTGTCGGAGGTGATGCGATTGATTGGTATCAAATCGATTGCTTTTGGGATTGTCATGATGTTTTGTGCTTGGTATCGAGATCGATCCAATCCGTTTCTGTTGGCTCTATTAATTGGGTTTGTATTTTATTCGCTGTTGTTTTCGATTACGGTCGGAGGTGGACGGCGAACATTTATTACGGCTGCTGCGGGGGTGCCGGTGGCATTGTACTGGCTGCAATACCGCAACGCTCGACCGTCAAAGACGGTGGTTGTTTACGGGATGGTCACCGTGTTTTTGGCCATGACTTTATTAGCCTACGGAACGATTCGCCACCGCGGGCGCGGCGAGGACGCCGACCGCAATTTTAGTTATGCCATCGAATCTTTGTTGTTGATTCCACAGAAGTTTTTTGACAGTAACAAAGAGCAATTTTTGGGGCAACATACAATCGAATATTCATTAATGGCACAAAAGCTTTATCGCAATGATCCAGCTCCGTTCCATGTGGCTCGGTTTTTAGCGTCCGCACCGATCCCGCGGAAATTTTGGCCGGACAAACCGGAGGGATTAGGTTATATGTTGCCCAAAGACGCGCGGGCGCGAACTAGGGCTACTTGGGGCCCAGGGATTGTTGGCCATGGTTTTCATGAAGGTGGGTTTTGGATCATCGCGATTTATGGCGTAATCTTTATTTCGTTTTTAAGATACTTTGATGAACTGATCGCTCGTCAGCCTGAAAATCCTTTTCTTATCGGCACGATGGCAGCGATTTTTCCGCACGTTGGCGGGTGGGTCCGCGGTGATATTGCTACCTTTTCCATCCAGATTTTTTCCGGCGTTATTACTTGTTTCCTGGTAGCGGCATTTGTCTATTCGGTGGTCCGCCGTTGGTCAAAAGCACCGCGAACCGATCAGATGAACCTCCGTGAAGTTCTGGAACACGATCGCGCTTTGGAACCCTCTCGGCGACAACAGCGCGCTATCGCCAGTCAAATGATAGGTAGACGGCGCTAACGAATACCGTGAAGATCCTACATTTCATCGACATCTTTGACTTTAGTTTGGGCGGAATTGTACAATTCGTTTTTCAGCAAGTTCGTGCGCTGGCCCAGCATGATCAGCAGGTCACTTTGGTGGCCGGGCAAGGAACCGATTTGCCCGAATCGTGGCGTCATGCCACGAATGGCCAGTATCCTGTCGCCATTGAGTTGACAGGCAAGCCGGGTATTCAAGGCCGCCTCAGTAGTCGGCAACTTCATCAATTCATAGATCTCGCCCGACAGTCAGACATCGTGCACTTGCATGGCACTTGGATTCTAGGCAATGTTCAAATTGCCCGCCAATTAGTTCGGCTCAAAAAACCAATAATCGTCAGCACACATGGGATGTTAGACGATTGGTCATTGAGTCAGAAATCAATCAAAAAGCAGATTTTTTTGCAGTTGTTTGGTAAACGGTACATTCGACGAGCCGCGCGCGTACACTGCACGGCCGCCGCAGAGCGACAACAAGTTATTAAGAACCTCGGATTCGAACCGCCAATTACTATCATTCCGCCGATCATCGAGTTGCCCGCCTGGGGCGATTCTCATCGCACGGAATTGTTGAGTACCGAATTAGGACTGGCGACGACGGCACCTCGAATCGTGTTCTTAAGCCGACTATTGCCCAACAAGGGGCCAGAGATTTTGCTCGATGCTTTAGCACTGGTGAAACAGCAAGGGCAAGTGTTTCAGGCAATTATGGTTGGACCGGGCGAAGAATCGTACGTGCAGGGTTTGCGAAATCAAGCACAGCGATTGGGATTGCAAGGCGACGTTCACTGGTTGGGAATGCAGCGAGAACCCTATAAAACCGCCTGTTACCGAGAATCTGACGTTTACGTTTTGCCCACCATTCAAGAAAATTTTGGAATTGTCTTGGTGGAGGCAATGGCGATGGGTTTACCAATTGTGACCACCCGGGGCACTGACGTTTGGCAGGAACTAGAATCGCGTGGAGCAACCATTGTCGATCGCAGTGCCGCAGCGATTGCCGGCGCGATTCGGGAAACTATTCATTCACTCGACGCCTGCCGTGAACGGGCCGCTACGTCGGCACAACAAGTTCGCCAATGGCTAGATCCAATTCGTGTATGCAAGGAATATTTGAAGATGTACCAACAAGCATTGAGCGACCAGCCGCGGAGTGTTCGCTCATGAACGAACATGATCAATTAACGTTTGATGAATTGAAATCGGTTTATAGTTTTGGCAAAACTTCGGATCGTCGCAATTTGTTTGTCGCGATGTTGATTGACCAGATTCAGCGTCAACCACCCCAGCCCACTGTGCTGGACATCGGATGCGGCAATGGGTTGGGTGTCGGAGAACGCAAGTTCGAATTTATTCGCAAGATTAAACAGCATTGCGGCCGTTTATGGGGAATCGAACCCGATCCGACGGTTGTTCATCAAGAAGGCCTGTTTGATCGTGTGGAAACCGCGATGTTGGAACAAAGCCAACTGCCGGATGACTCGGTCGACCTCGCCTTTTCACACTACGTAATGGAACACGTCGAACACCCTGCCGCATTTTTTGAACGTCTGGCGCGATTGCTTAAGCCCGGCGGAGTTTATTTTTTTATTACACCTAATGGAAATAGTTATTTCGTCAAGATTGCCCGATTGTTGCATCGAATGCGATTCGATGAATGGTTGTTGTACCGGCTCAAAAGTAAGGCGCACGTCGAAGATTATCATTATCCCGTTTGCTATTTGTGCAATGTTCCATCGCAAATCGAATCGGCCATAAAGCCGTTAGGTTTGCGAGCGGAATATGCTTATTATGAGCGCAACGGGGCGGCTAGTTATTTTCCCGGACCATTAAAACCGATGTTGTGGACGCTTAATGGCAAACGGCGATTATGGCAGCAACCAAATTGCTTGATCAATTTGGTGGTGAAGATAACCAAGAACGAATTGTCTGCAAGTTGAATAAAAGCCAAAATGTCACCTAATCAAACACCCATTTTCTTAATCGGCACCCACCGCTCGGGTACGACTTGGTTAGGTGGGCTATTAGGTACATCACACGATGTGGCTTATTGGTCCGAGCCGCGACAAGTGTGGGGGTACGGCAACTGGTCGTTACCCGATGATCGATTAGAGGCTCGACACGCGACGGATAAAATTAGCAAGCACATTCGTCAGCGATTTGCTCGTTTCACGCGAAGTCAAGGCCGCCAACGGTTTTGCGAGAAAACACCAAGCAATTGCTTGCGAATTCCATTTATGCAATCGGTATTTCCTGAAGGCAAATATTTACTACTGTTGCGCGATGGCCGTGCGGTGTTTCGTTCGACCGAAGAAATTCAACAGGCCGGTGCCGATTGGCAGCGAATTTGGGCGCGTGTTCGCGAATCACATTGGCGCGAATGGCCGGCCTACTGGGATCGGCTAAAATGGGTCTGGAAGAAATTAAGGGGTCAACGTTTAGATTTTTGGGGTGTACGTCCGCCTGGATGGCAGCAATGGCTCAATACCATGACCCCTGCTCAGATTATTGCCAAGCAATGGTCGGAATCGATCCAAACGGCAATCGCCGATTTTCAATTGCTTCCTGAACCACAACGATTGATGCTGCGCTATGAAGACCTGGTAGCAGATCCAAAGTCCACAATCGTGCGACTTGCCGATTTCTTGCAACTCAGCGATGGGACGCGCTTAATTGATGAGGCACTTCGCACGGTTCAATCAAATGGTGCACAACGTTGGATCGATCAACTTGACGCCAAAGTGCTCGCGGAAATCCGCCCGATTATCGAGCCAACACTGTTGCAAATCGGTTATCACTGGTAGCCATTGGTCGGCTGAGCCAACGCCGTTTGCTCACCACCTAGCTTCTTCACGCAGCTTCTTCACGCAGCTTCTCCACAACTCATCTATTGGGGCGGTTCGTGTTCCAGATCGCCCAGCGAAGGCGGCTCGTTCCTTAAAAAGCCCTGTCGATCCGACGATACCAGAAACCAACTGGTTGTCCCAGCAGCGAAACAGGCATCACCTGATTCGGGGATAAAATCGCTGCTTATCTCAAGCTCGTTCAATATCTCGATGGCCAACTGATCGTTACCGAAATTGCGTTCCGTACCGAAATAGCCATTGTTGTCTAAGAGAGCTGCGCCGTACCCCGCGTCGATGGATCGAGGCCCGCCAATTATTCCGAAGACACAATTGTGCCAATTCGTGGCGACCGAATTGGTCAGTCGGTAATCGGGAAACCGCAATCGATGTCCCGATTGCAATCGAAACACAAAATCAGAATGTTCGACGTTCATGCTATGGACTGACGGCGAATTATAAAATCCGACATATCCGGGTCCAATCGCCGAAGCATCGATATCAAAGTGGCAATTGAAGACCCAAGCGCGAAGGTTTTGATTATTACTCCATGAACGAAATCCGTGATCTCCGAGCACACCTCGATAAAAACAGTCGACCCTTGCTGTATCCGCGCCGCCAATATCAATCTGAGCACCTGGGCGAGCTTGATCAAAATGTTCTTCGATTACAAATGCGCGAATCGCTCCCAGGTTTAAGGCTGCGGGCGAATCGGCAAAACGAGTCCCCCGGGCGCAACCAAACGGGCCGCCAGCGATGTTCATCCGATGGCTAACGTAAAGGCGACTGACTCCGATTGCTGTATGTCCGAAACAAGCCGTTCCGCGCAATTCAAATCTACCCGGCGAATACCAAGTGTCATCTGGCAAAGTGCCAAACCGTGCTTCGCAATCCGTGAATATCGTCTCCTGGTTTCCTTGGTAAACATAGCTATTAAATATGGTTTCCCCTGCCGTCCCGTTGTTTTGACAGAAACCGGCCGAACAGCGAATAAAGGTCGCAATCCCCGAACTTAGAGTTTGGTTGCCCGCATTAAAATGACAGGCATGACTGGAGCAGTAATAACTTTCACTGTCGACAACGAGGCAAGCCGCATCTCCGTGGGCTGTTACTTTGATACCTGATGCCTGATTACTGGTGGAATCGGGATTCAAACCAAATCCCAAAAATACAATCCCATCCAATCGGCCACCATGTTTATTAAGCCGGCAACCGATATCATCATTGGCGGGTAGGCCACGGATCGTGGTCAAGTTGGGATCATCGCCACCCAGATAAACATATAACTGCATGTCTTCCGGCGAGTAATAGAAACTACCGCTGCACTCCGATGGCATTAATAATAAGTTGACAGGATTTGAGGCTCGGAAAAAGGGAGTCTCCCAGCCGATAGCTTCATCGTAAAGCCAGCCGACAATATTCATTTCCGTTCGTCGATATACACCTGGCAATTCGGGTACGGCCTCCCAACCCTGGTCGTAAGCTAAAGTGAATCGGTTGAAAATTGGCTTGGAATTATCAAACCCATAGCTGTCAACGGTGACGAATCGTTTGTCGACGAACAAACCAGTTTCAGTGTACCAGGTATGCCCCCTACGAAAACTCAATCGCATGAATGCGCCCTCTGGAGCTTCATCCAATAAACGTTGCGCTTCTCCAATGGTTCGTTTGGGAGCGAGCGGTGAACCGGAATTTAGGTCGTTGCCATTGGCGGCAAAATGGTAAGTCACGGGCTTTTTGCGCAAACGTGCTGATTCCGATTGACGATAAGAAATCAACGTCGATAACCATGATTCGAACTCAGGCGTCGCGGGCGCAGGCGGCAAACCAACAATTTCTTGAAAGGGTTGCGTGTTAATATTGATCGACGAATTGGCCGACGGACTAATCGACCGCATTATCGACGCCGGACTATTGGGTGGTGTAATATCGACAATAGCAATTGGAATCAAAAGAAACGCAATACCAATTGCGAATTTACTAATTGCTGTATTCACGTTGAAAACCTGCGAATGACGGCGACGGGACGTCCCACGTTTGGGGTTGATTTGTTAGGATCTATTCTAACACAGACAACGGAAATTGACGATGAAAAATGGAGCAGAAAAAACCGATCCAACACCGCCGCCAGTCGGACCGCCACGCGGCTTTATTTGGCAATTGCAGCGCAGTGTGCGATACGGTGTCTTGGATCTGTTGTCACGCTGGTCGCGGTGGCGGCGCAGCCCCCAGGCCTTTCAATCGTTTAATGGCGTGATTTGGCTCTGTCTACACCATGTAACGCGAGCCGAACAGCAATCCTTTGCAGATTTTGTCGACTGGTTGCAAAAAAACTTTCAAGTTATTTCTTATTCACAAGCGGTTCAACATTTGGTAAATGGAACCGGCAGCGGCCCACGATTGGCTTTTTCCTTTGATGATGGTTTGGAGAATCATTTGGCCGCGGGCAAGATTCTAGCCGAGCGACACCTAAGCGCATGCTTTTTTGTTTGTCCCGGTATCGTTGGTAAGCCAGTTGGACCAGAAACTGCCAAGTTTTGTGTAGAACGCCTGCGGATTTCTCCAACCTCCTTTCTCGATTGGTCGCAAATCGAACAACTTAAATCTTGGGGACAAGAAATTGGTGGACACACCCAAGACCATCTTAACTTGGCACAATTGACGGCGGACCAAGTCATCGAGCAATTGTCGCGGTCTCGAGAAATATTGTGCCAACGATTGGGCGGAGTAGAGCATTTTGCATGGCCCTATGGGCGATTCACGGACTTCAACTTAGCCGGTTTCAACCAAGTGTTTGAATTGGGCTATCAAAGCTGTGCATCGGGAGTCCGCGGTTCTCATATGACCGCGACTTCCCCAGGCGCCAACAGAATTTGTATTCGCCGAGAACAAACGGAAATGAATTGGCCGCGAGCACATTGTGAGTTTTTCTTAGAACGCAGCAGTCAAAGCCCTCTGGCGGATCCCGGTAGTTTACCAGCCAATTGGCACTAACATGTTCTGATTGCGACATTCTTTTTCACTCGTGGACTCACCAGACCGTCAGCTGTTTTTGCGGTTCAGGGAATTAAATTCCAATTCCGATTGGAATGACTGTAGCGATTAAGTCGTGTATTACGAGCATCTCAACCGAGAAACCTGTGGCGAGCGAGTTTGATTCTGGTAAAATAGACTCAACGAGGCGAGTGTTATTGCGAACAAGTAATTTGTTGACACAAGTCTGTTCGCCGATCGCGTATTTGGTAAACGATCATCTTTTTGTGCCTTGTGCGAGAGCCCTTAATTCATGAGTACAACAGTCGAAACTCGGAGCACGAGAGCCAAGTCTCAATCGCTGTGGAGCAGCCCAGTATTTTCGGCGCATATTATCGCCTTAGCGTTGCACCTCCCTCTAATGGCTGTATATTTTCGCGAACTCTGGTCGCAGCCGCATTATCAATCGTTTTTTGTTTTTGCTTTAGTTTTTGTTGCGGTTTACGTGTATTGGCGAGTGAGTGAATCAAAGCAACTTGTTGTTTCTACCCGCGGAATTCTCGCCAATACATTTCTGGCATTGGCAATTCCATTTTCATTGTTTGCCAGTCTCGTGTTCGATCCCGATTTTGCGGCCATGGGCTGCTTTTTTGTCGCGGCCAGTTTATTTGCACGAATGCGAGATCGAACGACGGACAGTTCGTTGTTGCCGGCCGTATGGGCGTTGGCAACCGTGGTGCGTTTACCATTCAAACTCGATATCTTGCTAATTACTCGATTGCAAATTTGGACCTCCAAACTGGCCAGCGCTTTATTGGATTTGATTGGCGTCAGTCATATTTTAGCGGGCAATGTCATTCGCGTGGGTGATAAGCCGTTTGGCGTCGAAGAAGCATGCAGCGGAATTCAATCATTGTTCCTTATGATTTTTTGCGCCATCGCTTGGTCCGTGTTTGCTGGGCGTGGATTCATGAGAATGGTCTTGTTAACCGCGGCGGCCGTATTTTGGGCGGCGATGTTTAATGTGATTCGAGTGACGTCGATTTGTGTGGCCGAAGCTTGGTATGGCATTGATTTGGCGACAGGAATTCAGCATGCCATGATTGGTTACGTGGCAATTGGTCTGTGCATTCTAATGTTAGTGTCGACCGACTACTTATTGGAGTTGTTTTTTGGTCGGCAGGAAACGGTGAAAGAGGCCGAAGGAGCCAAGCCATCTTTATGGGCACGATTGGGCTTGGTCCGCTCTCCTGAAAATGCCGTCGATTCGGGCGCTGTGGCCATCAAAGCGGTTAAAGCAACCCCTTGGCGCCGATGGGTCATTGTGGCCGTGTGCGCAATTTTAGGCGTCGTTTCACTAACGCCCATCTGGTTTGTCGGTCCCGCGGTAATATGGCGTCAACTTTCCGATAAGTACACCATTCACGATATAACCGGCGAAGCGATCGATGAGACTTTTAAAATTAAGGTCGATGAAGCGTCGGCGTTTCAAGGTGTTGAATTCGAGTGGAAAGTGGAGAAGTTCTTATTGGAAGAGCGCGAACTCAATAGCGATTGGGGATCAAAGTCGAGTATTTGGCAGCTCAACGGTAAACTTAAAAATACCGAAATCGCATGTTCCTTGTCTTGTGATTATCCGTTTTCCGGTTGGCACGAATTGACGCGATGTTACCGAGGCAACGGCTGGGCCTTAGAATCTCGAATCAATATCAAACCCAAACTGAACCCTGAATGGCCAGTAACCGCCGTGTATCTCAATCAGCCCCCGGGTCGCCACGCAGTGCTCTTGTTTAGTTTGTTTGAAGAATCTGGAGAGCCCGTACTACCTCCAGAAGGCGATATCGTCACAATGAGCCTATTGGAGCGGGCCGTTAATGCCATCCGACAACGAGTGACCAAAGACTATGGGCCGACACCACAAACTTATCAAGTACAGGTGTTTTTTCCAACCAAATACAAGCTGCCAGACGAATTTCTTGAAATAATGGCCAATCAATTTGCGGAAATGCGTGAGCAAATTCGCCAAGGAACGGTTGCCGAAAAGAAAAATTAGTCCATTGTTCTGAACCGCTGTTTTGAGCAGTAAAATCGAGTACCTCCAAATTAAAAAAACCAATTCAACCTTTTGAAGTCAAACGGATCATGCAAACTCCAAGGCTTGCCTCTTCTACGCTTGTGATTGTTAGTGTCTTGACACTCGGATTACTGATGTTAATTCAATGGCCCGTCTGGTCGGCCTTGAGTAACAATTCGCAGTTTTGGTTGGCGCGATGGCTGCAATTGTTAGCAATCCCGATTGCTCTTGTCCGCTGGCCTTGGGATAAACGTTGGATATTTAATATCGACGCCATTGGAACTTGGCTAATCATGTTGGCTTTGATTGTTTTGGTGGGAGGCTTCTTTTTTGCCGAGCCATTATTGTTGGCGGTTGCTACCGCCCTGGTGGGGTGGGCTGTTAGCCGAGGTTTGTATGTGGGGAATGTTCGACCTCTCGGCGGAATTTGGTTGCCAACTTTATTTCCGTTGCTGTTGCTGGCAGGTTGGAATCTTCAATTGGATCGTTGGCATGATCACTTTACCTGCCGTTATACTCAAATGTTGTTGGATGCAATTGCTGTTCCCAACAATGGAATGACGATGTTACCGGCTCAAGATGATTCGTTCGTCTACGACTTATCGCCTTCGGGATGTGGTGTTTTAAGTTGGGGGACTTGGGTGGGGCTGGCGCTGCTAGTGTCCGCGGCTTTTGGTCGCCGTTTTATTCCTACCCTGTTTGTCGCAGGTAGTGCTTACCTGCTCGGATTTGGTGCCAGTCTAACATTCAATCTATTACCGGCGTACACGGATCGATTCTTAGGTGAACCCTGGAGAATTTTGCCACCCGCTGAGGCGGAGCCTGCGCCGATGCTTTATTTGGCAATCATATTGGGCGTTATGCTTTTGGTGACGCTATCCGTCGACCAATTTTGGCGATTCATTTTCTCACGTGTAGAGCCTGACCAGGATTCTTCGTCATTAGTGCTGTCCGTCTCGCGCGTATGGAACCGTTTGATGTCAAATGAGCTTTCATCCCGCCGCATGAGGTTGGTGACGTCTCAAGCAATCGATAACCCAATCGCTTCAGTTTCGCTGATTGCTGTAGTTGTCTTGGCTGTGATTTTTGTGTTTCGAATCGCGAGCACACAAATTGGAGGCGATAGCGCATCGCCGCCAAATTTGAGCGAAAGCAGTTGGAAAGGCGAGGCCGAGGGCGTCAAATTGATCGAGTGGATCGATCGGAAACGTCATTCGGGAAGTCGTCAAGGTGATCGATCGTGGATGTGGGTCACTAGTATTCAAGATCGCGAAGTTGTTTTTCGACTTGACTATTCGGCTTCGCAGCAAGGCGATTTGCCGGATGAATTGCGGATGTTAAGATGGCGTTCAATCGATCCGCTGTCGGCCGAGATCCCGGCAATTTGGAATTGGGAACGACTGACGCCACAGCGTACGCGCATGATTGTTCAGCCATTGGGTCCAATAGCGGCAAGTCCAGACGGAGCTATTACGAGCGATCTAATTGGGCATTTTCCCAACTGGAAAGGGAAGACTGTGTTTGATCCGCGATTGGATCAGGCGTTGCCCAGAAGTCAACTGACCGCCTGGGTTTATACGGAACATATGGGTGAATTGCCCAGCGACTTTGCAAACGAGTTGGAAACGCAATTCAATTCTTTTGTCGCGGCGATGACTGACGCCAAAGAGAGACGCTAAATCGATATGAAAATTCGCCAAGCGATCATTCCGGTAGCCGGTTTGGGGACGCGTTTATTGCCGATCAGTTTGGCCGTTCCAAAAGAACTACTTCCTCTGGGGCAAAAACCGGCTTTGCAATGGATCGCCGAAGAACTGGCCTCCAATGAGATCCAACATTTGATATTAGTGACCAGCCCTGATAAGCCCGGAATGGATCGGCTCTTTCGGGATTATCCAAAACTATCACAACGCTTGCTTGATCAAGGACAATTGCAATCACATGGATCGTTGTGGGCCAATGGCCCGTTTCGAACTTGCCAAGTATCCGTTGTGGTCCAACCACAACCATGGGGTCTTGGACACGCAGTGGCTTGTGGCGAATCGATCTGTGACCGAACGCCTTTTGTTGTTGCCCTCGGCGATTGCGTTATGGGGCCTCCAGGCCAAAATACAATCTTGCAGCGTATGCTGGCTACTTTTCACAACCATTCCGCCGATATTGTGGTCGCTCTTGAATGGATACCACGCGAACGGGTTTCGCGATATGGAATCGCTGATCCGGCAAGTCCTGGACCTGTGTTTCGGCTTCGCGGTATTGTTGAAAAACCTCCGGTGGATTTAGCACCCAGCCAGTGGGCAGTCGCTGCCCGTTATATATTTCGACGCTCAATTCTTGCCGATCTGGAAGGCTCTGATGTGATTGCAGGTGGGCATGAAATTCAATTGACCACGGCGATTGCAAAATCGATCGATCGAGGCGAAAAAGTGTTCGGCGTATGTTTGGCACCTCACGAACAACGGTTCGATGTGGGTAATTACGCCAGTTATCAACGAGCATTTATGGCATTTGCCGAAGGGTCGAATCATGGACCATGAAGTTACTGCGCGGTGTTATGCTCGCGCTGGCTTACTGGGAAACCCCTCGGATGGATACGGCGGCAAAACGATCAGCATTATTGTCAAAAACTTCCGTGCTGAGGCGAGGTTGCGCCCCGCAGAACGATTCCTAATTGAACGCGATGCGCGGGAAGTTGACGGTTACGAATCTTTGGCCGACCTGCATTCGTATGTTCAACGCGAAGGCTATTACGATTCAGAACGACTGGTTAAAGCCAGTTGTAAACAATTTGCCGATCACTTCGCGCAAATAATCGATCTGACCCAGCGACCCTGCTCAATTGCCATCAACAGTAATATTCCACGACAGGTCGGACTGGCCGGTTCCAGCGCCATTGTCATGGCCGTTTTTCGTGGATTATTGAAATGGTTTGGCGTCGAACTGGCACCCGCGGATTTGGCTACGCGTGTGCTGTGGGCGGAACAACGCGAGTTGGGGATTCCGGCGGGCTATCAGGATCGGGTCATCCAAGCTCATGAGGGCGTGTTGTTTATGGATTTTTCGCCAACCGCAATGCAAACAATCGATGGCATTCCACGAGGCCACTATCAAATTCTAGATCCAACCAAATTGCCTCCTTTGTATATCGCTTATACTCGCCGAGCCAGCGAACCGACAGAAGTGACCCATGGAAGTTTGCGAAAACGATTTGATGAAGGAGTCCCTATTGTGGTGGCGGCCATGCAACAGTTTGCAGACTTTGCCGATCGAGGTCGACAAGCAATAACGACAGGGGATTACAGCCAATTTAATGAATTGATTGATGCCAATTTTGATCTCCGCCGGAAAATATGCGACTTAAATCCGCATCATGTCGAAATGATCGAAACCGCGCGAGCTACCGGCGCGAGCGCAAAGTTTTGTGGCAGTGGTGGCGCTATCATCGGAATGTATAAATCGCCGGAACACCTGCGGAATTTGCAAAAATCACTGGCAACGATTGGCTGCGAAGTTTTTACGCCAAGATTGGTTTAGAAATAAGACACAGGAAGATATTAGGACAGGAAGATGGAGGACAAGAAGATGGAGGACAAGAAGATGGAGGACAAGAAGATGGTGGACAAGAAGATGGTGGACAAGAAGATGGTGGACAAGAAGATGGTGGACAAGAAGATGGTGGACAAGAAGATGGTGGAGCAG
>JBGSMY010000196.1:0-6756 GCA_041739975.1 Pirellulaceae bacterium
GTTTAGCGGATCAAATTCTTTACGAATTGGCGTGGGGATTCCGCGACCAAGCTAATGCCACCACGGACATCGAACTCAAGACTCAATACCAATCCAAATCTCAAGCGTTTTTTGCTCAGATCGCGGAACGGTTTCCGGATCGGCCGGTGGCCGCAGATGCGTTCTACCAGTTGGGGCAAGCTGCTTATGATGAGGGAGCATTTGACAAAGCCAGCAGTTGGTTCACTCGCTGCAGTGAGTCGGCCCATTCAATCGACGCGTTGAAAGAAAAGTCGCTCTACAAACTAGGTTGGTGTGCCTATCGCCGCCAACAATATCCCGCAGCGATTGAATTCTTTCGCAATCAAGTCCAGTTATTTCCGCAAGGTGAACTCATTGCGGACAGCATGTTCATGCAAAGTGAATCGTTGTTTGCCCAAGCCAATTATCGCGACGCTCTGGTTGCCTACCGGGCTGCCAAACCAATTCTCGATGCCAATACAAACGTTGCCGCTGAAAATCGTTGGCTCAACTTGTTGCATGGTGCTCAATCCGCAATTCAGGAGAATGAATTCGATCAAGCCTTGGCGTTTGCTAATGAACTCGCCGATGACTCCCAAGCACCGGCGGTAGTGAGGGCCGATGCTTATTTAGAGATTGGCAAAGCTCATCTTGGCAAGAAAGACAGGTCAGCTGCCGTCGAGGCTTGGTCCTCCGCCGCGGAAGATTTAGGGAAAACGGGCGCTCAAGCTCGGTTTTTATTGGGTGAATTACTGTTCTCCGACAAAAAGTTCGACGAGGCTGTTAGTGAATTTAAAAAGGTCTTTTATGGGTATGGCGGCAACCAAGCGGACCCAGAAATTGACCGTTGGCAAGCGCGAGCCATCTTTGAGGCGGCTCGCTGTTATCAAGTTCAAATTGCTACAGCACCAGTGGAATTGCGGCCGCAATTGATCAAGGACGCAATTTTCTATTTTGAATTATTAACCAAGGATTATGCCACGGATCCTATGGCCAAAGATGCTGAAACTCAATTGCGCACATTGCGCAAACTTTAGAAAAGGTCACCCATGTCGTTTGTTTGTCGCCTGCTCCTTGTAGCGGTATGGTGCCTCGTGTTGAGCCTATGTCTTGACACACATGATTTACTCGCTCAAGACGGAACCGATTCCGATGGTCCACAACCGACGAGCGAAGTAGGTCAAGGGTCCGCCGTGCCGGGCGACGCGATCGCCACCCCGACCAAAAGCATAAACGTCCTGACGTTGTTGTTTCTGGGTGGGTGGTTCATGATTCCGCTTGGTGCTCTAAGCCTCGGGGTAGTTGCCTTGGCGATAGAACGCAGCGTCGCACTGCGAAGTCAGCGAATGTTGCCCGATGGGCTAGTTACCGAACTAGGTGAGCTCAGTCAACGGCCCGGTGGACTAGACCCTCGCACCGCTTACCGGTTGTGCCAAAAGTTTCCTTCAGCGGCCGGCGACGTGTTGCGAAGTGTTTTGGTTAAGGTCGGACGACCCCATGCCGAGTTGGAACGGACGTTGAGCGAAACCAGCCAGCGGTCTGCCATTCGTTTGCAACAACCCGTGTCTTGGTTGACGCTAATCGCTGCGGTTGCGCCACTGATTGGGTTGCTCGGGACGGTCTGGGGGATCACGCAAGCATTTTACGATACAACCCAATTGCAGGTCGGTCAAAATCGGGCCGAGGCACTTTCGGCAGGAATTTACGTGGCTTTGGTCACTACGATTGTCGGGCTGACGATTGCAATTCCTGCGACAATTGTTTCGCACTTTTTCGAAAACCGTATTGTGCGCAGTTTAAATCAAATCGAAGAGATGGTCTCTCAATTATTGCCGCAATTGGAGAGATACGAAGGACAAGTGCGGTTCAAGGCCGCTGATTCGGCGGTGGAGGCTTCACAACGCGACGGGGCGTGGGGCGATTGGGATATTACTCAACCAAAACGCGAACCGCAGGCTAAAGGATAAACAATCATGCCTGTACAACTGCGTCGCAATATTTCGGTTTCGGCAATTAGCCTTACCCCACTGATTGACATTGTATTTTTGCTTTTAATCTTTTTTCTGGTTGCAAGTCGGATATCCGATGAAGAACCGCGGTTGGATCTAGAATTGCCGAGTGTTAGCGAAGCGTTGCCGGCGATGTTTGCGCCGACCGAATTGGTGATTCAGATCAACCGTGAGGGACACTATTTTGTCGACGGCAATCGCATCCAACTAGAACAACTCGAACAAGATCTGCGTCAGGCACAGGCCAATAATCCAACGACGCAGTCGGTTATTATTCGGGCCGATCGTGCGGCCGATTGGGAGGCCGTGGCGATCGCACTGAACTTATGTAAACGAGCGGGAATCCATCAATATTCGGCTGCCATGGAAGAAGAGTGAGTTAGTTTGTCGCGAACGATTAACAATTCATAGGAATTAGTGTTGGCTAAGAGAGTTCACCAAATAAGTCGCATCGAGAAATCGATCGCAGTTACCTGGGATAACCAGTTTTGGCCTGTGGCAGCGGCCGTATTGGTTACCGCTGGATTTGCGGCTGGCGCGATTATCAGCGCACTCGACGGCGCGTCGCGTTGGACAGCGCTCCTGTTGCTGCCAGCCTTCGTGGCGATCATGTTGATCGGTTTGCAAAAACTAAATCATCGAACTTGGCGTCGCAGTTTGCAGTTGGCCATTGTGCTCAGTGCGCTCGTCCACTTTTTGATTTTGATCTTGGCAGCGGTCGTTGACGTGTTTGGTTCGGGACGGCCCCAGACCGCTACGCCAATAACCAAGCCGCGGCCTGAGCGAGTGATCTTGACCAGTCGCCGTGATCCGCAACCGATTTGGAAAGAAATAAATCAGCGCGAGACCGTGGAAGTTAGCGCTACGGAGGCCACGCGGACCGCTGAATCGTCGGCCACGGCAACCGAAACGGCGGAAGTTAGCCCCTCAAGTTCATCCGTCGCGGCACCAACGGCAACTGCGCAGCGCAAGTCGGAGCGATCTAACGCGCGACCTGTCGAAGGAGAATTAAGTGCCCGGCAACGACAACCCACCGCGCGACCTAGCCCATCCGATCAAGCCACAACTGCGCCAAGTCCGTCCCAACGTTCCAGCTCGGCCAATTCCCCCAGCCCAAAAGAGACCGTCGAGCCCAGTCAGCGCACGGCAAGCCGCAATACAGAGATACGTCAGCGTGAAATGCCCGTACCGGAATCGTCGCAGGTGGCGCCCGCTACGGCCAGCGCTACGCGACAACCAACCACGCGATCCACGGAAAACTTGGCATTGGAATCTGAATCACCAGCAACGGCCCGATTAAAGAATTCACGTGTCAGTTTACCCGAGTCGCGTGCGGTAGAAACTGCGTCGCGGCCCAGCACGGAACCGACAGTCTCGCGATCGGCTATGGCGGCTCGCGAAACGCAACCATCCGAACAACGAATGGAAACCGTGAGTGAAGTTGCCTCAAGTCCGATAGCACAACCTCGGACAACCGTCTTGAAAGTCGCGCCCGAAACGGCGCGTTCGACGTTAACGGAAAATTCAAGAACCACGATGGCGAACAAGGAAATCGAGTCGGCAACGCAGGTAGCTCGGGCAAATCCTTCTAAGCTCATGGGACCCACTTCCAGCGAGACGGCGGAAAGTCCTTCGACGTCAACGACCGCCCAAAGTAATCAAGCTCGTTCATCGTTACAAGCCGCGGCATCTCCGGCGGTTGCGTCAAGATCAGGCGCGATGGCGACCCAGTCGACTAACGTGCAAACCCTAAACACGCCTTCATCAGGTGTGGCGCCGTTAGCCGCCGATTCAGCTCGGCGCGAACGGGCCGAGTCGAGAAGTGCACAATCGGATGCGCTGAGTGCCATGGACCAACCACAAACTGCCGGGCGCAGCCAAGGTCTGCAGGCGCCGCAGTTAGCTTGGCAAGCCAATACGACTGAATCGGCGAGCGTTGCTGGATCGAATCAACCGGCAATGCATTCCCAAGAGGCTTCGGCCGCACAACATTCCGCGGACAGTCGTTCGTTGGCTAGTCAACAAAATGTTACACCAGGTCAAAGTGAATCGGACATTGGACCGACTCGAATTGCACCGGATGTGAGTTCAGCCGATCAGGGTGGCGGTGGCGCGCCAACTCGCGGGACTTTGGAAATGTCACTTGAGGAATCGGTCGCGGGAACACCAGACAGCCGACGTTCAGGTGAGCAGCGTTTGCAAGCGTCTTCGTCCGCCAGCGCAGCGGTTACTCAAACAAAAACCGGCAATGCACCCGGCGAATCTATCGTGAAGCAAGCAGAGATTTCCGGTGGAAGCGAACGATCGTTGTCGACGTCGAGTGCTCCAGCAACAGCGTTTGTAAGCGATGAAATGTCCGGAACCATGCAAAATAGTCCGGCCACGGACATATTGATTGCGGACGGAGCCGCAAGGCAACTCGCTGCTCAGGGGAAAACTGGCCGGATGGCAGCTGACGCTTTGGATGATGAACGCTTAGATGCGCCAGGCAATCGCGATGTGCCTTTATCGAGAGCGCCAAATGTTAGCGCTAACATTGAATCGAATCAAACGGCACAGTCCACCAACGGCACTGATCGCGCGAGCGAACCAACGGCGGCCCGTGAAAGTATTGCCGAGTCCGGCGGAACGCGGCAAGCCAACTTGCAGGGAGCCGCCAAAGGTAGCGGCGAAGGATTGCGTTTGGAAATTGATGCTCCGCTGGGCACGGCAGGGTTGGGTGAGCTGGAAAATGTTCGCTCCGGCAATTTGCAACGCGGTAACTCGGAGTCAGTAGAAGACTTGCAACTGGGCGGCGATGCTCGGTTTATTCGACCTGATGCGTCGATGTCCCCGGGCACGTCCGCCGACGCGGTTGTCAGCAAAGAGGCATTTCGCGATCGGGCCGCTGCTTCATCCTCAGGTCAGCCATCGACAGAAGCCGCGATTGAGTTAGGGCTCGATTTTTTGGCCAGACATCAACGGGCTGATGGTCATTGGTCACTGCGGGATTTTGACCAAGATCAAATGGCCGCCAGCAATGTGATGTCTGCTGACGTTGCCGCAACCGGATTGGCGGTATTGGCGTTTCAGGGCGCCGGTTATACGCATCGCGAATACAAACACGCCGCGCGTTTGAGCAAAGCGATTGAATGGTTGATAGAAAACCAAGAGCCTTCCGGGTTATTGTTTGAAGAAGATGATCCGAACAAAAATGACTATAACCGTTTCTACAGTCACGCGATTGCCACACTCGCGCTCACCGAAGCGTATGGCATGACGCAGGACCCGGCACTCCGCGAGCCCTGTCAACGTGCCCTCAATTTCATCACTCGATCACAAGACCGGCAATTGGGCGGTTGGCGATATTATTTGCAGCCTGAACGACCCACCAGCGATACGTCAGTAACCGGTTGGATGATGATGGCAATGCAAAGTGCACGACTGTCCGATCTGCAAGTCGATTCGGCGACTTGGCAAGGAATCGAAAAGTGGTTGAATTTGGCTAAAGACCCGGATCAACCACAGTTGTTTCGATATAATCCGTTTGCTGAAGATTCAGGTGGGTTTAATCGGCAGGCGAGTCGGCAGGTTAGTCCATCAATGACCGCCGTGGGTTTGCTGATGCGGCATTACATGGGATGGAACCGCGACGAAGATCGTTTGATGGCCGGCGTCGCTTACTTATCAAAACATCTGCCGAGCGATCAAAGTATCGATCAACGCGATACTTATTACTGGTATTACGCCACTCAAGTTTTGCGGCATGCCGGTGGTGAGTCTTGGGAGACTTGGAATCAAGCCTTGCACCCATTGTTAGTGAATAGTCAAATCAAGACAGGTGATATGGGGGGCAGTTGGGATCCGTTTTCGCCGGTTCCCGACCGATGGGCCAATGCGGGCGGGCGGTTGTATGTGACGACTATGAATTTGTTGTCGCTGGAAGTTAATTATCGTTTGTTGCCTTTGTACGAATTGGAATAAAGTCTAGTTTTTTGGCTCTTCAAGGAATTGAGTGGTAAAAAAGATTCAACCACGTAAAACACGAAAAGCGCGAACGACGGATTCGGGTAGGCGTTAGACCGGTTGCCGGGAATTGTCGGCAAATAGCATTCAACTCGACACGTACATTCGCGAGGGTCACCTTTCGCGAGGGTCACACAGAGTCGATCGGGAAGCTTCATCAATCGTGGACAATCGACTAGAGAAACTTGAAGATCGTCCCCGGCCAGCCACTAAAATTTCTGGATAACCAGTTTTTGTCAGGTTGTGGTATCCGAAATTTCAATAAACAATCCATCTCAGAATACTGTTTTAAGTAAACTCGATTAAGTCTTACCTGAGAGCATATCAAAGTACTGACGTTTGCGTTGTTCGTACTGTTCGTGGTCACCCTGACTATCGAGGTACCACTCTGATTTTTGCAGACCCAGATAGTCGCGGGTCGATGCGTCATCACGCCAGTTAGTGCGATGGCTGATTGCTAAATTGAAAAAAGAGGATTTAGGGGGGACGACCCAAAGTGCGGTTGGCGTACGACTGGGTCGAGGATGAACTAACAACGCCAACACCCCGTCAACCGCTTGCGTTTCTCGATCTACTCGATAGCCAATTCCCCGCAGCAATAACACAATGTCGTTCAAATCACTGATCTGTTCCAATTCGACGGCTAGATCGACCAATGGACGCGATACCATTTGGGGCACTGAAGTAGCGCCGATATGTTCAACGCGACCGATTCTGCCCTCGGCGCATTGCCAAACCATCG
>JBGSMY010000212.1:0-5912 GCA_041739975.1 Pirellulaceae bacterium
CAAATCTATGCGCCAGGGCGTTCCATTGCTGACCGTTACAGGCAGATTAACCGTTAGAAGCTAGATGACCGCGCGAAAGTGGCATTGACTGACTGAGGACGACCAAAAAAGTCGCATCGAATTCGGCGCGGCGCTGATTAGAATGGAGACATAGACGGACGATTGGCGTTCGGACCCCAACACTTTGTTTGTCGATTGGCACTTGACCCGCGCCAACCAACAACAATTTCAAATCGTACATTACACCTGCGTTCCTTGATTTTCGCCGAGTCACCTTGATGATCACTAATTCCTCAGCAATCGCTGATTGCAAATCCAATTTGGATGGCATAAGCCATCCGGAAGTCGCCGCGTCATTGCAGTCTCAAAAGCGGGCGCGTCAATTCGTCCGCATTGCTATGCCCGCTTTTAATGAAGCTGAATCGCTGCCGCTATTGATTCCGCGTATTGTTCAAGTGATGAAGGAAACGCCTTGGGAATACGATATTTTGGTGGTTGACGACGGCAGTCGCGATGACACGTTGATGGTGATTAAGGAATTATCGCAAGACTATCCGGTTAGGGCGGTGCCCCACGGCGTCAACAAAGGGTTGGGGGCTGCGATGATCACGGTGGTTACCGAATCACTCAAGGGATTAAGTGACGAAGACATCGTGATAACGATGGACGCCGACAACACGCACGCGCCACAGTTAATTAGCAAAATGGTGCCAATGGTACGCGAAGGACGCGATGTGGTGATCGCTTCTCGATTTCAAACAGGCGCACAGGTTGTGGGGTTAATTTGGTACCGGGTATGGATCAGTCAAATTGCTAGTTGGGTGATGAGGACGCTGTTTGGCGTTGTCGGTTGCCGTGATTATACCTGTGGTTACCGCGCCTACCGCGTTGAGAAACTGCGAGAAACGGCCCAGCATTATCAGCAAAAATTAATTCGCGAACAAGGATTCGCTTGTATGGCTGAATTATTGCTGAACGTCGCTAGTCGCGAAGCGATTGTCGGTGAGGTTCCCATGGTTTTGCGATACGATCACAAAAAGGGAGTTAGCAAGATGCGATTGTGGTCGACGATCCAACGTACATTGCGAATGATTGTGCGTCACCGTTTTGGTTGGGGGCGGTAATCTCGATGAATCAAATCTTACGGGAAGAAACCGAGCAAACTCATTGGTGTGTGGCCGGTGCCGGGATGATGGGCTTAGTTGCCGCGCTACGTTTGGCACAGCGCGGGCAACGTGTGACCTTACTGGAGTCGCAATCCGTATTAGGTGGACTCACCAGTGCGTGGGAATTAGGAAATGTTGAATGGGATCGCTTTTACCACGTGATTTTGATGTCTGATCAGAGGCTGCGAGAACTGTTGGTTGAACTCGACCTGGACCGGGAAATTGAATGGGTTACAACGCGAACTGGCTTTTATAGCAAAGGTCGGTTGTATTCGATGTCGAACTCATTTGAGTTCTTGATGTTTCCACCGCTTAACTTGTGGCAAAAATTTCGATTGGGAAGCACGATTTTCTTCGGATCGAAAATTAAGGATTGGCGCGCGCTGGAACAGATTTCAGTGGGCGATTGGTTGCAACGTTGGAGTGGTCGTTCGACGTTTAACAAGATTTGGCTGCCTTTATTGCGAGCGAAATTAGGAGATGCATGGCAGCGTGCCTCGGCCATGTTCATTTGGGCCTATATTGATCGCATGTATCAAGCGCGCCGCAGTGGCATGAAGCGAGAAATGTTTGGTTACGTTCCCGGAGGTTATCGCCGGATTATCGGCAGCTTGGTGGAACGACTGGTTGGGCTAGGCGTTGACGTGCGAACGCATGCGGCCGTGCAAGAAGTTGAGTATCATGAAACACCGGCGAAAATCAAAGTTACATTTGGCACCGGTAATGCGGCTCAAGAACAATTTTTTGATCGAGTTATTTTGACGACGCCTTCGCCCTCGATGGCGCAGTCTTGTCCCCAGCTCAATCGCGAAGAACTTCGTAGGTTGAATGCCACCGAATACTTAGGAGTTGTTTGTACGTCTTTACTGCTGGACCGGCCACTGGGAGGATATTACGTTACCAATATACTTGACGATAACATTCCGTTGACCGGTGTGATCGAGATGGGCTCGATTGTCAAACCAGAAAAGCTCGATGGGCAGTATTTGGTATATCTGCCACAATACCTGATGGCGGACGATGAGCGTTTGCGGGAGCCGGATGATGTTGTGCACGAACGTTGTCTCTCGACTTTAGAAAAGATGTATCCGGAATTTCGGCGCGAACAGGTGCGTGCCATGCGGACAGCGCGGGCCAAGCACGTAATGGCATTGCCCACTTTGGACTATTCGCAACAGCGTCCTGAAGTTGTCAGCTCGGTACCTGGGTTGTATTTGCTTAATTCGGCGCGAATTGTCAAGGGTAACTTGAATGTCAATGAGACCGTTGATTTGTGGGAAGAGGACTTTGCGAGATCGGTTTGGCCGGATCACGAGCGAATGTTGCAACATTCGGGCCGTTGCATGGTGGGTTAAGCGGAACAGCTCGGCGCTGGAAAGTTAGGTTCAGGAGAATGGTTCGATGGTCTGGTGGTGTGCGGGCGCTGCGAATCAAGTTGGCATCATAAAGAGAAAATTTGCCGCTCAGCGACCCGTGACCAATTGAGCAACTCGCGGTAGAATGGGTGGTTTACCGGTTGCCAAGATATGGGAAAATAATGGAGCCGCCGGACCAAGGTGTTTGATGGAATATAGGGACTCAACGTGAAATTTGCGGCTATTGGCCCAATTGCGGCTTATCTACCGGAGGCGGTTGAGACGAACGAAATGTTGCAAGCGGCCAATCCTCAATGGAACATGGACGAAATTGCCGTCAAAACTGGAATCGTTCAGCGACATATTGCCTCGCCCGATGAATGTTCTAGTGATCTTGCTGTCGCTGCTGCCGAAAAGTTGTTTTTGGAAAATGGGATCGATCGTCAGTCCATCGATTTCGTTTTGTTTTGCACGCAGACTCCCGATTATTACTTGCCCACGACTGCCTGTTTGATCCAAGACCGCTTGGGTTTGAGAAACAACATTGGCGCGCTAGATTTCAATTTGGGCTGTAGCGGTTACGTTTATGGATTGTCTCTCGCCGATGGACTGATTCGAGCTGGGTTAGCGCGGCGAATACTTTTATTGACGGCGGAGACTTATTCAAAGTTGATTCATCCTAGCGATCGCAGTTTGCGCACGATTTTTGGTGACGCCGGTGCTGCGACTTTGATTGAGACCAGCGATGAGCCATCATTGGTTCATTTTCAGTTTGGTACCGATGGAGGTGGTGCGAATACCTTGATCGCAAGTGGAGGTGGCTTTCGACCACCACATCGAGCGATCGCTCCTCGGCACAAGAAACGTTGGCCCAGTGACCTATATATGGATGGTCCTGAGTTGATTAGTTTCACGGTGGCCCGAATTCCAGATTTAGTAAATACGATTTGCGGATTGGGAAATGTAAGTTTGGGCGACATTCATCGATTGTTTTTTCACCAAGCGACTTTTAAACTGCTGGATGAATTGCGGCGAGCGCTAAACGTTTCCGCCGATAAAATGCCAGTGCGAATGGAACAGGTTGGGAACACAGTCTGCTGCACGCTGCCGTTGCTGATAGAGCAAATTCGACGTGAGGAAGGGATTCCTAACGACCGCTGGAACATGTTAGTAGGATTTGGCGTTGGACTTTCTTGGGCCGGTTGTCTTTGGCGCGATATCTAGCCGTCTAACTTTCGCCCCTGCCAGCAAGCGGACGTGGCTGCCGGTGTTCCACCGGCAGTTTTGCTTTGGTGTTCCACCGGCAGTGTTAATAGCTGATTTTCTAGCCGTCAAACTTTCGCCCCTGCCAGCAAGCTGGCGTGGCTGCCGGTGTTCCACCGGCAGTGTTAAAAGCTGATTTTTTAGCCGTCAAACTTTCGCCCCTGCCAGCGGGCGTGGCTGCCGGTGTTCCACCGGCAGTTTTGCTTTGGTGTTCCACTGGCAGTGTTAAAAGCTGATTTTTAGCCGTTAAACTTTCGCCCCTGCCAGCGGGCGTGGCTGCCGGTGTTCCACTGGCAGTTTTGCTTTGGTGTTCCACTGGCAGTTTTGCTTTGGTGTTCCACCGGCAGTTTTGCCTTCGTTAATCCACCGGCAGTTTTGCTTTGGTGTTCCACCGGCAGCTTTAATAGCTGATTTTCTAGCCGTCAAACTTTCACCCAGCGATCTGGCCTCAGGGAAGCGAAGCAACGACTAACACCTCGACTTTGAGAAACTTTAATTAATCCAGTCGACCCCAACAACATTTTGAAAAAACTTATTTCAGCGGATCCAAAGGTCTTGATCCAAGCTTTGAAATAACCACCTCAACCTTGTTTTTCCGCATGACCGCTATCTCAGGCACAGGTAGTATTTCCGTAATTTCCTGAAAAACCGATATCTTCGTTAAATTCGGTGCACCCATTTGGGCGATTTGTATTGTGGTAGCGCTAGTCTATAGGCGTTGACCGGTCCGCCTTAGATGGCGATCGGTCGATTGTCGATTTGCCAGTTCAGGGAGGGGACTTAAGCTGTGAACAAACCATTCTTCGATTGGCTGCAATCCCGAGTGCAATCGGATACCGCGAGCCTTGCCGACAACAAATCGCCATTTAAGATGATGTGGTGTTTAGCATTGCTTGGGATTGTCTTGAGCACCGGTTGTCATCGAGCGCTCTATTCGGGCAGCTCTCAATTGGTGGACAGTACGTTTTTGTCGTATCGCGATCATGTGTGGGCCAATCGCGCCTACAATTTGACCTATCGCGGCGAACAAAGACAGTTCGGTGACCATCATCGCAAAGGCTTCATTGAAGGCTATTGCAACGCTTGTGAAGGGGGCGACGGCTATGTTCCCCCGTTGCCGCCGGATGAATATTGGTCCTATGAATATAAATCTGACGAAGGCGCGCGCTGCGTCGAAGCCTGGTATGAGGGCTTCCCGGAGGGAGTGGCTGCCGCGCGAAAGACCGGTGCGGAAAAGTTCCGCAGTATCTACGTTTCAAAAATGGTTGATGCCGCAATCGCTCAAGAGCAAGCGGGTGCCAAACTTCCTAGTGATAAGGTGCAGTCAACTGACGAGTTGGATGAGCATGCCCCGATGGCACCTCCCGCGCCCTCTCGTTTAGCGATGCCCAAGATTCCCATTTTAGGAAAAAGCGACACCTCATCGACCGACCGATAACTCGTATTCAGATAACTCGATGCTGTCGGCGACGCTGTGAATTCTGGTCACCCGTCGATCCCCACAGCGCCAAACACTGGACCGAAACGACTCAGCCTTTAGAAATCCCGAGCGAACCCAACGAAAAAACCAGCTAACGGATGATAATCGATATGTGCACTAATTCACAATTTCGTTCTCAAGTCTCGATTGGCTTGCGATCCTTGACGGTTCCCTTAGTTCTGTTAATGGGCTTGCTCTCGACTGGATGCACTGCGATCTTGTCGCCCATCGACACGATTCCAGCCAACCGTGTGCCTCCTCAATTCTTGGCGGAGCCGCAAGCCGATAAAGTGCCAATTGATGTAAGTCGATTGCGTCAAGAAAAGCCGCCGTTCTATCTGTTAGATGCCGGCGATGTGCTCGGCGTCTTTGTTGAGGGCGTTTTAGGTAATGCTCAAGAAGCCCCGCCGGTACAAATGCCGCAACCTGGCAGCGACTTGCCTCCAGCGATGGGTTACCCCGTTCCGATTCGCGAAGACGGCACCATTTCATTACCACAAGTTAAGCCGATCTCAGTGCGAGGTCTGAACCTACAACAAGCCGAACAGTTGATTACACGCGTCTATCGTGAAGGTGACGAACCAATTCTCAAAGATGATGGCCGAATTATCGTCACGTTGATGCGAGAACGAACTTATCGCGTGTTTG
>JBGSMY010000304.1:0-7251 GCA_041739975.1 Pirellulaceae bacterium
GTGGCCCTGGCCAACCACGCGTCAGCTGATAGGGACAAATGGTGTCAAGCACCTGCGTGAGGAGGACGTACAGTTTTCGAGAAGCGTTTCACAGTAGCCGCCGCGGTACAGTAGCCGTCCGCGGTACAGTTGCCGTCCGCTGTCCTCAGCGGCGGAATAGAAAGCTCTCTTTGTTTTTGTTGCCAGAAATTAGTCGTCGATTGTCAGCCTGAGGACAGCCTGACCTACGTTACCGCTGTCCTCAGCGGCGTGGTTTTTTCGCAGCTGGGTTAGGCGTTTTCCAACTCAGCAGTCTTTGCGGCCGGTTTGTGAACAGAAGGTCCAATCAGGGCTTCGATATCATTGCGATCAAGCTCTTCTTTTTCCACGAGTTCGCGAGCCAGTAGATCGAGATGTTCGCGGCGTTCGTTGAGCACTTCTAATGAATCCCGAGCCGCTTTTTGCAAGATCTTGGAGACCTCGTCATCGATTACTTCCATGGTGTGTTCGCTGAATTGGCGACTTTGGTGCATTTCGCGGCCTAAGAATGGGTCTTCGTCGGTCATTTTGTAACTCACCGGACCCAGTCGCTCGCTCATACCCCATTGAGTTACCATTCGCCGGGCCATGGAAGTGGCTCGTTCTAAATCGTTTTCAGCACCGACCGTAAATTCATCGTAGACAATTTTTTCTGCAGCCCGACCAGATAGTAAAACAATCAAGCTGTCTCGAATTTCATTTTCCGACAAATTCATGCGGTCTTCTTCGGGCACCATTTGCGTAACGCCCAGAGCACGACCGCGTGGAATTACGGTGACCTTGTGAACCGGCATGGCACCTTTTAGGTTCCAAGCTGCCAGTGTATGGCCAGCTTCGTGGTAAGCAGTTCGCTCTTTTTCTTTGGCCGTCAAAATCTCTTCGCGTTTGGCACCCATTAAAACTTTGTCGTGTGCGTAATAAAAGTCAACCATTTCGACTTTGGTTTTATCGTGGCGAGCTGCCCACAATGCGGCTTCGTTGACTAGGTTTTGGATATCGGCACCAGTCATCCCGGCGGTA
Source organism: Pirellulaceae bacterium (assembly GCA_041739975.1). Taxonomy (GTDB): domain Bacteria; phylum Planctomycetota; class Planctomycetia; order Pirellulales; family Pirellulaceae; genus BJ22. Next base: position 1,039 of record JBGSMY010000304.1, read on the forward strand.
GCTTGGGCCATAATTTTCAAATCGACATCGGCCGCCAAAGGAACATTGCGCACGTGCACTTTGAAAATCTCATAGCGGCCTTTCATCGTTGGCCGGCTAACGACGACATGCCGATCAAAACGACCTGGGCGAAGCAAGGCGGGGTCCAAAACATCCGGTCGGTTGGTGGCGGCGACGACGATAATCGAGTCGGTTTTCTCGAAACCGTCCATTTCGCCTAAAATTTGATTGAGGGTTTGCTCACGTTCATCGTGGCCACCACCCAGTCCCGCGCCGCGTTGGCGACCCACTGCGTCAATTTCGTCGATAAAGATGATCGACGAGCCTTGCGACTTGGCGTTCGCAAACAGATCGCGAACCCGACTGGCGCCCACGCCAACAAACATTTGAATGAATTCGGAACCGTTGACGCTAAAAAAGGGAACGTCCGCTTCGCCGGCCACCGCACGGGCGAGCAACGTTTTTCCGGTCCCCGGAGGCCCGATTAACAACACGCCTTTTGGGACACGCCCACCTAGTTTTCGAAATTTTGTCGGATCTTTGAGAAAATCGACGATTTCTTGTAAATCGGCTTTAACGCCTTCGAGTCCAGCCACATCTTTAAATGTTATTGGATCCTCGGACGCTTCAAAGCGTTTTGCCGGACTACGCGAAAAGGATGATAAGAATCCGCCACCGCCCATCATTTGATTTTGTGTGCGACGCAGCGATATTAACATGAACAACAACAAGCCCAACGACAATAATATTAGCAGCGTTGTGTACAAGCCTAACAAATTGGTGGGAGGCAAAACGTCGACCCGGCTTACACCTTTTTCTCGTAGCTGTCGCAATAACTCGGTTAGCGATTCCGGATCAGGCGGAAGGTTTACCACAAATCGTTTTTTTAACTTTTTAGTAGAGGGCTGAGCTTCCAGTTCACCTTGAGCGTTGTATTGTGACTCCGCCGGCGGTTCGGTGACAAACGAACCTCGCACCGTGCCATCGACCACCTCCACCGACTGAATTGCCGTTTCCAAAGGCTTTCCCTGATGCACAATGGGCTCGCCGTGAGAGTCTTTGCCGTCGATTAGATTTTTAAAATAGCCCCAAGTAATACGATCCGCATTGGAGCTATTCATCCAAACAATCAGATAAACGCTGACAATGCCGATCAAAAATAACATGATCCAAAAGTTGAGATTGCGGGTATTGGGGCGAGGGTCTTGATCCGATTTGGATTTCTCTTTGTGGTCTTGTTGGTCCATTCCTATCCTCAAACGAGTCGACCCTGCCATCCCGAAGGGGAGGCAAATCCTTGCAATCCAGCCAAGGTAGTGACCAGATCAAGGGCGTAATTGGAAACGTATTAGTATGCCAAACAAACTGCTGTTTCACAACATGACAGTCAATTGGCCTGCGACAGTGATATTATCCGCAAACCGACTCGCTTGGAAAACTGAATGCCCACGATCTTAACGAATTAGCCTTTAATTGTGCATTAGGGTTAATGTTTGACATGTTGGCGACAGGGGCTTTTGAACCCGGAGCCGGAATTCCTCCACAGAGGCACTTTGGTTGACGTCTTGTGAGCATTGGAAACGGATTCAGCGATTGAGGGCATTTAATTGTTGACAAAACGCCTGAAACCTTGACCCGGAAAAGAACAGTCGATCGGTGGCACGCCGGCTGGGTTTGGATGACAAGTTTACTCAGCAGGTGGAAAAAAAGAACCGTTCAAAAAAATCCGCGGACAAGAAATTGTCCGCGGGATTTTTTTGCGAGGCAGTTGGCAGGCTTTTTTGGCGACTAAATATTGCCAAATTCGGCCCGGCGTTTTTCGAGTTGCCCTTTGAGCCGCTCGACAATACTGCTGTGCATCTGGCTGACGCGGCTTTCGCTGAGATCCAGCGTCGCGCCAATTTCTTTCATCGTTAGTTCTTCGTAGTAGTATAAAATGATGATCAATCGTTCGTTGCGATTGAGTCCTTTAGTGACTAGTCGCATTAGATCGTTTTTTTGGATTCGCCGCGTAGGATCTTCGCCGCGTTTGTCTTCCAGAATATCGATTTCCCGGACATCTTTATAGCTGTCGGTCTCATACCATTTTTTGTTCAAACTGATGAGATTGACGGCACTGGCATCCATCATCATGCGTTCGAGTTCTTTGACTGCCAAGCCCATATGTTCGGCCAATTCAATTTCCGTCGGCTGGCGTCCAAACTTGGCTTCCAGATGTTTGATGGCTTCGCCCAATTTACTCGCTTTGCTGCGAACCAACCGGGGTACCCAATCCATGGACCGCAACTCATCGAGCATTGCGCCGCGAATTCGCGGAACGCAATAAGTCTCGAACTTGACGCCACGATTCATATCGAAAGCGTCGATGGCGTCCATCAAGCCAAAAACGCCAGCCGAGACCAAGTCGTCGAGTTCCACGCCATCGGGCAATCGTTGCCAGATGCGCTCGCCATTATATTTGACCAGGGGAAAGTAGCGTTCCATCAAGCGGTTACGCAATTGCTGATTTGAAGGGTCCTTTTTAAAATCCAGCCACACTTGTTGAATGTCATCCACTACGGGTGCCACTGTGGTCGCCATGCAATCCTCCGTGATTGTCACGATAAATCCTCTAGTCGCTGGTCGCAGCTCAGATCCAAAGGACTGACCGTTGCTGCGATTCGCGTTTCATAGTTGTTAGACAACGAGCCTGACAATTAAGCGGGTGTTCCACGAACACGGTACCGCATAATCATCAGCTAGTTTCCGTTGATCAAAGACCTTGAAACGAATGGTCTCCAACAACGGTCGCATCGTTGAGTGGGGGGCTGTCTATCAAAAAGGTTGAACTCAAGTCAATGAATGATTTTCAAAGTTGCAAAAATTTTGAAAAAGTTTTGCTAACTTTGCTCGGCTGTGGCCTCTGACTTAAACTCGGCGCAGACCGCTCCCCATCGCTGGTATCGGCTACGCCAGCACGAGACTTGAATTTTTTTGATTTTGCCATTGCGAAAATTGACCGGGCATGTGTATTCTCCAATTTTCTGTCATAGTCAACGAACCCTAAATATGATGGTTTCGTATGGTGCGGTGAGAATTTTAAAAATTCCACCAAAACCCATGAACCATTCAAACAGCCTGACGTACTGATGACACCATACATGTTTCATTCGAATTCACGTTGGTGTCAAAAGTGAAAAGAAGGACCATCATCAACTAAGTTAAAATGGACATTAGTTGATCAAGGAAGAAATAGATCAAGGAGAGAACCATGCAGATTCGACCAACCAATCAGTTGTCTCATACCAATGCGATTGATTTTTCAGCACGACAAGCGGCACCCAGTTCCGCTAGTGCCCACCATTTGCCGGTAGATCAAGTCGAATTGTCACTCGAGGCGCAGTTGTTGACAAATGTCTCCGACTCGATTCGATTCGACCGTGTTGCCGCCATCAGAAGCGAAATCGCTCAAGGCGTCTATGAAAGCGCCGACAAGTTGGGACTGGCCGTCGATCGTTTGCTGGATGAATTGGTTTAAATCGCCCCATCTTAGGTGCACGAACCGCATATTCATCCCATTTTGGACTTTTCAATCCCGCTGACGATTTTGGTCAATCGCTAAAAACAACTCCGCAGTTATGTGCGGAGTTTTTTTGTTGGAATGTTTTTATGGTTATCCAGGAATTTTTGTGGCTGGCTGGGGACGATCTTCAGGTTTATCTAGTCGATTGACTACGATTGATGAAGCTTCCCGATCTACTCTGTGTGACCCTTGCGAAAGTGCATGACGAGCCGAATTCAAACTTGCCGGCAGTTCCCCGTAACCAGTCTGACGCCCGCCCGAATCCGTCGTTCGTGCTTTTCGTGTTTTTCGTAGTTAAATCTAGGTTACCACTAAATTCCCGGAAGAGCCGTGTTTATTAATGGCATCGCGTAGACAATTACGATCGCTTAGAAAATTAAAGTCGTGCGATTGTCAACAATCGATTTCCTCACAACTTTTGCCGCTGTCACCTTTCCTAGTCCAACGCGCTGAAGCCTTTGTGGCTATGGCGAAATCCCAAATTTAACGGCTCGGCAAGCTCCACGCCGAATTTGATTTTCAATGAAGTTGCCACAGCCGTGACGGGTTTGCGGTTAATGACCGGAGGAGAAGGTGGGCTGCGAACCAATGCGGATATTTTCTCCACGCAAATGTGGACATTTACTCCACGCAAATGCGGATATTTACTCTACGCAAATGCGATGTCATTCGGGACCAGGGACTCGAACCCCGACTAAAAGAGTCAGAATCGAAAAAAGCCCTGCGAATTATGCGAATTTCCACGCATTTTCGACAATCGAGCGCCCACTGGAACCACCAAAATAGCCCGACCGGGTGTAGTCTACACCCGTTTGAGCCTTACCCGTCGCCTATCAAAAGCGAAAAAGATAAACTTATGCGACCCCCGCATTATTCAATTTAGAGAGGATATCAATGAGCCTGATTAAATGGCTTTGGGCAATCGCGATCGGAGGCGTCGTAGTATGGGCTTTGCTTGGGTTCGGGCCCTACTGGCATTTTGGCAAAACCCCGGATGCCGGACAATTCGGTGACTCTTTTGGCGTCGCAAATTCTTTTGCTACTAGCGTCGCAATGATCGGCGCCTTAATAGCGATATTCTTACAGATGCACGAACTCAAACTGCAGCACGAAAGCCAACTGGGAGAAGCCCAAGACCGAAGCGCCGCGGCCCGAGCTACCCTTCTAACGAATTATCTGGCAAGTCTTAATTGTTTGGTGACTAATCGAGATGGGCTTGATCGCGAGAGGGCCCTTCGCAATATCGAGAACATCCAAAATTTTGTGGAAAATAAGCTCGTCAACGACGAACTAAAATTCTCAAAATTGACCCGCAAGGACTGGCTAGAGGGAAGACTTCAAGTTGTTTTCGAAGAATGGGAACGCGCTTCCCATACTTGGCATTTATCTGGCCCGGAAATTGACTACGAGTTATTGAGCCCACGGTGGGCGAGCGAACTACGCGAAATAGAATCGCAGTCCAAGAATGGTTGTTTCGTTGTGGGTGGCAAACAATGTCTACTTGACGCGATAGCGGTCGAGCTCCTTGAGCTGCTAAACCGTCGACCTAGTATGACGTTTGGCGATTTCCATGACGCAACATACGGCCCGATGGGAACGCTTAAGAAAGCACAGTTCAGCGAATACTATAAAGTGTCGAAGTACGAGGGGTAGATATCGCTAATTGAAATTTCGAGGGGGGTATCCCGAGCCGCATCGACCCGCGATCGCTCGTTAGGCGCAATCCTCGCGAACCGTTTTTAGCCTGGCCAACAAAAAAGCCCCAAGCGAGTAGCTCGGGGCCTTAAGTCGATCGTCGAGATCGTTTCTATTTTAGCAAGGCCTCGATATCGCTCCAAGCAAACCGAACTTGGTCGCCGAGAGTCCGCCGCGAGAGCTTGCCGGATTTGACAAGTCGATCGATTGTTTTTGTGCTGACGTCGAGCCGCTGGGCTGCCTCGGCTTTGGTCAAATATCTTTCGAGCTTCTCGCCCCGCTCCTCTTTGGCCGCTGACCCGTCGAGTCGATCGAGAATCGCGTTAACCCGAGCCGCGAGTCGACCGATCTCTAGAAGTGCTGCTTCGGTGTCTTTGTTAAGCATAGAGAGCCCCGAATAGTTCATAGGGTAAAGCGTCGAAACTAAAGCCCTCGGCGATTTGGTGGCCTTTGTCGACGATGATCGAGACCAAGTCGCCGGCCGAGTCGATAACCGCATCGCCCGGGAGCGCTTCGAGCTCGCCCGGTAAAGAGAATCGAAGCCGCCCGGCCTTAGTCTCGAAACAAAAGATCGGCCATCGATTATCGCCTGGAAGCAAAAAGAGCCGGTCGAATCGACGCGAGGAAATATCAAACGGCTTGTAATCGGTGAGGGTCGAGTTAAACCAACTGTCGACCGTTGCGTCGAGCTTTGGCCAAAGAGCCGCGACCCCGAGCTCGGCCGACTCGAAAAGAATCTGAGCCGCAATGCCGCCGATCTTGATCGATTTGGATCCGGCGATCGCTTTGTGTGGAACCAAGACAATACCGCCGGCAATAACCGCGCCTCGATGTGAGCCCAGGGCTAATCATTAATTGAACCTGCGCGGATTTGATTCGTATAATGGCTGTCTGAAGTTAACGGAATGTAGTTTACCATTAAGGAGATTAGTTTGAGTACACCCGCCGTTGTGGGA
>JBGSMY010000305.1:0-8682 GCA_041739975.1 Pirellulaceae bacterium
CTCGACATAACAAGTCGTTCCATCCGGCCCTGGATGCTCTTCGATGCCATGTAAAGGAACACCGGTTTCCATCACTTGGTGGTCATCGTGCACATACTTTTCCGCCAATTTTGCTTCAAACAAGTCATAATCGGTCTTGCCCAACAATTCCTCGAGTGACAGCCCAAAAGCTTGACAATACAATTGATTGCCAAATACTACACGTCCGTCGCGGTCCTTGCGAAAAACTTTAATTGGCAGATTTTGTGCGAGCGTTTCATAAATGGCTCGCGCTTCATCAAGTTCACGTTCAGCGCGAATATTTGTCGTCACATCGCGAGCGACAACCCCAATGGTCGTTGAACTCGTAAGCTTTCCGGCCTCCGTTTCGCCCAAGAGATCGTCGGGATTCAGTGGTACGTTTGAGACCAGCGTGAACACCGCATCCAACCAGCGTTCTTGACCTTGCCGATCCAATACTCGAAATCGATGGCGAAACTCTCGCAGCGCATCGAGTCGGGCGAGATGATCAACGATAAGTCCTTTGTCATTGGGGTGAATTGCGCCCAACCACAATCCAGGGCGGAGTGCCAATTCTCCAAGCTGGTCCCCATAAATCCGCTCCGCCGCTTTATTGAGATAGATCAGGCAAGTCCCCTCGGAATTGAGGGCCCAAACTAAGTCATTGACCGCGTTAAGTAAGATCGTTTGCACGCCTGCCATTCCACCTTGATCAAAACATTAACTTCAACGCCTCAAATTAACATCGAAAAAAAATCGACCAACGCGCGAGTCTTCCTCTGCACATTGGTCGAATTTTACGATAGTCGTTTTAAAACTCGCTACGATAGTCGTTTCGTCCATCGGGAATTGTCACGTCAAGAGTTCGCCTGCAATCCGCACACCCGACCGTCAACAATCAAACGACCTGTTCAAACCGATCCTGTTCGAAGTGGCCGTTTATACGCCAGCGGTTTCTTTCAATGCGGTCAGCGCGCCGTCATAATTGGGTTCTTGGGCAATCTCCGGCACCAATTCGGTATAAGCCACTGTACCTTGCGAATCGACCACCACGATTGCGCGTCCCAACAGTCCACGCAATGGACCATCGACCATCGTCATGCCGTAATCTTCGCCAAACTGCGGCGACCGGAACGCCGACAGATTTTTCACGTTCGTTAGGCCTTCGCTTTCGCAAAATCGCTTTTGAGCAAACGGCAAATCCATCGAAACGTTGACAACAATTGCATTCTCAAGATTTGCGGCTTCTGAATTAAATCGGCGAACCGATGCAGCACAAATGCCTGTGTCAAAACTTGGAACTATGTTCAGCACAATCGACTTGCCTTGGTAGCTGTTTAATGTCGACTCGCTCAGATCATTTCCCACCAAGTTAAAACTTGGCGCTTTGGTGCCTACCCCTGGCAATTGACCAATTGTATTAATCGGATTACCCTTCAGCGTAATCTGTGCCATGAAATCTTTCCTTTCAAATGAGAACGATTGTCGCCAATCGTTTTTGCAACAATAACGACATAGTAGAACGATTGTCCTCAATCGTTTTTCAAACATTCAAAAAACGACAAAAACAAGAGAACAACTTTTGGAATAAATAACTTCAACAATGATTTAAAAAACCACAATCATTTGAAGCCAATTAACAATCTTTGATTTTCAAAGCACGATTGAGATCAATCGTGCTATCCCGCTAAATCCTATCGTTTTGGACCGTGATTATCAATTCGGCGGCCTTAAAAGACCAAACTGCCAAACAAAATCTATCGAACACGTGTTTCAAGCTGCTTTGCCGGTGGCCACAAGGCTATTGCCTTGTACGTGGCTACAAGGCTCTGCCTTGTACGTGGCTACAAGGCTCCGCCTTGTAGCAACCTGTATGGCTCCCACAACTACCCTACAAGGCAGAGCCTTGTAGCGCGACACCCAGCCCCGCGCACGTGGCTACAAGGCTCTGCCTTGTAGCCCCATCCGCCCCAGACTTCCCTCCCTACTTCCTCAAACAACATCCCTATCACATATAATTATTTTATGCGATATAATTTCTGCATAACCTCCAACCGTCGGGCAGACCATTGTTAACGTTGTATTTAGAAACTTCTACGCGCACGGCATCCATTGCTTTATCGCAAGATGACCAGATCGTCGCAGAGCAATCCTGGGACGCCATCCAAGGATCGGCGGCCGGCCTGACAACTCGTTTAGATCAACTTTTATCAAGCAACGGGTTAAAACCAAATCAAATTGCAAGAGTAGTTGTTTCGCGCGGGCCGGGTTCCTTTACAGGCCTAAGAATAGGTATAACGACAGCCAAGTCGTTGAGTTTCGCGCTGGGAATTCCAGTTATTGGTTTAAACTCGTTACAGGTTGCCGGTTGGCCCAGTATTGCCATTGCCGAACAATGCCATTGCAATTTAGTGCGCGTTATTGTCGATGCCCAACGCGGTGAATTATTTTGCCTCGACTGGAGTTTTCAACATGGCCAATGGTCAGCCACGGAGATTGCAATTCTTTCTCGAACGGAGTGGCTTACGCAATGTCGATCGCAACAAATTGTCACAGGCCCAGCCGCCGCTCGCCTTCAACCAGAGACATTACCCACCGATTGTCACTTGGCCCCTACAGAACTTTGGACCCCTTCGGCCAGCTCGATGTGTGGATTTCTGAGATGGCTGGGGTCGCGGCGGCCAGATCCAGACACGGCTATTTCATTGCTTCCCGAATATGGTCGACCCAGCGCAGCCGAAGAAAAACGTATTCAACTGATCTGACTTGTTGCGATCTGCGCCGTCAGTTAGACTTGAATCCAGCGAGTGTCGACCAAGGTAGGCTGCGACACCGGACTTCGCCAATACCATTGCTGTGAACATTGTGGCAAATTACGGATTCATCATCGACAATCGCCGCTGTATCGGCTGTCACGCCTGCACGGTTGCTTGCAAGTCGGAACATCAAGTGCCCGTGGGCGTCAATCGCACTTGGGTCAAGTACATTGAAAAAGGGGCGTTTCCTAATACGCGGCGGCTTTTTTCGGTCATGCGCTGCAATCATTGCGACGATGCGCCATGCGTCGAAATCTGTCCCGTGACTGCCCTGTTTCGACGCGCGGACGGTATCGTTGACTTCGACAACCGACGGTGCATTGGCTGTAAAGCCTGCATGCAAGCCTGCCCGTACGATGCATTGTACGTCGATCCAGCGAAACACACCGCCGCTAAATGTAATTACTGTGCTCATCGCATCGACGTGGGACTCGAACCGGCATGCGTCGTGGTTTGTCCGACCCAAGCTATTATTTCTGGCGATCTCGACGATCCCAATTCTCGAATTTCACAAATCAAAAGTCGCACACAAGTCAGTGCTCGCAAAGTCGAAAAGGGTACTATGCCCGCTCTATTTTATATTGATGGCGACGTCGACTCCTTGGATCCGCTGCAAACTGAAACCCAAGACGCCTATCTCTGGAGTCAACAAAATCGAGGGGTCGGACAACATGCCCCTGCTGCTCCCGATCATGTTCACCCGCTGGATCGATTGGGCGAACTGCTTAGCCTAGGAGAAACCGACGAACGTCGACGACTCGATCGACAAAAACTATTGGATACGGTATTGTCCGATCAGTCGGCGCGCCGGGCGTATGACGCTCCCCAAAAGGGAATCACCTGGGGTTGGCAAGTCACTTCGTATCTATGGACCAAGGGAATCTCGGCCGGTGTCTTGCTCTTGCCGTTGCTGGCACAAGCGCTTGGCTGGTCGACTTGGTCGTTGGGATCATGGTTAGCGGTGATGTTGACATCGTTAGTGTTTCTCGCCTTAACCGGTGTTATGCTGGTTGCAGACCTGGAACAACCCAAACGATTTTTGTATGTGCTATTGCGTCCGCAATGGCGCAGTTGGCTCGTCAAAGGAGCTTATATCATTACCGCATTTAGCGGCGCGATATTTTTACACACGGCTATTGCGTGGCTAGCGCCACAATCACGTCTGGAGTGGATGTCCCAGTGGTTGCTAATCGGCCTCTCAGCTATGACTGCGATGTATACGGCATTTTTGTTCGCTCAAGCGCGCGGTCGTGATTTTTGGCAGAGTCCTGTGTTGCCGATTCAAATGTTGGCACACAGTATCATGCTCGGCGCCGCGACGCTAACTCTGGCCGCACCGTTCAGTACCGCTGCATGGAATCAGTTTGTCATCTGGAGTTTGATTCTTGCAACCTTGACCCATTTATCGTGCGATTGGATCGAGTTAAATCTAACGCATTCAACTCGCGCCGCAAAACAGGCTGCCGAGATGATGACGCGAGGTCGCTTTCGCTGGTTATTCTGGGGTGGCAACGTGGTCGTCGGTGGTGTTTTGCCAATACTATTGTGTTTGACCGGGTGGGCTTGGGTTTTGCCATTGGCCGGTTTAATGATTTTTGTCGGCGTATATGTCTCACAGCATTTGTTGGTTTACGTTCCTCAACAATTGCCGCTGAGCTAGGTTACATGTCGAGCCAATAGCCTAACCGACCGACTGATAGAATGTCCCAAGCGAGTTGACGGTAGTTGGTCAACGCCGCGCTGAATGTAAGAAAAAAGTGTAAGAAAAAAACGGCGGGCTTTTTCAAAAACGATGTTTGAGTTTAACCGATACTATGGCGAATAAACGCAGTTGGATTGAACGGTTGGCCGTCGGCCTGAACCTGATTCCATCGACCGATGTTGAAACTAATACCGCATTGCCGGTAATTCAACCGGGTGAGCTCTCTAAAAGCCCACCGCCAGAAGCATGGGATCATTGGGAGGAATACGAAGCCACCAGTTGGCCGCGGCTGGACAAAAAGGCCTACCAAGTTGTACCCACCACCTGTTTCAATTGCGAATCGGCATGTGGCTTATTGGGCTTCATCGATAAATCGACCGGAGAAATTCGCAAGTTCGAAGGCAATCCTTATCATCCTGGCAGCCGCGGCCGCAACTGCGCTAAAGGTCCAGCGACGATTAACCAAATCCAAGATGTCGATCGAATTCTTTACCCGTTGAAGCAAATGGGCCCTCGCGGCAGTGGGCAGTGGCAACAGGTCAGCTGGGACCAAGCGCTCGATGAAATTTCGGCGCGGATCCGCAAAGCGCTTCAAGAAAAACGCAACAACGAAGTCGTCTACCATGTGGGCCGCCCGGGACATGAAAACTATATCGAGCGAGTCCTCCAAGCTTGGGGCGTCGACGGGCACAACAGCCACACAAATATCTGTAGTGCCGGAGCGCGATTTGGGTATGCGATTTGGCAAGGTTATGATCGGCCATCGCCCGATCATGCCAATGCCAATTTTATTTTGTTGATCAGCGCCCACTTGGAATCAGGGCATTACTTTAATCCACACGCCCAGCGGATCATCGAAGGCAAAATGCGGGGCGCCAAACTCTGCGTGCTCGACCCGCGTTTGTCGAACACCGCCAGCTTGGCCGACTACTGGTTGCCCACTCAACCTGGCAGCGAAGCGGCTGTGCTGTTGGCCATTGCACATCAATTGATCAAACACCGCTGGGTCAATACTAAGTTTCTTCAGGACTGGGTGAACTGGCCGACCTACTTACATGCCAAAGACCCAAGTCAACCGGTATCGTTTGAGCGATTCTTACAAGCGCTCGAGCGGGAGTACAGCGTCTACACGCCAGAATTTGCCGAACAAGAATCGGGAGTACCGGCCGAGACTATCGTTGAAGTGGCGGCTCAAATTGGGCGCGCCGGAACCCGCTTGGCAACTCACAATTGGCGCAGTGCTGCCAGCGGAAACTTGGGGGGTTGGGCCGTAGCGCGGGCGTTACATTTCCTTAACGTGCTCACGGGAAGCGTTGGAACTGAAGGCGGGACATCACCCAGCGGTTGGAACAAAGTCAAACCGACGGTCTTCGATCAACCGCCGGCCCAAAAATTCTGGAACGAATTGCATTTCCCCAACGAATACCCCCTGGCACACTATGAAATGAGCTTTTTGTTGCCGCATTTTCTCAAAGAGAATCGCGGCAAGCTCGATACTTATTTCACGCGGGTTTTCAATCCGGTTTGGAGTTACCCGGACGGATTTTCTTGGATTGAAGTGTTGCAAGATGCGGCCAAGATTGGTCTGCACGTCGCGCTGACGCCAACCTGGAATGAGACCGCCTATTTTGCTGACTTTGTATTGCCGATGGGCCATGCCAGTGAGCGGCATGACTTTAATAGTTATGAAACCGATAGTGGGCGTTGGATTGCGTTTCGTCAGCCGATCTTGCGCGAGGCGGCGCGGCGAAATGGCAAACCGGTTGAATTCACCTATCAAGCCAATCCGGGGCAAGTTTGGGAAGAAGACGAATTTTGGATCGAGCTGTCATGGCGTATCGACCCGACGGGAGAACTGGGCGTTCGCAAACATTTCTTGTCGCCTTATCGCCCAAATGAAAAAATCAACATCGACGAGTATTACCAGTTTATTTTCGAGCGAATACCTGGTCTGCCAGAAAAAGCGGCCGCTGAGAATTTGACTCCACTGGATTATATGCGTCGATATGGGGCATTTCAGATCCAGCAGCACGTTTACGGCCATCATGAAACGGCCCTCAGCGACTCGGTCATGCAATCCGCGACGGTTGACAGCGCGACGGGCGAGATCCGGTCAGGCGGTAAAGTGATTGGCGTGATGGTTGGTGGCAAACCCTGTGTTGGCTTTACTTCGCAGTCCCGGAAGCAAGAGATTTTTTCGACAACCATGATCGATTGGGGATGGCCGGAGCATGCGACGCCTGGATATGTAAAATCACATATCCACAGTGACAACATTGATCCCGCCAAGAACGAAATGGTATTAGCACCGACGTTTCGGTTGCCGACGCTCATTCATTCGCGCAGTGGGAATGCCAAATGGTTGGCGGAGATTTCCAATCGCAACCCGGTTTGGATTCACACCTCCGATGCGCGGCGGTTGCAAGTAGACAATGGGGACTTGGTGCGGGTAACCACGGAGATTGGATATTTTGTCGATCGAGTTTGGGTGACGGAATCGATCAAGCCTGGCGTGGTGGCTTGTTCGCATCACTTGGGCCGCTGGCGCCGCAAACAAGATCCTGTCGCCAATCGTTGGGCGATGAATTTAGTCGACATTAAAGAGGTCGATGGAATTTGGCGGATGCGAGTGTCGGGAGAGATTGAGCCGACCCAGAGTTCTGATCCGGATACGTCTCGCATTTTTTGGCAAGACGGCGGCGTGCATCAGAATTTGACATTTCCGGTGCAACCGGATCCGATCAGTGGCATGCATTGTTGGCATCAAAAGGTTCGAGTGGACCGCGCGAGGTCGGACGATCGGTATGGCGACGTGGAAGTTGATACGAACAAGTCGTTTGAAGTCTATCGGCGTTGGTTATCGCTGGCTCGACCGGCACCTGGCCCCGGCGGTCTGCGCCGCCCGTTATGGCTTAACCGTCCCTTGCGCCCGGTGGAAGATTTGTTTTATTTGCCCAAACAATATTCATCGGCCGGATCAAGTTAGGCGTTTTATTTTGGAGTCGAGTTAGACGAATTGGCGTCAACACGAGCGAATTTTTTTGGCGGTATCCGTTTAGCTACTTCAAGCGCAATCGTTTACTGGCAAGCCAGATCGGATTTTTTGCCGGAGCAAGATCTACCCTATCAAGCGCGATCGTTTAACGGCAAGCCAGATCGGATTTTTTTTGCCGCCGCGAATTCAAACATCTAAGACGACATCATTCGGCAAAAAATCCGTGGCGGCGACGACTGTTGCTTGGCAACGCGCACCATTCAAGTACGACTGGAACACGTTCTCATCGGTGATGCCGAAGCCGAAGTTCAAAGCGGTCCGTTCCGGCCAGTCGGTTTACAATTTGCCCAACAACCTAATAGGCAGACAAATTGTGGTCGATCCAGTTGTTTAACATAAATTCCCGGAACAAGCCCCAAATTGCCGGCCCAAAAAAATCTGTAATCAACTCAGCAATCTACCCTTGCTCATAGAGCATGTTATCCATTAAAATGTTTGGACCGAGAGATGATTACGATTGTCTTTTGGGCACACTTGGCGGTGTGGCGGAATGGCAGACGCGCTTGATTCAAAATCAAGTATCCATTGGATGTGGAGGTTCGACTCCTCTCACCGCTATTTGATCGAAAAACCCAGAAAAACAGGGGTATTTTACCAGTTCGGCGTTCGGGCTGTGCGATAAATCTTGGAGCCTTAAAAACGGTAGTCTACCGTTTTTAATTTTTCGGAGTCGCACCCATGCCCAAAATCAATGGTTCGCTGCCATCTTACCGCCTTCACAAACAAACCGGACAAGCCGTCGTTACGCTCTCCGGGAAAGACCATTACTTAGGCCCGCACGGCACAAAATTCAGCAAACAACGATACGATCAAGCGATCGCCGAGTGGCTGGCTAATGGTCGGCAAATCGTTCCCGAGGGCGGCCTCACTATTTCAGAACTGATTTTACAGTTCTGGAAGTTTGCCCAAAAGCATTACGAAAACCACCCTGAAGAACGCACCGGTGAGTTGCCACCGCACAATTCTAAACTGAAAGCTTGGCCGTGAACTGGCAGGGCTAATCATTAATTGAACCTGCGCGGATTTGATTCGTATAATGGCTGTCTGAAGTTAACGGAATGTAGTTTACCATTAAGGAGATTAGTTTGAGTACACCCGCCGTTGTGGGA
>JBGSMY010000309.1:0-12869 GCA_041739975.1 Pirellulaceae bacterium
GGTCGTTTTGCCATCGGGTCAAAGCTACTGCAGTTTCGTATTAATGCCCTTGCTCACATTTGCCGTACGCGCCAAGTGTTTGTTGGTTGGTGGACCGGGCCGAGGCAAAACAACGAGTGCGGTGTTAATGGGCATATTGGCCGGCTATCCGATTCGAGAGGTTCACCGCGCTATTCAAAAAGGCCAACCGCAAATGACAATTGCCGATTTATTAGGCAGCCCATTGCCGGCTGATTTAGTGAAGGCGCAGAGTATCGATCAAATTGGAATCGCTTGGCGGAAATGGCTCGGGATGCGAGTCAAAATCATCGATGAATACAATCGCATTCCGACGCGAACTCAATCGGCATTGTTGACGTTGATGTCCGACAACTATGCCGAGCTCTACGATCAGACGTTTGAGTGTCCAGATGCCGCTTGGTATTTAACGGCCAACGATGATGCCGGTGGCGGTACCTATCAGGTGATCGAGGCACTCCGCGACCGAATTGATATTGTGGTTAAGGCACTTCACTTCAATAGTCGATTTCTCGGTGATTTACTGGCTCGGATTGAGGCGAGATTGCGTCCGGAAGAAATCGTGCCCGCTGAAATTCTGTTTACGGAAGAAGAAAGCAATCGACTGCAAAAAGAAATTCGTACGCTGCCCATTCCACCGAACGTCTTGCGGCGTCTAGAGTTTTTTGTCAGTCAATTTGAATACTGCGAATCGGCAGCCCACCAATTTGAGTACAAGACCAAAGACACGATCAAACTAGCGGCCATTGAGTGGCATCAGGTGGCGGCTAATGAAACTGGCAAAGACAAATTAAAGGACGTCGGTGCGCAAACGAAAAATGGTATCTCCGTTCGGGCGATTATGACGACATTGAATTTTGTCAAAGCGCTAGCCTATTTTCGAGGCAATCACGAAGTTTCACTGGAAGATTTGCGGCAAATATTGCCATTTGTATTACACGACAAATTGACCGCTGATTCCGATTGCCCCTTTTTCGAAAGCGGAGAAAACTCGGCCTTGCGATCGGATAAAGTTGCCTGGATTCGCAAGATGTTTGATATGGCCTGTGCTGAGTACGATCGACTGCATTTGGATAAAGAAGATCCTGTGGCTCAGTTGACCGAACAATTTGAACAAGGATTGGATGGGGTCGATCAGCGCGAAGTCCGGAAGCGTTTGATGGAGATTGAAAAGACGATGAGATCATGGAGCGGGTCGCGAAAATTTTACGGTCATATGTACGACGATGTTCTTAAATTGAAGTATTTGCATCAGCGATATACAAATTACTTGCGTTGGCTAACTTGGAAGGAGTGATTGTGTGGTTCAGTTGGAATTGGTGAAGGGTAACGTTATCGACGTTGCCGCGGATGTTTTGGTTCTAAAGCACGCGCAAGGGTTCCATGGAGCCGATGAAGCTGTTTATTTGCGATTGTTGCAAGCAAACGTTTGCTCGGAAGATTGTATTCAACCTAAAATCCATGAATCGACATGGGTTAAAAGCCAAGGCAGTATTGCCGCTAACGAAGTTTTGTTTGTGGGAACACCACCGCTGCGGGAATTCAGGTATCGGGAAATACGGAGTTTTTCTCGCCGTGCTATTCAAGCGATTGCTACGCGGAAAACGCCAACATCAGTAATTGCTACAACGATTCATGGTGCAGGATTTGGTCTTGACGTGGAAGAATCATTTCAGTCGATGATCCAAGGGTTGCAGCAGGGGCTAGTCGATCAGCCAATTGCCGGATTAAAGAAGATTGTTTTTGTGGAACGCAACATGCGAAGACATGAGACATTAGCACATGCCATTGACGAAGTGCAATTACTCTTACCTGCACATCCCAAATCCACAACAACCACGATAATACCTATCCCAGCCGCAAGCGAAACTAAGAAGGCTGTCTTTGTGGCGATGCCCTTTTCCGATGCGTTTGAAGACGTTTACCAATTTGGAATTTATCAAACGGTTCGCAAATGCGGTCTCGTTTGCGAAAAGGTCGATGAGTCCATCTATGCAGGCAGCATTATCGATCGAATCATTAACGGCATTAAAAGCTGTGAGTTTGTGATTGCAGACCTTACCGAAGAGCGCCCCAACGTTTACCTAGAGGTCGGGTTTGCTTGGGGGCTCAACAAGCCGGTATTGTTAGTGGCTCGCGAAGGCCAGAAGTTGCATTTTGATTTGAGCCATCACAAATGTATTTTTTATCCAACGATTGGAAAGTTAGCGGGGCAACTTGAAAAAGCAATCCGTGAAATGTGCCCGTCCCTAGGTGAATCATGAGCACTTTTGAGGCAATATCCGAAATCTGTCGCAAGTTGCTCGATGAGAATCGCGGACGACTCAATGCCGAATTCTTACAGCGAAAACGGGCCGGAGCCAAAATTGACGATGACGCATGGTTGCTACATTTACAACGGCGAGTGTTGCCGCTCGTAGATCGAGTACACCACATATTACCGGAACGTGGCAATCGGACGCTCAACGAATTGTATGATGTTTCGCTCGATTTATTTGCCGGTGGGCATTTCGCCGAAACGACAGGGATGCTGCCGCGAGTTTTAGCTCAATTGTGGGAACAGTCGTTACCGAGATTGGTGGCGTTGATCGCCCGGGATCCTCGGCGAGTCAGTGGAAGTTTGAGCAATGCAGTGTTGGCGATTGCCCAAACTCAGCCCAGCGCCGTTCATCGTTGGCTGGCTAAACTGGACGAAGTCGGCCCAGGGACAGAATCGGTCGATCACTTGCTGCTCGTAGGGCAGGTGGCTGCTTGGGTCGCCGGCTTGCCTCAATACCGTTTATCGGCCATTGGATTGGCCGAACAATTGCCGACAGCTCTCGCCCAAAAATTGCTTGGGATTTCAGAATCCTTAAGTGAAACCCAAGTGCGTGCGATTTTACAGCGCTGGTCGATCGATTGCTGGACTGATAATCGGGACGCAGAGTCAATCAACAATGAGCCCCGAATTGAACAAGTGGCTTTGTGCGGCAGTTTTCGCGGATTCGGCGGTCAATTCCTGTATCCGCCGCAAGTGTTTGTCGAGGAAGGCCAATTGCATGTCACGGACACTCAACATGTGTGGCGATTGCAAGCGGACCGATTTGGAAATGTCTTCCATCGCAGCGACAGCGTAGCAAAGATCAACAAACGTAAACCGGCCAAAGATATTCCACAAATTAATGCTGATGGCATGGTGCAGTGGCAAGGAACGCAATCTCGCTTGACACATTTGACCCAAGCAACGAGCCAGGCGTATGACGGTCGCACCTTGGCGGTCACATTGCCCGACTCGTTTCATGTCTACCTGATTACGCACCTTGGCAAATCCGGCGGGCCGACACAATGAGTCAAAGCTCGATTTCAGAGGTGCAGAGACAATGGCAGCAGGCCTGGCCGCAAGCCATCGCTGACTGGAGCCCGTATGTGCAATTGCGCGATCCAAGTTGGTGCCAAGATGCAGCCGATGAAAAGCGCGAGCATTTAACCGGTAGTTTTGCGATGATCCGACTCGACGATCATACGGTTGTGATCAGTATCGCGCAGATTGTCGAAAAGGGATTGGAAAAATTTGCCGGTGAAATATTGGCCCATGAAATTGGCCACCACGTTTATTGTCCGGCCGATCTGACGGACAACGCTCGGCTACTGGCACGGATTCGACGCGGTCTGCCGGGATGTGAAGCTTATGCACCCATGGTCGCTAATTTATACGCCGATTTGTTAATCAACGATCGATTACAGCGGCAATGTGGACGCGATATGGTAGGTGTTTACAAAACACTGAAAACTAATCGTGAATCTGGCAAGCTATGGCAATGGTACATGCGGACTTATGAATTGCTGTGGAGTCTGCCACCTAAAACCCTAACGCTGAATTCTACAGACCAGCGAGTCAATCAAGATGCGTTGTTAGGATCGCGGTTAGTGCGAGTTTACAGTCGCGACTGGTTGGCCGGAGCAGGGCGGTTTGCCTGTCTCCTGTTGCCTTATGTTTCCGAAGAAGCGGAACAGGCGCTTGAACAATTCAAAATATGGTGCGATACGGTTCAAGCCGGCGCGGGTTCGATTCCCGATGGATTGGCCGAGATCGATGACGATGAACTTGCCGGTGCCATGCATCCGGCAGAAGATCCCGAACTATCGGGACTAGACCCGGTTGAATTGGGCGAACTGGCAGGTCAGCGCGGCGGGCGTGTTCCAGGCGAACTCTCAGGGCGGAAAACGCTGAAATCGTTTCGCGATCCTTTTGAGTACGCAGAAATTCTAAAGGCAGCGGGGGTAAATCTGAGCGAGCGGGAAATGGCCGTACGATATTATCGCGAACGCGCCGTGCCATATCTCATTCCATTTCCCGCTCGACTGCATCAAGCCGCGACGGATGCTATTCCAGAAGGCCTCGATCTGTGGGAACCTACGAGTGACCTAGAACGAATCGATTGGTTTAGCACGCTAGTCGTCAGTCCCGAGGTGATTCCAGGAGTGACAACCCGCGAGCGATTGCAAGGCGACGCGCCGGGGCGCGAGCCGCAGCGCACGCCACTGAATTTATACTTAGGAGTTGATTGTAGTGGATCGATGGGCGACCCGGCGTTTCAATTGTCGTATCCGGTTTTGGCGGGAACGGTCATCGCCTTGTCGGCGCTGCGAGCAGGCGCTTTTGTCAAAGTTGTTCTATCGGGTGAGCCAGGCCGATCGATTTGCACGGATGGTTTCATTCGCGATCAAGGCGAGATCTTAAAGACATTGTTGAATTATTTGGGGACCGGATACTCGTTTGGGATTCATCGATTGGCGGAGACGTTCTCGCCCAACCTTCGGATGGAACGTCCGGCGCATATTTTGGTTGTAAGTGACTATGACATGTTCGCGATGCTCAATGAAAAAGGCAGTAAACGGTTGGGCTGGGATGTTGCTCGCGAAGCGGTCCAGGCCTGTGGAGGCGGAGCAACCTATGTATTGCAATTGCCCGGTTATCGTGATGGCGTCAAAGATCAATATGCTGCGCAACTTGAGCGGATGAAAACGGACGGTTGGAATGTCCATTTGGTGAATTCTATAGAGGAGTTGCTCGTGTTTGCCAGAGAGTTTAGCCGCCTGCAATATCAGGAAATGCGAACGGTGAAAGCGAGAGAAAAAAATGTTAAATGAAGGACCGCAATTAGAATTACTGCTGCGTCGAATGAGCGCATGTCCGCCGGAATTTTTGGAAACATGCGAGGCCGTTGCCGGTGGTCCACAACTGGCGGCCATCATCGCCGACCATTTGCGAAGTTTTGGATCCGAACAATTGACCGCCAAACGGAAGCTTTGGTTAGAAACGATCCGCGATCGGCCGGCGGATCGCAAACAAGCGGTGCGCTACTGGGGAGTGCTCGGCGTGGCGACTTGGCTGTTGCATGAGGAGTGGTTTCTGCAGCGGCCCGATTTGTTGGAACTTGGCTGCCAATGGCTCTGCAGCGATGTTTTAGTGCAACTCAGCGAATTAGTTCGACCGGAATTGGTTATATCGGATCCCGATCGCCGCGAGGAGTTGGTCCGATTGTGCTTGCGAGCGCATGGATTGCGACCCGCAGGTGAAGCCAATTCTCAGTCCAACGATCGGCTCAACACCTTGGACAGCGTGGAAAGACAACGCATTTTAGCAGCAACCGCGGAGGCCGAGCGACGCGCGCGGGAAGTGCGCGAGGCGATGGCCCGCAAACGCGCATTGGAATCGTCAAGTCGTTATGGAGAATAGCCCCGATGTATCCTGAGTTGAGTGAAGCCGAACGATTTCCATTGTTGACACAGCAAGGTCGTCGCTTCTTGCAAGCGATGCGGCAACACGCCCATGCGCCGTTGTGGAATTGGCCTAACGGCGAACAATTGAACGCGGCGGGATTGGAGCGCGTCCAACAATTTGCGAATCAATTGGCGTCGGGTACCGAGGGTAAAAGTCTTGTTGAGCCCCAATGGCTGACAGACTTCACGGACCACTGTCTGCAGATGGTCCCGTTTTATCGCAGTCGAGCGCGAATAGGAACTCGCTTTGAGGATCTGCCGACTTGTCGCCGCGCAGATCTGGCGCCGCGAGTCTGGCAGTTTGTTCCCGATGATGAACCTATCGACGAGTTGATTACGTTTTCGAGCAGCGGTACCACTGGCGAGCCAACGCGAACACCCCACCATCCCTACTCGGCGGCTTGTGGGATTCCATTGTTAGAGCACGCTCTGCAATCGCAGTGTGGGGTAAAAATGTTGCGCGGGTCGGATCAAGTTGCCATCGTCAATGTGGTCGCTTATCCGGGTGCTTATACGACCGCGATCGTTATGGCTTATTTGCAGGAGGCCGGTTGCATTCGCGTCAATCTGGATCGATCGGCTTGGCGCAGCGACAATGATTGCCGGCAATATTTAACTGCGTGGCTAGCTCCTGTTTGGTTAGGTGATCCCGTTGCTTTTGGGGCACTGGATCAAATCGATTTGGGGTACGCACCAGCGGCTATTATTTCCAGCATCATGCATTTGCATTCGGGTTATGCGGAGCGATTGCGATCGCGGTACAGTTGTCCCGTACTGGATGTCTATGCGATGACCGAAGCGGGAATAATTGGCGTGAGGGATACAAGCATTGAGGGGGCAGGGCACCGTGTGATCGCTCCTGATTTGTATATTGAAATATTGGACGATGTTGGGCGGCGTTGCGAACCGGGTGTGCGAGGCGAGATCACGTTGACTGGAGGTCGCAATCCATTGATGCCACTGTTGCGGTATAGGACTGGTGACTATGCGGCGCTGGAGACCGATGAGGGCGGGCGGGTATTACGAGATTTGTTGGGTCGCGAGCCTGTCGAGTATGTAGGGGAATCGGGTCAAAAAGTGCACAGCATGGAAATTGTGCGATTGATGCGAGAGTTTCCAGTCCGTCGCTATGGGCTGCGTGAAATATCTCTTGGCTATGAACTGGAGCTGGTTGGCGATGTTGATCGGATAGCTTTGGGAGAAAGAATGCACAAACTGTTGGGCGAAAGGTTTTGTGGGTTTGCGGAAGGTTAGGTTTCAATAGTTTGAGGACAAGTTCTGAAATAACGGGCGGTAAGGAGGAGCATTTAGGCGGCTTCAAGGCGGAGCCTTGAAGCCACTTCAGGGCCACTTCAAGGCAGAGCCTTGAAGCCACGAAAAAAGCTCGAACCGGAGATGAATCCCCAATTCGAGCTTTTCGGTCTTTCAGATCGGTTGACTCTAAGGAGTCGTCTTAAGCTTCAAGCGTTTTTTGAATACAAAACTTATCCACTTTTTTGAATGCAAAACTTATTCGCTTTTTTACATGCAAAACTAATTCGCTTTTTTTGAATGCAAAACTTATTCGAAAGCTTTGCGGCCGAAGCCTTGGCTGAGATAAGTTCCGGTGAACATTTCCCAAGGGTTGACTTCGCAGCGTGGGTCGGTGTAGCCAAAAATTTCAGGATCTGAAGCGTTTGGGATACCGAAACCTGGATTGATGTAACCATCGCCATTGGCATCGAACAAGCGGCGGACGCTGCCGTCAGCGAACAACAAGTTCAAGTAACCGCTGTGATAGGCGCGCCAGTCACGAGTGTCTTGGAGCACCAATGGAATCGAAGCCGAACCGGTATAGATGCTTTCGTCCAACACAATGTCGCCGTCTTTTGGCAACGCGGCCGGTGACAACCATTCGATTGGAGTGCCAGTGGGTACGGGCGAGATTTTGCCAGAACCAACGTTGTAATAGCTAGGGCCGTCGTTGAAGGACTCTGCCAAGACAACGCCTTGAGTCAGTTTTAAACGAGTGCTCAAAGTAGTTACTAAAGTTGCTTCAGCCGAATCACCTTTGTCGGCACAACCGAGCATAGGAACGGTATTGCTAGGAATGACAGCGGCGTCCAATACACCCATTGCCAAAGGGCCAGCAGTGTTCAAGAAATCCTTGAGGCTGCCGATGGTAACACCGTTGACAGTTCCCGGAGCCGAGCGAACCATGTGCCAGCTAGAGGCGTAATTGGTGTTGAATCCTTTTTCCGTTAGGTTTTCGCGAACCCAGTCGGTGCGTGCAGGATCTTGGGTAGCACCCCAAGTGTCTTGCAAGTACTTTGCCGAGCCGATATTACGGCCGGGAGGTGTTTGTGAGGCATTGCTGGTATTCTTGGCCAACAAGTCATTTAGTTTTTCGCTACCAAAGCAAGGGCTGCTGGGGCACAACAGATTGCCGGCAATTGTGTTTTGGGAATTGACGTCAGCTACCCATGAGAACAGCTCAACAGCACCGTCTCGTTTGGAATCAAAAGCACCCGAGCAATACAAACCGTTTGGTTGATTCGAGGCTTTGTTCATCATGGCCAAACCAAGTTGGCGCAAATTGTTTTGGCACTGGGTCGACCGTGCCGAATTACGAATGGCCAAAAAGGCCGGGAACAACAGGGAGACCAAGATACCGATAATCATGATCACCACTAGCAGTTCGATCAGGGTAAAGCCCCGTCTGACAGTTAACCGCATAACATCTCCTAACCGCAAATAAAAAAACAGAAACTAGAACTTAGGGAAAGTACAAACTCTGAGAGCTCAAACGACTTTCCCGGTAATACGTGAACTTGGAATATCCGGCAACACGTTGGTTGGCACATTTATAGGCAAGCCAAATTGCGATCTGACAACAGTCAATCTCAGTGACACTTGCCTACCATCCATGTTCCCGATGTGCTTTTTCTGACCATTTCGTCTGCTCATCCATACGTTGAGGAAGAGTTTATCGGGCGATTAATAAAAAACGATGAAGACGGTGTTTTGAAACGGGGAATTAATTGTTGGTTAAATGTGATGAAACGGCGAATTTATTGTTATTGCAATGTGATTAAACCGTTAACATCCAATCGTTTGGTCGATTGCATGGGCCATTTCAACAGGTATATTACGAAATGAGATCCAGGTCGATTGGCAATTAAGCAGCTTGGCAAGTTGGTCAGTGAAACGAGATTGATCATCTTGTTCACTTGTGCGGCGCACACGCAAACACAAGTGCCTGGCGGGCACGCTACAAGTTTGCCAATCAGAACGAAGTTATAAGGAAGTTTGAGAATGCACGTCGATCGCAATCGCCAAGTAGACGCGGATTTGAAGAGTGGACTAGAAACAAGCAGGTTAACCGGAACAGGCAACGAAGGTCCTCGTTCAAAAGGCGTCAATCCAGGCGCTGATGCGAAGACCACTGTGAGTCGATGCAGTTATTGCGGTGGTGCCTACGATCGCCAGCAATCGAATTGCCCACCGTTTTGCAGTACTCGCTGCCAACAACTGGATTTGCGCGGTTGGTTAAATGAATCTTATGGATTGCCTTGCGAAAACGAATCGAGCCCAGAGGATGTTTCTGGGCTCGAGGAAATGTTGGATGACGATGAATTGAGTTAGTCGACGAACCGTTGGCAGCCGTTATTTCAGTTCGCTCAGTTTTACGGTATGCGATACCCGTGTTTTGCCGTTGATATCGATTAGTTGCAAATGCAGTTCTGGCTCTGACTTCGACCAGTCGAATTCGATCATGCCGAAATTGTTCTCGCGGACAATCTCACCAACGCGATTTTGGTTTTCTTCGACACTGGGCCATGTTTCGGTCAATCCACTGGAGGTTACATCATAGAGTGGATAATTTCCGGGGACGGGTAATTTTGATAATTCTCCCCAATGTACATCGCCTGAAATGAACACGACGCCTTGAGCCCCTGTCTCGTTAATCAGTTCCGTCATCTTGATCAATTCACGCGGCAAGTTGGTCCAGGATTCCCAGCCATTGTGTTGATGACTGAATTGGATGCTGGAAGCAATGATCCGCACATCGGCCGGTTGCCGCAATTGTTCAGCCAGCCATTGCCATTGTGTGTCACCGAGAAGTGTTTTCGAAGGATCCGGATCGGGGTGATAGTCATTTTTCCAAGATTTGAGTGAGTTGCGCGCCAGTGAATCTCGGAACGTACGAGTGTCGAGCAAGATTACTTGGACTGTCCGTTTGCCATCTGAGAATTTATGCGCGTGATAGATTCCTGGATGTTGCCGCCGTGAGCTGTCGCCGGGTTCCCGCCAGAAATCAAAAAAAATCTCCCGCGATTCGGCTGCAGGGCGGTATTCTTTTCCGGAATCGTTGGCGCCGTAGTCGTGATCGTCCCAAGTAGCAATTGTAGGCACGGCCGCGCGAAGTGCTTGGAATTCGGGTTTGGTTCCGAGTTTTTCGTATTTCGCGCGAAGCACATTCATATCGAGCGTATCGCCATAAATATTATCGCCGAGGTAAATAAAAAGATCGGGCTTTCTGGCTACCACGTCTCGTAAAATCGGTTGCGGTTTGTCTTGATGGCAGCAAGAACCAAAACAAATGCGCTGGATCAACCCCTCGATTTGGTCAACGGATTTGGCGGGAGCCTCCGCGGCAGTCAGGGTTGCCACAGGGTCTTGGAGCCGAGCGAGCGATAATTGGCAATAATGGGCGCTGAGCCATGCGGAAATCAACACGCTCGCGAGCCGAATGGCTGGGCGGCTTGCAATCGATTGGCAAAATAAGCGATACATAATTGGCTCCGGGCATTTGACGGTTTTCGGATTTAGGTTCACAATGCAGGGAACCACAGGATACCGGAACCAATGATTGTTGTCATCGATAACTACGATTCGTTTACGTTTAATTTAGTGCAAAGATTTGGTGAAATCGATGCCTCACTCAAGATTCGCGTTGTCCGCAATGACGAGGTGACTTGCGATGAGATCGCAAGTTGGCACCCCACGCACTTGGTGATTTCGCCAGGACCATGCACGCCGACGGAGGCTGGTATATCGTTGGCGGCAGTCGAACGATTTCATGGCAAATTGCCAGTGCTCGGCGTCTGTTTGGGTCATCAATCGATTGGCCAGGCAACGGGCGGCAAGATTGTCCGTGCACCTCAATTAATGCATGGCAAAACCGATCAAATCTTCCACCGACAGCAAGGTATCTTTGCCGGATTGCCATCGCCGATGATTGCCACAAGGTATCATTCATTGGTTATTCAGCCCGATACATTGAATCCGGAATTTGAGATGACGGCGTGGTCGGTAGATGAGACAGGTCGACGAGAAATAATGGGGATTGCTCATCGCGAACATCCAACGTTTGGCCTGCAGTTTCATCCGGAAAGTTTTTTGACGGTCCATGGAATCGAATTGCTGCAGAATTTTTTGCAATGGGAACCCAGCCTCCGATGATTGAGATTCCCGTGGCACTGGAACTGATCCGCCAACAGGTTCAGCCCTTGGTCAGTGAAACCATTGAGTTGTCTCAAGCTGTTGGACGGTTCCTGAGGCAAGCAATAATTGCCGACGTCAATTCGCCACCTCACGACAAAAGTTTGATGGATGGCTTTGCCGTGATTGCTGGCGATTTTGTGGCTGAACAAAAAACGGACGCTGCTAAAAAAACGTGGCGGATTCTGGAAACTATTCAAGCTGGCGCTGTTCCTAAACAAACGGTAGTGCCAGGGACTTGCGCGCGAATCATGACGGGTGCGCCACTACCGCCAGGCGCCGATGCAGTAATTATGTCGGAGTTGGCACAGGTGGATTTTGATCGGGGGTTAGTTTCATTTGCAATTACAGGTTTAGCAGCGAAGCAACATGTCATGCTTCGCGGACAATCGATGCAAGTGGGAGATTGTTTGTTGCGGACGGGTCATCGGGTTCGATCGGTTGACGTGGGAGTGCTGGCGGAGGCAGGAGTGTCACGGCCACAAGTTGGTGGTTTACCAACGGTGGCGGTTTTGGCAACCGGCGATGAATTGGTTGCCGTGCAATCTAAACCTGGCCCTAGTCAAATCCGCAATAGTAACGGGCCGATGGTTGCGGAGCTAGCCAAACCAAATGCGGCGAACGTTCAAGATTTGGGAATCGCGCGGGACGACCCATTGGATCTTAGAAAAAAGATCGAGCGAGGTTTAGAAGAAGACGTGTTGATCTTGACAGGTGGTGTATCCGAAGGGTTAGTTGATTTGGTTCCGCGAACGTTGCAAGATTTAGGAGTGCAGCCGATCTTTCACAAAGTATCGATCAAGCCTGGTAAACCGATTTGGTTTGGCGTTTGGGATGGTGGGGCGGACGGTAAGCGGCGGTATGTGTTTGGTTTACCGGGCAATCCGGTTTCCAGCTTGGTTTGTTTCCAGATATTTGTGCAGCCGTGCATTGAGCAGTTAGCCGGTGGGACCGGTGGGCATCCGCCGATGTTGATGGCTGAATTGGAGCGCGATCATCAGGTCAGAGGACCGCGTCCGACCTATTGGCCGGGCGTAATGATCGATAAGTCTACGGCCCAGCGAACCGTTCAAGCGTTGCCATGGCAAGGCAGTTCGGATTTGCGTTGTTTGGCGGAGGCCGACACGCTGATTTATTTTCCGGCGCGAGAGCAAGCTTATCGCCAAGGTGAACTGGTGGGTACTTTGGCATTGCGGACTTAAGAGTTGTTGGGCGAGTTGGGGTAGCAAAGGGCCGATGAATACATTGGCGACTACAGTGGGTCAGCTACAGTAGGTCAGCCTGTCCTCAGGCTGACAATCCAAGACAAAAAAATTGCAACATAAGTTAGCAAAATAAAAAGCACCGCCGCTGAGGACAGCGTCGGCTACAGTAGGTCAGCCTGTCCTCAGGCTGACAATCCGAGACAAAAAAATTGCAACTAAAGTTAGCAAGATAAAAAGCACCGCCGCTGAGGACAGCGTCGGCTACAGTAGGTCAGCCTAGTATCTTGTATTAGCATCTTGTTTTTAGTGTTTGTCTCACTTTTAAGGAAAGAATTTTTGTAGACTAGAAAATCGCTTTCCCCCAAGGCCTTGGGGGAAAGCGGCGGGCAAGTAGATCGT
>JBGSMY010000311.1:0-9881 GCA_041739975.1 Pirellulaceae bacterium
GTCCCAAAATCTTCCTGTCCCAAAATCTTCCTGTCCCAAAATCTTCCTGTCCCAAAATCTTCCTGTCCCAAAATCTTCCTGTCCCAAAATCTTCCTGTCACCAAAATCTTCCTGTCACCAAAATCTTCCTGTCACCAAAATCTTCCTGTCACCAATCTTCCTGTCACCAATCTTCCTGTCACCAATCTTCCTGTCACCAATCTTCCTGTCAAAAAATCTTCCTGTCAAAAAATCTTCCTGTCAAAAAATCTTCCTGTCAAAAAATCTTCCTGTCAAATGATTGGGCCTACCATCTGCACGCCTTGAATCAGACCAAGCGTTTATTCGTCGTCAACGCTTTCGATTCCCATCATCACGCGGGCACCACCGCCAATCAGCCCGACGCCAATAACCAATAACCCGACGATTGCCCGTCCTTTTACTCGCTCGACCGATCCGGTGTGCAATCCATAGAGGGCGTAGGCCAGGAAGGCAAATGCTCCCACACCACCTGCGATCATTATGAGGCCAACAATGGTATTGATGAGTGACGTGTTTCCGCTGGCTTGCGTGGTGCTGGCGTTTTTGACGACTTTGTATTCAATCTTGGGTTTGCTGTTGGCGCCCGCGGTGAGACCTCCCGGGCGCAGATAGGCTGGGAGTTCTTTCGCAACGCCATAGGGGTTGGCGGCGCTAAAATTGTTCGCTTTATAGTTAGTAAGCGGGGTAAACAAGCCATCGCCGCCATGTGTTTGTGGAACGTCGATCGCCTGTGGTTCTTGCGTTTCGCATACCAAGGATTCTGCTATGAATGAATGTCCACAGGGCCCTTTGACTGTTTTGCCAATCAAATTTTCGGCAATTTGATACGTCGCAAAACATTGTGGACACATGACATCCAGGCGTGAAACTGTCGACGTTGATGCTTTTGCCGTTGATACCTTTGCCAGTGTCGTATGCGCCAAAGGGCGCGGAACCATGTGAGCGGCTTCTGTTGGTTCGACTTTTTCGCCTGGCATGCGATGAACGGCACCACAGGTGCATTTGACTTTTCTTCCTTGGACTTTTGCAGTTACGACCGCCAGTTTACCGCACGTGGGGCAAGCAATTTGTGTCATGAATACACCTTGTCGTTTGAAGCTCTAAGCAAGTTTGGAATTGTCGCCCTTGAAGTAACCCGTTAATGGACCCGAAGACCACGGTAGAATCGCCGCTATTTAAAGTCTATCATCAGATTTCACGCGATTACAGTAGGAAATCTGTCGAAATCTTCAATTCCAAAAATTTTGCCAACGACAGGGAGATTTGCCTACTTTGGTCGATTTACCGGGTAAACAATTTAGAAATATTGTTTCGACTCAGGAAAACTGCGGCAAGGAAATGTATCTAATGATGGCCGCAAACTGATTGCGTTTGCAAGCGGAATACCAAGCGAGAAATTCTACCCTGAAATATCTAGTACACCACGGATTCGATGCCATGCATCCCCACAATCACAACAGCGAAGCTGAGAACAATCTAGACCTTGCTGCGCGTTTGCAAGCCGAACTTAAGTTGACGAGCCAGGAAGCCAATGCGGAATCCTGGTCGGTGCCCGACGACTTTAACTTAGCATTGAAAGGACTTGACCTCGTTTGCGCTGCGGCGACCGCTGATCGCAACTCGAGTCCCACAACCGAACCTGATTCGCCAAGCGCCGACTCGTCGCGGTCCTTAGAATCCGACCATATTTCAACGAATCGCTTACAAGAAACACAACAAGCACAAGATACAAACCCGATCGTCGGCAGCGATGCTGTTGAACATGTCGGCGCGCCCGTGTCTCTCCCTAGGCAAATCGGCCGATTCGAGATTCTCCGAGAATTGGGCCGCGGCGGTTTTGGAATCGTCTTGCTTGGACGTGATCAAGAATTGAATCGAAAGGTAGCCATCAAAATCCCTAGGCTGGAAATGCTGCTCGATGACCAATCGCTGCAACGCTTTAATCGTGAAGCTTACCTGGCCTCAACGCTGAGTCATCCTGCCATTGTCCCTGTATTTGAGTACTCGGCTAATTATCAAATTCCGTTCATCGCCTTTGCCTGGTGTCGCGGTTGCTCATTAACGGAATGGATCAAACAATTGGGCCAACCGGTTACCCCAAAACTGGCGGCCCAGATTGTTCAACACCTAGCGGGTGCAATTCAATATGCCCACCAACGCGGCGTCGTTCATCGCGATCTCAAACCCAGTAATGTGCTGTTAGATATTGATGTTGATAATGACGTCGATCAGAACATCAGCACTCTAAGTCCAGAAGTTCTGTTGTCAAGTTTGCGAATTACCGATTTTGGCCTGGCCAAGTCATTATGGGATGATGGCCCTTCATTGACACGCAACGGAGCGATGATCGGTACACCCAATTACATGGCGCCGGAACAATTTACCGGCAAGGACACCTTGACCCCTGCGGTTGATATTTATGCCTTAGGGGCAATCCTGTATGAGTTGTTAACCGGTGGTCCGCCTTTTCTTCGCGATTCGGATTTGGAGACTATGCGAGCAGTCGAACAATGTGAACCAATACGTCCTCGCAAGGGCCGTCCCAACATCTCCCGCGACCTCGAATCGATTGTATTATGTTGTTTGGCGAAATCGCCAAGCCATCGATATTCAAGTGCGTTTGCCTTACAAGAAGACCTGGAACGGGTAATCGCCGAAAAACCAGTTGTCGTTCGACGGATTTCGAGTTGGGAACGCGCACTTCGATGGTGTTATCGGAATCCAACCATCGCAATGCTGGCGTCCACAACCAGCCTTGCCATTCTCATTGCGACGGCGACGGCATTGATTGGCTGGCAAGCAACCTCGCAAGCGTTGAATCGTGAAATGGTGGCAAAACGTCATGCGGAATCGGCATTTCAAGAGGCGAAATCGGCTGTCGATCAGTACTATGTAACCGTCAGTGAAAATCAGTTGTTGTCGACGCCCGGATTAAAGCCCCTGCGACAACAACTAATGCAAAGTGCGATCGAATATTATACTGGTTTTATTGCTCGCCATGCCCAAAACAAAGACCTTTCGGATGACTTGGCGAAAGCATATGTACGACGGGCAGCCATCGACGATGAATTGGGAGATTTTCCTGCAGCCCGCCAAGGCTATGACCAAGCGTCTGAGTTGTTCCATTCCAAATTACAGCGATCGCCTGATGACAAAGAAACCAAACAACAAATCGGGATGATCCTCCGCAAACAGGCCCGACTCGATCGTCAATTGGGAAATCGATCCGCCGCCTTGGATAAAATTGAACAGGCGATCGCAATTCACCAAGCGTTAATCGATGCGGAATTTAATATCGCAATTAATCACGGTGAACTTGGGCAGTTACTGAGCAATCACGCTAACTTGTTCGTATTGTCCGGTGAACTCGACAAAGCATTATCACTCCACGAACGTAGCGAGGAGCATTTTTTGGATGCATGTTTGCGAGAACCCGGAAATCCAAAATTTGAACATTGGGCCATTACATCGAACGGCAACCAAGGGTTGATTGCCTTGCAACGCGGGGATGCCGAGACAGCCAGCAAACGTCTAATCGAAACCAATTTTATGTTGCTTAAACTCGTCGGCCAACACCCCGAACAACTTCAGTTTCAACTTGACCTCGGCAAATCGCTGGCAAACTTGTCGACAACGGAATTGGCACTCGGTCAACCTGAACGCGCATTGGATTCACTACAGTCAGCAACGGTATGGTTTGACAAATTATCGATGATTCATCCGCAAGTGGCCAGTTATCAAGCGCTGCGTTGCAGTACACGACGCAATATCGCTCTGATACTCAATAATTTAAATCGACTGACTGATTCGGAATCAAAATTGCTTGAAGTTAAAACAATCGTTGCCGAGATGTCTCCGTCTTGGGCCAATCATCAAGACATTCGTCAAGAAAGTACGCTCACCAATCTTGCTTTAGGACGCCTTTATCAACAAACGGATCGTGAAGAATTGGCACTCGACCACCTGGGATTGGCGTTGTCCGAACTCGATAACGACTACAATCGCAATCCTGGAAATCTAGTCACGGGGCAAGCATTGGTGGAAGCCCTGCAACAAATGGCCTTGGTCACCGAAGATTCGAATACTGCCGAAAATCATTTAGATCGCAGTTTGGCCGTGTTAGATGAACTTCAAAGCAGTAGACCCAATAACCCAAATTTGGCCGCGATGCGAGAAATTACTGAACAAATTCGCAAAAACCTAGGGAATCGGAGCCCCGTCGCTTCGCAGAAATAAAAATTCCTCAAAAACTACCTCCCTGAGGAAAAATCTGCGACTCGCTTGTATCCATGGAATTGAAGGGGCTCATGGTAGCTCGTCTGAGGAAACGAAAAGCGAAAGACTGGGGAGAAGCAAAATGTTCCGCCAACTGTTACTGGCCGTTGCGGTGGTATGCCTGGCACTTGAATTTCCATCGATCGTTGTCGGTCCGCCAACTCAGCGCGGCGGGTCCAATCGCCAACAATCTTCCCAGCCACCGAAATCGACTGGACAATCTCCTCGTCAAACCACGGGGTCCCAAACGGGTCAAAAAAGTGGCCAGCAATCCGGCTCAACGGCGGGCTCTCGGTCAAGTTCTACTGCGGGACGTCAAATAATCCAATCGGGTGGGACTCGGAACTCAAACCAGTCCACTTCGAATTCACGCAACAGTGGTTTGTCAAATCCTCAATCAACCAATCGGTCCGGCAGCGTCGGCAATGTTGGCAACCGCAGGAGTGCCGTTCCCCCAATCCAATTTAACCCCAACGGCCAGTCGTCGATTAGGTCAGCTCCAAATACAAACTCAGGCATTAACCCCTCCGGTTCAACGCCTGTTCGGCCAAACACGGCAGCAGTCGTGAGTCCATCGCCTTCGACTCAACCCCAAGGTCGAACACGCACGACTGGCATCAGCAACCAAAAAATAGCACTCGAGGCCTGGGGTGAAGAACTGTTTCAATCGACCGGATTGCCTGACGAAGCGCGCAATATGACCGTGGAACAAGCGGTGGCGCTGGGTGCCAAAATCGCGGTTCAAGAACACCTGGGCGTGCCAAAAGATTTGACCAATGCGATGACGGCCGAACAAATCACCGAAACGGTCGCTCGCCTGCAACGTTTTGGCGCATGGAAGCAAATCGAAAGCGAAGAGTTCTGGAAACAGCACAATGAAAAAGGAATGGATTCCGCTTTGGGTCCGCATATTCGCGATAACCTAGGAATTCCTGACGGAATTCATGTCGACTCGCCGGCCAGCAAGATTATGGACGATGCGGGTGAAATCCAAAACTTTGGACTCGATATTTCCAATCGAAATCATTGGAACCTATTTGGCGAGTATCGGAGCGGAACGAAAACTGCGCAAGACTTAATTGATGTAGCTAATGGAGCAGGGCAGGGGAATGGTCGCAATACAGGCAACTCGGGTGCAAACACCAATGGTCAGCCACCCGCCAATAACCGCGGCTCGTCCGGCTCTGGGACATCGCACCCGGGAAATTCATCGAGTGATTTGCCAGGGGCCGGCGCCAATGCAAATCCGGGAGCGGGAAACAATTCCAATTCGGATCGAAGCAGTTCCCCACCTGGCAGCCGCAACCAACAAAACAATGAATCAACCGGTGGTGCAGAGACGGCGGATAATCTTGATGGCGATTCGATCGAAACGGTTGAGTCTGAATCTTATGCCGCAGTCGTTACGCATAACGACGACGGTAGTTTCACTGTTGACGTTTACCGCACAGATGAATCGGGCAATACGACTAAGGTCGAATCCGAAACTTATGCGGATGCCGATGGAGATGGAACCTACACTGGCAATCAAGGCAACACAACCAGCGGCAAACCAGCCGAAGGTACAAAGTCTGCCGAGAAAGACGAAGAAAATGGCGGTTATACATTTACGGAAAACAGCGATTCCAGCGAAACCGACAACAGTGATGGCGACACGACAGCCGATGCAGACGCAGACACATCCGGCGACGACACAACCACCACCAAGCCAGACAACAAATATACTCCCGGCCCCGATGGAGGTACCTTCTATGACTACAATTGGATGGTCAGCATGTATGATCGCTTGTCCGCCGAAAAAAATGACAAAGGCAAAGGAGGTCAAGACAGCACACCTAATCCAATGGCCGACAGTGCGAGTGGCAAAGACAAAATTTTCAACTATAAAGATACCGTTGTCTTGCCCGTCGACGGCACGGTTTCCGGTTCAGCCAAAATTCCTATCGGGGCAATCAAGGCCATTCAAGATCCAAATCAAGTTCAAGGTGGAGTCATTGATCCTGTGAAACGCAAGGATCGATAGATGCTCGCGAATCGGTAATTTTGGCAATATTTTCGCAAGGATTGAATGTCGGCAGCTCCATTCACCTCAGCCATTCGCCAACGAATGGACTTATCCCAGGCGGTTGCATTCGCGTTACGATCGGATAAATTCAGTGCCAAGTACGACAACAGTCACCTTGCGCACGAAACATGACAAAATTCAGCAACGAAAAATCCGAAACACTGCTCGATGACGGCGATTTCTGTACACGATTGGCAAATGAACTCGGTTTGACGGTGTCGAAAGTCAATGCTGCCGCGCGACTATTGGGCGAAGGGAACACCGTACCGTTCATCGCGCGATATCGCAAAGAAGCAACGGGTGGACTCGACGAAACAGCGCTGCGGGCAATTGAAGACGGTCTCGATAAAGCCCACTCACTTGCCGCTCGTAAATCGACAGTTCTTAAATCGATTGACGAACAAGGTTTGTTGACCGATGCTCTGCGCCAGAAAATCGCGGCCTGTACGGATATGCGTGCATTAGAGGATCTCTATCTTCCCTTCAAACCTAAACGTCGCACTCGAGCGACCATTGCTCGTGAGCAAGGACTGCAACCGCTTGCGGATTTATTGCTGGCTCAGCAAACAATTCATCGCCCGCGGGCTAATGTGTTAGCGCTCTATATTGCACCGGATCGCGGCGTCCCCGATATTGAGGCTGCACTCCGAGGTGCTTTAGATATCGTCGCTGAAATCTGGTCGGAAGATGCCGAGACTCGCGCCTGCTTAAATCGTCAAGCGATGAACTTTGGGCGGATAGTGTCCAAGGTCAAACGAGGAAAAAAGGAAGAGGCCGCCAAGTTTGAGGCTTATTTCGATCATTCGGAAACAGTTGCTAAAGTGCCCGGCCATCGGGTGTTGGCCATGCTGCGGGGCGTTGCCGAAGGATTCTTGAACGTGGGGCTCGAACTTGACCCGACTCGTGAACTCGTCGAATTGAAGCGTCGCCTAGTCACCAACCGACTGTTTGAGTTCTTTCACGACCTTCTGGCGGCAGTTGACGATTGTTACGAACGACTCTTGCTACCTGCAGCCGAATCGGCAACGTTGCAAATTCTAAAGGAGCGTGCTGATGAAGAAGCCATTGAGATATTCGGGAGGAACTTACGCGAATTGTTAATGGCGGCTCCAGCTGGCCAACGCGTCACCATCGGAATTGATCCTGGATTTCGTACGGGCTGTAAAGTTGCGGTGCTCGATGGCACGGGAAAATTTATTGCACATCGGACGATCTACCCCACTCCGCCAACATCCGATACTGCCAGTGCCTCCAAATCGCTGTTAGAGCTAATTCAAAAGCACCAAGTGGAATTGATTGCTATCGGAAATGGGACCGCATCGCGCGAAACCGACGCTTTTGTCAGTGACTTGATTCGCCATCATCAGTTATCGGTTACTAAGGTCATGATTAGCGAGGCAGGTGCTTCGATCTATTCGGCCAGTGAAATTGCCATTAAAGAATTCCCCGATCTGGATATTACCATCCGCGGTGCGATTTCAATTGCCCGGAGATTGCAAGATCCGTTATCGGAATTAGTGAAAACCGATCCAAAGTCGATTGGGGTCGGGCAATATCAACACGATGTGAATCAAACCCAATTGCGAAAATGCCTCGATCGGGTGGTTGAATCGTGCGTTAATCAAGTTGGTGTCGATTTGAACATGGCCAGTGAACCGCTACTGTCATATGTCGCTGGCATTGGACCTAAGTTGGCGGCCAATGTCGTCGAATATCGAAACCAAAATGGACGCTTTACCAACCGGAAACAATTGAACAAGGTTCCTAAGCTTGGAAAAAAAGCATTTGAACAAGCTGCGGGATTTTTGCGAATTCGTGGCGGCGATGAACCACTAGACAACTCGGCCGTACATCCGGAAGCTTATGCAGTGGTAACTCAAATGGCTAAGCAACTAGGGACAGACGTTAATTCGCTGGTGGGCAACTCAACGCTCAGTCAACGACTTGAACCTAATGCCTTTGTCGGATCCCAATTTGGACTGCCCACGATTATCGACATTATTTCCGAACTGGGAAAACCAGGTCGCGATCCTCGGCAAGAATTTCGTGCGGTTAAGTTCCATGACCAAATCAACTGCATCGAGGACTTGACGGTCAACGTAGTGTTGGAAGGCGTCGTTACCAACGTTACTCATTTCGGAGCTTTTGTTGATATCGGTGTTCATCAAGATGGTTTGATCCACATTTCGCAACTTTCGAATGATTTTGTAAAAGATCCCAATGAGGTGGTTGCTGTCGGCGATGTCGTTCGCGTCAAAGTTCTTGAAGTCGATATTCCGCGGAAACGTATTTCGTTAACGCGTAAATTTTAATTCATCGGCAATCTGACAACATTGTGCCGTACTATGTCGTCACGGCTTCGAAACTGTGTTAACGGGCCGGCGTGCGTGGTTATTCACGTTTGGTACAGAAGACTGAATTTCGTTTCTATCCATCGTTACTTTTTCACTTTTATCGTTCCTTTCCGATTGTTTTTTCGCAAAAGTTGCAAAATCTTGGGCATGTTGGCCGTTAAAGTCATTCTCTTTCGATTTGCCATCTATGAGCCTTGCTTTCTGGCATGTTGCCATAACGCAACAGAAACAAGGCGCTGATTGGCCCGTCGTTTTTATGAGGGAATTTATGTCTGAAAAATCCATGTTATTGGAAGAAATGCAACGAATGTTTGGTAGCGAGATAACCCCCATTCAAAAAGCAAAAATTGAACAGATATTGAATCAAACTTCAGGCAACTCCAATCTACCCTACGAAAATCACTCAAATCCAAGTCAAGCCGCTTCCTTGCAACAGGCCATTTATCGACTGGTACAAGAACTAAAGTACTTTCAAGTTTCGAGACCCAAGGAATACGAGAAACTGCGCAGCCATGCGTTGTACATTATGTCGCAAGTTCACCAGTTATCGCGACAAGGCAATTTGGAAATGGCGCATATTTTGCTGGCCGGACTGCTGACTCAACTCAAGACTGGCCGACTATTGCCCAAAGACGTTTTTAATCCTACGGAAATCTAATGACTTCGATCCATCTGGGCTAGATTATTGGCCACTGCGAGTTCTAGAATTAGCGGCGAGGACTTCGATTTGTTCGAATCCCTAGTCGATAATTTTCTTTTTCTGGAATTGTACTGATGCAGCGAATTGGAATGCGAACGGGTGAAGCGTTAGTTGAAGGCGAAGAAGCATATTTGTGTGCTGAACCCGAAATCGTGATCGGCGAACTTGATGGTCCTGTCGGTACCGCAATGGCAACCTTACTTGGAGACCAAGTCAAAGGGCACACACGCGTATTCGCAATTTTGAACAGCGACGTACAAGTTCGACCAGCGACGCTCATGGTTAGCAAAGTAACTGTAACACAGACGCGGTACACAAATATTTTAATGGGAACCGTTCACAGGGCAAATCAGTTTTATAGTTTGCGTAACATTTGAAATAAGAGCAAGGGCTTGGCTGAGAAGTCTCTAATGGTGGATGCGATGCCCTTGTGCCCTTCCAGTCGCATGGCGGTGAGACCTGCGTT
>JBGSMY010000352.1:0-30909 GCA_041739975.1 Pirellulaceae bacterium
TGGCAGGGGGCGAAAATAGCGGTGTTGGATTGTGGGGAGCGCTATCTAGCTGCCAAACTTTGCTTCCTGCCAGCAAGCTGGCAGGGGAGCAAAGTTTGTTGTTACACCAACCGCCGCTGAGGACTGCGGCGACTACATTAGTCGCCCCCTAGCCAGCTTGCTGGCAGGGGCGGAAGGTTGACGGCTAGAACGTTAAACACCAACCGCCGCTGAGGACTGCGGCGACTACAGCTCCCTAGCTGTCAAACTTTCGCTCCTGCCAGCAAGCTGGCAGGGGGCGAAAATAGCGGTGTTGGATTGTGGGGAGCGCTATCTAGCTGCCAAACTTTGCTTCCTGCCAGCAAGCTGGCAGGGGAGCAAAGTTTGTTGTATAGACGTCAATAAACCAAGGACTTTTCTTTCTTCAAGGTCAGTTAAGCTTTCTTGCGTTTTCGTTTTCGTTGGGGCGAGACCGTTAGATTGGTTTCCGCTTAGGATGCGCTTCGAACTGAGAAGTTGCGGCAATGCACCCAAAAAAACATGCAAAAGCAACTCTCGAAAGCTGCACGACGTCCTCGTTGGTAGGGAGTAAAGTTTGGCAGCTAGACTAACGCCGCCGGTGGAACACCGGTGGCCACGACCGCTGCCGGTGGAACACCGGCGGCCACGACCGGCCGGCGGACACGACTGCCGCCTCATGCCAGTCAACTGGCCAGGGGGGCAATTATTTTCCAGGCAATAGATTCTTGAATCCTTGGAACAGATCAAAGCCGGGTAACGTGGACTTTTCAGAACCGCCGCGTTGCATATCCAAAAATCCGTGAACGGCAAATTGCGTGTCAAGTTTTGTCACCTCAAGTTCCAACCCGCGAAACCATTTGAGCAGTGGCGCGGTATAGCTATCCGGCAACTGCGGATCTTTGAAATCCGGCCAAGCGTTGGAAACCCATACGCCACAGCCGGGTCGGTCAAGCAATTGGTATTCGCCATCGAGAGCACATACCAGTCGCACATCCAACAACGATTCCGCGACTTCTTTTGCCACCGTGGGATCAACACCGAATTGGTGTATGAGCGTGTTCAATAGACGTATGTTAGCAACCGAGGTTTGCCAACTGCGTCGATAGTTCAAACTATTGGCCCAACCTTGCAATCGCGATTGAGACAAATCACTGACTTCCAATCGCAACTGCGAAGCGCGGGGATTGGGTTCTACGCGAAGGTCCACCTTCAGTCGCTCTAAGCGGTCGCGATCAAACGACAGCACGGAAAAATCTTGGAACTGCAGTCGCCACAAATCGAGAATTCGCGAATAAGTGAATCCATATTCATCAGGCTGGCTGCCCAATCGGGGCAACCAATCTAAGATACCCGGTTGCGGCCAAGCGCCTAAATAGCCGGGGATCTGTTTAAGTGTACGCCAAGCGTCAAAGATCGAACTGGGTTGCAATTCCAAATTCGGGCTAATTTCATCTTGGACGGCGGCAAATAACTGATAAGGCGGCGAGCGGCGGGTCAGCGAACCGCCTTCCAGAGAAGCTTGCAAACGAATGATATCTTCCGTCGAGCCCCGCACCACTTGCTCGAGCGGTTGTCCCAATCTATCCGTCAGCCAACCATATTGGTTTTGCGCAAAAGGTGCCAATCGCGCATCAAAGACAACTCTTTCCACTTGATTATTGAGTTCAAAGCGTTGAATACCCACGAGCAGTGGATCGAGACGGCCCAAGTTTGTCGAGAAAAAGCTGGCTCGTTCTTGAAACCAGGCGGCTTCGCTAGCCGTTACATTGCCCAACGGAGTATCGGGAATCGGCAGAAAAAAACCACGCAATCCACGCTGGGAATCGATCCATCCGTCGGGCTGAATTTCTATCCGACCTTCAATCGCGCCTTCTTGGAAACCTGGAGGCAAAAAACCATTTCCAATTAAAAATTCGAGCGGTGCGTCGTCGTAACCTTCGCCAGCCGCCGCCATCTTGGCCAATTGCAACATCTGCATTTCGGCGATAGTGCGAGAGCGGCGAAACAACTCAATTTGATATTGCGGACTGAGCAACTGTTGAAAGAACGCAGTCGACAGATAAACAAATACCGTATCGTTGCGATCCAGAGGCATCAGGAATCGGGCGTAGTGAAATTCGGGCGACGCGCCTAACTTGAGTGCTTGATTGGATGGTTGCAAGAACTTTTCTGCCAACGCCCGCGAGTTAGTGATCAAATGAAAATCGCCGTTGACCACATGAAATGATCGATAACGATTGTTGCGACTGGAAAGATAACCGACTTTTTGGCCGCTGATTTCCACGCTGACGACTTCGACACCTTGGCCCGCGCGTTCGGCGAACCGTTGACGACGACCGGTAATTTGCCGTTCTAATGCTTTGGAGTCTTTGGAGTGCAACAATACCCCAATCGATGAACCGCTTTGAAAATAGGTATCCGTACCGATAATCCCCACGTCTTGAATGAGATTACCGCCAAACCATTCATCCAACTGGGTAGATTCGAGGGCCAATTGATCAAGAAATTTTGACTCGACTCGCGCTTGGTAACCGCGGAGTTGAACCAGTCGTGAGAGATCACCGCCGTTTTCCTCTAGCAGCTTTTTGAGCCATAACTGATTGTCCCATGTGCCAAATCGAAAATAGAAACATTCGACTGGCACCACCTGCGCCATCGGCTCGATCGCAACATCTTCAGGAACACCGGTTGTAACTACAGGCGACCACGTGATCGCCGGTGGAGGTGGTAACGTGGCCGCTTGTCGAACCAAGGTCCCTTGGAACCAGTCATAAGCGATCCGCGATCGCAATTGTTCCGTGTCCATCAGCAAATCAAAGGTCTTTTGCAAAGGATCGTCGACAGGGGTCGAGCGTTTTTCCAAAGCGACGCCTAAGCGATTGGAAAGCATGGATGTAAGATAGGTTTCCACAAGGTCCGGATAATCGCCGGCAGCGACTTGTTGTTTTGTATTGCGCAAATACTCGCGCCACCATTGCTGAAAGAGGCGCTCGTGTTGTTTGCCACGAGGCACAGCCGGCGTCAGGACAATTTTTTTTGTAGAGCACCCGAGTAAATCGACTTCAAAGGGCGTTTCGCCACGAAACAGAAACCAGTAGGTCACAATTTGGTCGGTGGGTTCTTTCGCGGGTCCGACAATACCTCGAAAGAAACGCGCCACGGGTGGATTCGCCATTACCGCATAGACAACGCGGCGATCGGGATCATTCAGTGAAACGGCGCCCGTCCGCAACAGCGTCGCCGGTTGTACCATCGCATTACCGGTGGACGGCAAGCGAAAACTTATCATCCCCACGCCGCTGGGTTGTCCAATCCAAGCTTCCGAGCGAATCACTTGGGGTTGCAATTCATCATTATTCGGCTGTGCGGTTTGCCCATTTGTCGGGAATACAAATAGACAAAACACCGCCGCTAGTAATCCGAACAACCTTTGCGGCGAACGGCTTTGCGGCGAACGGCTTTGCGCCAAAAATCTGACTTTCGTCGACTTACGACTATCCGCTTTTCTATAAAAAACCATGAGTCTCCTACGCTGTTAATGCTTTGTGGTTCATTATACGCAATTGGACCCAATCTTGGTTTCGTTTAAAAATCCAAATCTGGGCGGATTCGGCTTCTTGAAAAGATCGCTCAATCTAGGTTGATTGGCTTTTGTGGGCCGCTTATTTAGTGCGGCGATTGTCCTAGCCCGCTTTGCCGAAATCGCAGAAGTTAGTGCCTTAATACATGCTGAATGCCGATTCCGCGAGCTAAACGCTTGACAGTCTTCAGAATCGCGAGGACAATCAGCGCATTGTCAGTGCTGGCGGTGGGCAACGCGACCAAAGGGGATCGAGATGATTTTATCGGGGGAAGAAATTCGCAAGCAGTTGGGCAATAATATCAACATCGACCCTTTTAACCCCGCTCGACTGAACCCCAATAGCTATAATCTCACCCTACATCACGACTTATTGACTTACGAAGAAGTCGTCCTCGACATGAAAAAGAGCAACCGCGTGCGACGGTTGAGCATTCCCGAAGAAGGTTTTGTCTTGGAGCCCAACAAACTGTATCTGGGCCGAACGGTCGAACGTACAGAGACTCATAGCTTTGTGCCGATGATCGAAGGTCGTTCATCCATCGGACGACTTGGGCTGTTCGTTCACGTCACGGCTGGATTTGGCGACGTCGGCTTCTGCGGATTCTGGACATTAGAGATGTTTGCGGTTCAACCGATAAAAATCTATCCAGGTGTTTCGATCTGTCAGATTTTTTACCATCAAATCGCCGGTGAGTACCAAGAGTACACCAGCGACAAATATCAAAACAATCGCGATATACAACCAAGCTTGCTTTACAAAGAACTCAACCCCAACGAATCAACGGGTGACAAGCAAAAACGATTCGAGTTGTTTTCGGTTTAACCGTTTTGCAACGACACAATGTTGCTCTGCAACGACGCAGTAGTGCTTAGCCCCAACCGGGCCCAGACGACGTAATCCAATGCGGGTGCCGAGATCTCAAGTTGCCGCAACATGTTAACGAGTTGTGCGCGATGATGAGTGCCATGCCCGCAAAGTTGTAACATCGATTCCGCCACCCGAAACGCCACTGGGACTTGGCCGGGGGTAGCAATCACGACTCGAATGGCGGCGGTTTCATCCGTGCTTGCGACACACGCATTGCGTTTAGTCGCTATCCATTGCCAATTGGCTCGGAGATCGTCCCACGATTCCTCGGGATTATATTTTGGAAATCCTTCGCTGCGATTATCCCAAATCCCGAGCCACCATTTTTCTGCATCGCGCAGATGGCAACATGTTTTGTGAATCGAGCCAACCCCCATTTGAAAGTCGCGATGAGATTGCTCAGCGTTAAGTTGGCTAACCATTGGCCACAACTGTGCAATGGCCCAATCGTGATAGGCAAAAAAGTCTTGCCACGCGCAGCGCAACCATTGAACTTGGCGCCCGGAGCTTTCGGCAACTGTCAGTCCCATTTGTTGCAGCGGTGCAATGGACTCAGCGATCGGTTGCACCGACGGATTTGCGATTTTATAGAACAAATAGTCGAGGCCACCAGGAACCGTCCGGCCAAACCGTTTGAGGTACTGTAGCGATTGGGCGCGATGATGAATGCCGTGATTGGCAACATGGACCAGCAAGTCATACCAGCGATTGGAGTGCTCGTTCTTTTTCCAATCTAGATAGCGAATTTTCCGAGTGTGCATTTCTGCACCGGCATCGCGAATCATATCCCATCGCGTTTGAGACACTTGTTGGAATCGTTGTTGCAATTCGCCCATTGGGATCCGCTGGGGGTCTATTGGAAACTCGCGCCAAGCTTGGCCTTGCCAGCGTTCAAGCCAAATTTGTTCGGCGGCCCACAAATGAAACAGGGTCGCGCGGAGCGAACCGAGCCCCAGTGGCCTCGGCTCATCGAGTTGATTGTCCGTCAAATCGCTGCACAGTTGAAAAATTCGATGGTTGGCCCAATCGTTGTAATGGTAGAGGTCGGTGATCACGTTTTTTGTTTCTCCAGATGGCCTTCTTGTTTCAATTTCGATTGAATGTCCCACAAAAACCAGACGGTCGCCAAATCAGCGATCAATAATAGGGCCCAAGCAATCCAAACTGGGGCCACCCAGGTTTGGGGCGGACCCCACTCCTTGGGTGGAAATGAACTGACACCAAAATCTTTGAGAAGCGACAACACAAACATCCCGAAAAACGGTATCAGGATAACAGCGAAAAACAACACTACAATCTTCATGGCGCAACCCATGCCACCGCCGATAAAGGGTGGTCCATGCACCAGTAAATTACGTACGCTTTTGTGCAACGATCGACCGGCGTGAAATACAGCCACCAGCAACGCCCAGTGCACCTGGTGGTCAACGATCCACGCCCCTATCCACCTCGAGTCTGTCTTTAGTTGATCGATTACCGCGTGTTCGTAATAAATCGCACGGCCGACAATCGTGCCCACGATTGCGATAAACAGCAATACCAGCGCCCGCGAACACTTGACGTATTCGGATTTCAAATCGGGATGTCGCAAATACAAATAGATTAATGGCAATGCCACCAGCAAACACAGGTACTCGCCCACAAGCGGCACCACTAAATGCCAGACAGTCGCTTGCCCTTTGACAATCGCCCAAGCCAAGGCTCCAGAAACGGCCAGCGCCCAACCGATCTGGATGATCGTTTCGCGAACCGTCATTTCGCCGCCTTCGGTCATCAATAGATGTTTAGCTTCGGCTGCTGTCAGTTTTTCGTTAAAGGCCGACTTTTTGACTATCGGTTTCTTGCCTTCTGGACGCTTTGATTTCTGATTGTT
The DNA here is from genome assembly GCA_041739975.1 of Pirellulaceae bacterium. Classification (GTDB taxonomy): domain Bacteria; phylum Planctomycetota; class Planctomycetia; order Pirellulales; family Pirellulaceae; genus BJ22. The sequence goes on from JBGSMY010000352.1 coordinate 6,325, forward strand.
CATGGTGAACGCAAACCCTGTGACGTACATATTCCATTTCATTCGCACACTTAAAATGAAAGGGTCATTGTCGATGAAAATTTCAGAAATGCTATGTGGGATTAATAAATAACTAGGCGACCGCTGGGGCCAAACGAAATTTGCCTTCCCGCGAATTTTTTTGGCCGGACCACTAACTCCTTTGCGATAGTCCTAGCAAGAGCCACACCCAATAACCATGGGCCCAGGGCGACCAGCGAATCCTTGACAAGTCTTAAATCGTTTCCGGTAAAGCGAGTGAACTATGTCCATTAACGGCGGCACAATTTTTGGCAGGGCCTGGATCAACTGGACCAAAGGTGCAAGCGATGTTTTTGTGTCCATGTCGGAGCTCAAGCTCGGCGATAGCGAATTCCCAATCCGTGAAACCAATGCCGAAGTTAAAACCAATAGCGAAGGATATTTTGCTATCCCATTCACTTGGGATGCACCACGTGTCGGTCAAATTGACAAGAACTTGAAAGCCAAGATCTTCTTGTTCGACCGTTCAAATAGTATGGCCGACAAACTGATCACCAGCGTTGGGCTGTATGTCTCGCTGGGAAAAATCTGGAAAGGCCAAGGCGGACTTTCTTTGATGGCCATCGAAGGAATCCCAGATGCGGTCGCATCATGGACCATCGTTCATGAAACCATCCGCAAATTACCGATCCCTCGCATCCTTTCCCAAACCGGAATGATGTCCACCGAACTCTATGGCCTGGTCGGATGTTGTCAATTGACGATGTCAGAGTAGCTGTTAATTTGCAACGATTGTTTGCAAAAAACCGGCGAAGGCTCATGCAAATGCCGATGAACCGTCGAGGAAGCTGTGATATTGCCTTATACCATTTGCATCTATGGCCAAAAAACCCTGGGAATTCTTGATACCCAACGTTGACGCTGCTAGCAAATGGCTAGTCCGCAACGGTTGGCTTATAGGCATTCCGGTCGCCGTTTGCTTGCTGGCTGCATTAGGCTACATCGTGTTTTCGGAAAAAACGTGGCGGGCTTCCCAATCGATCATTGTCCGAGATGATCTGCTCGGAGAGTCTTTTAAACCGGGCCGATTCAATAGCCAAGAATCGCTGAAGAATGCGCAAGAAACGGTTTTGTACGTCGCGAGACAACCGGATGTAATTGCTCCGGCCTTGGAAAAACTGGGACCGACACATAACAATCAGGCCAGTTCATGGATTAACCAAGATCGCATTGAAGGTGAGCAATCCAATATTTCTGTTGTCGCTCCCAACGGCGCGGAGTTCGGAAAAACCGAAGTTATCGTACTCAACGTTCGCGCCAATACGGCCGAGCGGGCCAAGTCCTATGCCACGTTGCTGGCACAACAAATCGAACATCAACTGCAGCAATTGCGGGTCAGACAATTGATGAGCATGCAGGCGGAGGTCGAGCAATCGCTAGCCCAATCGCAATCGCGGTATGACGACGTTGCTGGCCAAGTTCGAAAACTTGAATCAGAAGTGGGGTCCGACCTGTCGACTTTGCGCAGCATGATCGACAACAGCTCGGTGGGCAACGAAGTCCATCGGTACCTTGAGCAAATCCGAGCCGATACTCGACTGGCGCAACAGGAGCTTGAGTCGATTAACAAACAACTGGAACTCCTCAGTTCGGCCGGCTCATTTGATTCGACGATCCCAACCTCGAATCAGCTCTTGCAAATGCAACCCACACTTGGTCGACTTTATGAGGGATTGGCCCAAGCTCAACTAAAGGCCTCGATTGAGAGTGCGCGATATACTGAACTTCATCCGGCAACCCAGAACCATTTACAAGCGGTTCAAGAAACGCGGCAACAGATTCAAAATGAATTAGCGACGATTCAACGCGGCCTGGAATCGCAGCGTTCGTTGGCCCAACAAAAACTCGACCGATTGCATCAGTCCGAACGCAATTATGAAACGCGACTTACGGAACTTGGCAAGCGACGTGTGGAATACCAAGTGCTGACCACCGAACTCAATAAACAAGGCGAGAACTTAGCCAAGACCAAAAGCAGCTTGTCAGAAATCCAATCGTTGACAAATCCCCAAGCGAAACTGAGTCTGTTGACTTTGGTGGGCGATCCGCAAGTGGATTCTCGGCCAATCGGATTGTCGAAAAGTATGATCTTATTGGCAGCTTTTTCCGGCGGAATTTGGATCGGATTGGGCATCGTGATCTTAGTACGTGATCCGGATGAATGGGGCGCTGCACTCCGCTGGTGTCGCGCAACGACAGTTCAAGCTTTTGCTTCTTTAACATCACCCAATAGCGGAACGTTCGAAGCGTCTAACTCGCCAGCGGCCGTCGCGACAGCCAACAATTTGGCATATCCGAGCGGGCATTCTCCGGCCACTGCCCAAAAAAACAGCGAGCCTCGCCCGGCTGCCGCTACACCACCGGCAGCGACCAGCTTGTTGTCAACCTTAATGGCGGCCAGTCATTCGAATCAGAACCCCAATATAAATCTTCGTGGCAATACGGACGTTAAACCATTGGGCGCCAGCCCTACAAACGCGACACGCGCCGTATCAAGCGGTGATCTTATGGCAAAACCAGTGGCGGTCTCCCACAACGAATCAGCGCAGCCCAAAATAAATATTGAACCGCAGTTGAATAAAGAAGTACCGCGATCGGGATCCTTGCGCCAGGCAATGGGCTTTCGACCGTACGGGGCCGGACGCGTCGACAACAATGCTCAGTCAGTTGATCCCATGCCAAACCCTTCGCTCGCTTTAAAATCGGAAGCGCCGACTCAAGAGCCAGAGGTGGTGGAAGTGGATCCTGTATTGGCGGCAGAACAGGCGGCTCGATTGGCCAAATTTGTAGGTTCCGAGCCGACACCCAAGACAGCAACAACCTCGCTTGATCAAACGATTGGCGATCCAACAATTGGCCATGTGAGCCGGTTGGAATCGTGGCCTTTGGAAACCTCAACAGCGTCGGATTCCCACCCGGATGTTGTCATTGACACGTCCCACCAGGCAATCGAAAACGGCAAAAATACCCCTGCACAGATCGTAGCCGAGCACAACGAGATCCGCCAAGCCTTTGAAAACAACTTGACGGCTGTCCCGGGGATCGAGCCGTTAAAACGGACTGTTACCCAATCTGCGGATTTGGCTGTCAATGATGCTTCGGGCGACTTGTCGATTCCAAGCACGAGGTCACAAAACAATTCCGATCCAGGGCCAGATTCATCAGTTCCGGAAACTCGCCGACGACGCAGTTCGATCGAAGCCAGTTATACGTCGACAATCAACTTAGAAGAGTTGCGAAAGTCTTTCGAAGCGGCGGCGGCTCAGCCCACGGAATCGAACGTTGACTCTTCAAAATCCGCTGTCTCAACTGCGGAGGAGTCGGATGCTTGTTTGCCAAAACTACCGGTTGAATCGGCGGAGATCAACGTTGCCAAACGTTTGAGTGAATTGTCGAAATCGATTGCGGCTTATTGTGAGCCGGTTAAGAAAAAACCGGGCAAATAGGTGGCTTGGCTGACCGACCTGGACTGCAACAGTCTCCCGATTTTAGTGATCAAAGTTAAGGCTCTTCCGGGAATTTACGTGGTTAAAAACTACTAGAAGAAAATTTGAGACAAGAAAATTTAAGACAAGAAGACTCGAACTCATTTAAGAATTTGAGTGCATAAGGTGACATCGCTAATCAGGTTAAACCATGAGGGTGACGTTCGAGGGGATCGAAAAGAGGTAATGCAGACACAAGATACCAGCCACGATTATCTATCCTGATTTCGACCTCACGCTGGTCATTCTATTTCCCGCGTCCTACATCTTCTTGTCTTCAATTTTCTTGTCCAATATTTTCTTGTCCTACATTCCGCGCAGGCCCTTAAAATTTCTGCGTAACCAAAGTTAATAAGCGTTTTTGGCGGAGAAAACAATACCCACCGTATTGAAGATGATCTTCAGGTCTAGCCAAATCGACCATTCGCGAATGTACTTGTGATCGTAGAAAACTCGGCGTTCCATCTGTTCGAGTTTTTCTGTTTCACCGCGGCAGCCATTGACTTGGGCCAGTCCTGTGATTCCCGGTTTGACTTTGTGCCGCAACATATAGCCCTCGATTTGTTGGCGGTAAAATTCATTGTGTGCTGAAGCGTGAGGGCGAGGACCAACAAAACTCATCGATCCCATTAAGACGTTAAACAACTGCGGCAGTTCGTCAATTGAAGTCTTGCGAAGAAATCCGCCGATGGGCGTCAATCGCGAATCGTTCTTTTTGGCTTGGGTTACCGTCGCCCCATTTTCCAAACAGTTCATGGAGCGAAATTTCCACACTAGAATTTCCCGGCCATCGAGACCGTAACGTTTTTGTTTGAAAAATATCGGACCGCGACTCGTTATTTTGATCGCCAGTGCAACGGCTAACATCGGCAAGGCCGCGATGGCCAAAGCCACACTGGCCGCGACAATGTCAAATGCTCGTTTAAATACCCCGTCGACACCGTAAAATGGGTTCTCGTAAACACTTACAACCGGAATCCCTTGGATATCGGTCCATCGCGAATGCAATAATTGGAACACAAAAAAGTCGGGGACGATGTACACCGACGCCGTTGAATCGGCCAATCGTTGGACCACTTCACGAATCCGTTGTTCAGCCCGCATTGGCAGGGTGATGAAAACCACGGGAACTTCGCCCGCTCGGGCACTAGTAATTAACTGATCAAAATTACCCAAGTGGGTTTGCATTTCAGGTGGCATATCGGGGATTCGGTTTTGCGGGCGATCCTCAAAGAAGCCTTTGAACCTCAACCCCAATTCAGGGCGATTGCGAATGCTGCGTACTAGTTCAAAACCCAATTCATTGGCGCCAACGACTGCGAATTGCCGCGCCGCTCGGCCATGCCGCATCATCCATTGCAGCCACAGTCGATAAAGACTTCGGGCCGTCAAAAAGAAACAAGGTGTTGCCAAGGCCCAGTACAACAAGGCCCCGAGAGATATTTCCGTACTGGCGACTGCATACTGTCCTAACAAAGCCAGCACGAGGGAGGTCAACCCCCACACCAGACTGGCACAGGCGCCCTCGCGAAAATAGCCGACCGCACGCCAATCTCGATACAGTCCCGCAAACTCACCAATAACCGCAAATAAAACGATCGCCAACAACGCAATAATAATCGTAGATTTGCTATCGACGTCGGGAAACCACGTCACCAACACCCACAGGCCACCTAAAATCGAGAGAGCATCGAGGCCCCGCAAAATGTAATGGGAGTTAAGATTCCAAGCGCGTATTTCAGGGCGTTGTTGATTGGACATAGTCGTCATTGCGCGAAATAATGGATAAAGGCTAGCGCGCAGCAGTGGCGCTCAAAACTCAATAACCATAGGCTGCGAATAGTTCATTGGCAGCCTTTTTCCGCAGTTATCATCGCGAGCCACCGGCCGTTGCACTTGGTAACTGCCTGTAAATCCGTCATAATCGTTGAATCATGAACGGGGAACGAGAATACCAATTGCTGGGTAATTTCGGACCCAAGCTGCCGATTGCTTGTTGGCGAATTAATTTGGATGGCGTCGACAAGCAATGATCCATTTTTCCCGGACTCTGTCACTGTATTGATGGTGAGAACAAAGTGCTGCGATATCTCGATTTTGTTCCGCAACAACGCCGGGCCCCAGGATTATTTCATCCGGGCGATCACGAAAACTTCGATCAAGCCGTTCAGGCTGCCAACGAATGGTTGGCCTCTCATGCCGTCAAGTTAATAAATCTAGAAACCGTTGTATTGCCAAATATTTGGAGTCGATGGGAAGAAGGATCTAACGATGCAGCGTTGGCAACCAGCAGCGATCATCCCAGCCATTGGCATCAGGTCTTACGAGTTTGGTATATCGATGAGACACCACCTTATTCGGCCGATTTAACCAAAACCGTAACGACCGGCGGCGGAGTCCAAACATGACCAAACTAATCGGATGGCTGGCTGCCTTTGTCGCGACGGTCTTGGCGACTCAACGACTCGATGCACAAGGGTCACTAGCGGCAATGCGCAAAATTAATCCCGACATGCCAGCGCCGATGCGATTGGACGAAACTCAAATTGCTGCGAACCAAATTGAGAAAATTTCTGGCACCTATTTGACGTTGTATACGGATGTGCGAGAGGCGATTGATGCCCAAGAGCTGGTCCGCGTTTTTGATTTAGCGGTTCCTCAATGGTGCCAGCTGTTTGCCGTGGATTCTGCCAAAACGCAAGGTTGGCATTTAAGCGCTTTTTTGATGGCAGATCGCGACCGATTTCGTGCTGCAGGTTTATTGCCAGAGACACTGCCATCATTTCCAGCCGGTTACAACCTCGGACACCATTTTTGGGTATTGCCGCAACCTGGTAACTATTACACGCGTCACTTGGTTTTGCACGAAGGTACTCATGCGTTCATGCAATGGTTTTTGGCCGGCAGCGGTCCCCCTTGGTACAGCGAAGGCATGGCCGAGAAAATCGCTTTGCACCGTTGGTATGAAGGCCAACTGCAACTGAACTTTAGACCAACTTCGACTGACCAAGTGGACTATTGGGGTCGCCCTCGAGTCATTCGTGAAGCCGTCAAATCGGGGCGGACGCTGATGCTCGATGAAATCTTTGATTTTCCCGACAATGCGTTTCGCAATGTCGACAGCTATGGCTGGGCTTGGGCCGCTTGTGAATTCCTAACTTATCACCCCAAAACTCAAATGGCTTTTGCGAAACTTACGGCGTCCGCCAAAGATCGTACCGCACGGTTTAGCCTACTGTTTAAACGTCAGGTCCAACGCGTTTGGGCCCAAGTGGAAATCGACTGGCAACAATATATCGCGGAATTAGATTACGGGACGCCTCCAGAAAACATAGTGATTACAAAGATCACACCGCAACCTGTCGACGGATCATGGCAATTCGAACTGCCTACAGACCGGACCTGGCAAGACACGGGAATCAAAGTCGCCCCGGGAGAATCATGGATGATTCGAGTCGATGGAATGTATGTGGTGCGTCAAGCCAGCCCAGCGGAGGCCACCGCCGCTTGGCGGTCCACTTCTCAAGGCATCACGATTGAATACTATCGCAATCGTCCCCTCGGTCAATTGTTAGTGGGGGTCGTCGGCGACACACCAAAACAAACGGGTATAATCAAACCACTTGCGATCGATGCTGGTGGCCAAGTTCAGATCGAACGTGCAGGACGTATTGTATTGAGAATTAATGAATCGCCAGCACAATTGTTTGACAATCAGGGGACTTTGAAAATCGACCTCAAACGACTTGAGGGCCAATAGGGGCTACGAAAGGTTGTTAACGAGCGTTTACAAAACGCTAATAAAGCCACCGACTCGCCGCAAATTAACCGGTAGACGCTTTCGCTAGCACCCACGCCAGGATCGCGAATTTCTCTCCACCTTTTCTTCAATGAACTATTTCAAAATCGCTTTAGCTTCACTTATCCGAATAGCCGATACAACCGTTAGATGTGTCAGCGTTTGGCAGGTGGTTCGGCTACCTTTGACAAACTTCTAAGTTTTACCTGCCTTCGAAACGCAATTAGTTCTTTAGCCCACTCACGTTGAGAAGGAATACAATGTTCACGAGTTTAACGCGCTTATCGATTTTTGCTTGTGTCGTACTTGCCTGTTGGTTTAGCTCGATCCAAGTCGCCAGTGCACAAGTTACAACGACCGTACTTTATGACTTTTACGATTCCAAAGACAACGCCTCGCAATCGTATGCGCAAATTTATCTTGACCAAGCCCAATGTGGAGCGCTTTGTCATGCTCAGAAAGCCGCTTTTATTTCGACGATAACGAGTTTGGGATTGACGATAATTGCCGATTCCGTGACTAAAGATGCGGGCAGCATTGTGTATGCCCATTTCGATGCTGAATTGAATTTATGGGAATATGAAGTGGATTGGACATTGCGCGGACAGTTAGTGGTCTCGGGAACACAGGGCCAGATTAATGCGCTCAATATGTTGTTGGGGTTGGGGCTGATGGACTAGGGAAATGTTCCCCTTCGATATGAAGCCATAGCGATTGAATTTTCAGAACAGACGCGTCTGAAATTGCTTGTCGGATCATTGAGTCTGGATTGTTTATCAGCGGCGAACTCTGGCAGGAATGGGCAGCCCAGATTCTTTGGTTTGACGCAAGGCTATCGATGCGGACTAACGAAAAATTAGGTATCTTTTTTTGGGGTGGGTGGCAAGGACAAACGTTTAATCGCTAACGCATTGATGCATTGCTGCTGAGGACAGTAGCAGCTACAGTACTTTTTTCTGCCGCTGAGGACAGCGGGCAGCTACAGTACTTTCTGCCGCTGAGGACAGCGGCAGCTACAGTACTTTCTGCCGCTGAGGACAGCGGCAGCTACAGTACTTTTTTCTGTCGCTGAGGACAGCGGCAGCTACATTATTTTCTGCCGCTGAGGACAGCGGCAGCTACAGTAAGCGGCAGCTACAGTAAGCGGCAGCTTCAGTGAATAAAGTCTCCAAAAAAGTGCTGGTGCTAGCACTGAAGCTGTTAATGTGGCTGGTAATGTGGTGACGGAAAAAACTAGTTGGTGTTCCTGGTTACGAATTGATTATTAATCAGTTGGGAAATGTGTTTTGCGTTTTTGTGTTTTGTGTTAACCGAACGACGCGAGAGTGTTTTACTGGGTGCATCTTGTGCAGGGCCCAGATTTTTGGCTAGTAAAAGGTTTGAAATTGCTATTGAGAACTGTGCTAGAGAAGGATTAGACTTACCGCAATGCCTCCGATTGTCGACGGGTCAAGCGAATTGCGTGCTCCAGGAAATTTGATTTGGTTCGGGTTACAAAATAGCTTTTGGCGTTGACAACCCAATCATCAGTTCAGTTGGCCAAATCGTGCGGGCAGTTTTCAGGTTACAGTTCGTTAAATTATGCGGCCATTGCGGACCGGGCAATATATCGGGGTTAACGGCTTTTGAAAAAGTCGCTTAACCAAGCGATTGGTCGCGGGGTAGTGTGCTGTGGGTATCCGATAAATGGATAGAGGGGAGTCTGGCATCGAAGTCCACCGGTGTCGTTGGCTTTCGGCATAATGTTGGCGGGAAGACGGGCGAGAAGTCGCGGACAAGCCATCAAACTCGGACAAACGAGATTGAGGCGAATACACTTTGGTATCGAGGATGGACCATGGATTTCGAACAATTAGCCGACTATTCCAATCAAACATTGATGTGGATTGGTTTTGGTACCATCGTGGGATTAGCCGCCAAGGCCATTATGCCGGGACGTGATCCGGGTGGAACGGTGGCGACATTATTGATGGGAATCGCCGGAACACTGATTGGTTGTGCGGTGTTAAAGTACTTTTATCCGGCGCATGAGATTAAACCGATTAGTTTAGAGGGATTTTCGCTAGGCGCCGGTGGTGCGTTTATTTTGTTGTTGTTTTACAAGGTTTTGGGCGGCTATTGGTTTACCGAGGGCGAACAGATTTCTTACCGTCATCGCCGTCGACGCCGCCGAACTGTGGCCCCAGTTTACGACGAATAACCGAATTCAATTTTTATTTGTCTGTGATCAATGAGCCGCGTTGCTGGCTTCGGGAACGATTGGCAAATCCGCTGTGACGCGTTTTTTTCGCATCACGATCTGATTACCGCATCCACGATGTTCGACTTCGTCCATAAAGGAGCGGATCAACAGCAAGCCGCGGCCGGAAAGTTTTTCTAAGTTTTCTTCGGCCGTGGGATCGGGTACGGAGTCAGGTGTAAATCCAGGCCCTTCATCGGTCACTGTGATTTGCATCTGTTGTTGATTGAGTTGCACTTCGACTTTTACGCGGCGATCGGCGTAAGGAGAAAGACACCGGCGTTCGCGAATTGATTGATAATAAGCACTTTCATCTCCGGTTCGTAAATCGGAGGCGACTTCGAGATTGCCGTGATGCATGGCGTTAACCAAGGCCTCGCCCAGTGCCATGACGATCTGCAGTTGTTGTTCGTCGAGCCAACGCGGCAAATGATTGAGTACATTTTCGATGAACGGACCGATCAAGCGGCAATCGTTTTCTAGGACAAAGCCTGATTGAAATGGTGTTGCGGCCCGCGGACGTGGCGAGTCGAAATGGACATGGTCACTGACCTGAAGCACATACTGAACCGTTCTTACCAGATCTTTAGCGAGTGAGTTCTTGGGCGAATAACAGGCAGCTCCGCTGCGCAGCGATTCGATAGCCGCTTGTTCACTTCCGGCGCCGGTCACTAAGACGATAGGCAAATTTGGCCAATGCTGTTTGGCTTGGCGGACTAGGTCGATACCATCGATATCGGGCATTTGTAGGTCGGTTACTACCAAATCGAATGACTGCTGTTGTAACAATTCCAGCGCAGCGAGACCGCAGTCGGTGACGGTTAGTTTCCATTCATGTTGTTGCTGCAAGAGTCGCTCGATCAACAGTCGGTCCACCGGCGAGTCATCGACGATCAAAATCGATTTCACGTGTTGAGCTACCACCATGGGAATAGGGACACCTAGGTTCAAAACGAAAGCAACCGAGGCAATTCTAGGACTTAGACCGCGTAAAAGACAACTTATCTACACGAAAATAAACCTTTCTAGTGCCTGGGTGTAACGATTTTTCCGGCCTCAGGGAGTGATTTTTCGACAACCGATGCTGCTTAACGGTCGTTCGTTTGGCAACGTTAAGTCGCGATTTTAGCCACTTGTGGTTAATTGGCGGATGTCGAAAAACTGTCCGCTAGGGATTAAATCTGGCAACCGCGGGATGAGGTCTTTCAACCGTTGAGCCGCGACATGGGGCGTTGGCATTTCGTCCGTATTGCGTTTGCTGCGGAGAAAATCCAACGAAGGATATCGTTCGTCGCCAGGCTGACCGCAAAGGTATTCTTGCATGGCCGTATCCACTAGTCCGGGTGCCACTGCCGCAAAGTGGGTGTCAGGCCATTCGGCAGCATACAATTGAGTCAGCATATTAACGGCCGCTTTTGAAATCGCATAACCGCCCCAGCCACGGTTGCCTTTGATCGCGGCACCAGAGGAAATGACGACAACTTGGCGAACAACAGTGCCGATATGCCGAAGGGCGTCCAAAACCGTCTTGTTGGCCCAAACATTGACCTGCATCAATCGCTCAAGTTCGGCGATCGAAGTCTCCTGCAGATCGGCGATCTGCCCCAACTGTCCCGCATTCAAAATCACAGCTTGTAGCGGCTCTGATTTACCTCGAAAGGGTGCTTTGAGCAAGGCCGACAGAACATCGCCCGTACGATTTGGGTCGGTAATGTCGAGCGGCGAAAAATAAAAATGGGAGTGTTTGACCAGTTCCGGCGGTGTGCGGCGGCTCACTCCGATCACCGTCTCACCTTGTTGCAAATAGTGCTGTGCCAGCGACCAACCAATACCACTGCTGACACCCGTAATCAAATAGTTGGGCATGAATCAATCAATTCTAAGTAAACCAAAGGGCATATGAGTTTGAAAAAAGTTCGCCCGCAGGTGACCATCAAATTTCAGCGCCGGGGTTAGCCGGACCGCCGCCGGACTTTTCCACATTCGGCGCTGCAACTGCCGGGTCCGACGGGTCGAGGTCCGACGGGTCGGGATTCGCCGGGTCCGCATGGGGCAGTGACATGAAGTCGACATAAAAAGTGGCTCGATCGCCTTTGGGACGTCGCGCATAAACGCGGACGGCTTTCAGTGGATTGTACGTCAAATCGAACCGAGCGCCGGTTTTGCTAATAAACCGGTTGAGGACGTAAGTGCGCGATTCACCAGCCCGCAAGACTTCAACGTCGTAGATTTGATAAAACGTGTTCACCTGGATATTGATATGTGTCCAGTCGGTGTCGCTGCGATTTTCGACAACGATTTCTCCTTGGGTTACTGCTGTGCGTTCTTTGTAAGGCAACAAATAGAAGTCTTGAGGTGGCAACAATTGGGCTTGGACACCGCAATCCAATTGGCCTTCGTAAACTGGGGGCAAATAACTCCACAAACCAAAGATGGTAATCGCTGGGACCACGCACATCATTGCCAGTAAAACCGTGAGTCCTTCGGCCGATAGTCGTGGTGAACTGCGTCGGGCCGATGACTGAGGTGTAGAGTTCGATGGTGGTGTGTTGGAACCGGGTCGTTGCCCATGGAGGTCAAATTCGGAAATCGATTTCGCCTGACTTGGATTTTGATCGTTGTGGTTAACGTCGTCACCTTGGTTTGCCGCAAGGGCATTGGTCGAATGTCTCATGAATTGGTACCAAAAATTACTGGGACGAACAGGGTCTGCCTGGATTAACCGCAAAATTAACTGGCCAGATCACCTAGTAATCTCCTCCCCAGCCTGTTGATCCTGCGAACTGTTCGCCGGTCAATCGGATTAATGGAATGTCGCCATTCGGAACTCGATTTCTATTAGAACCTGCGGTGGGCAAAAACGCCACGGGAGGCACCGCCCTGAGGCCCTTGCCGGTTGTGCGAAATGGGTGTGATTTTGTAAGTTGAACTGGCAGTATCGTTTTCGTTCTTGGGATCTGGGGACAAAGATGTTCGTCGATAAACTGGCGGTGGAGCCAAATCAACGTTTTGCGATCAACGCATCATGGTTGATCAAACTGCGTTGGGTAGCGATTGCCGGACAATTTATCACGATTGCCGTAGTGGTATTTGTCCTGGGAATCACGATCAACAGTACGACAGCATTGATTATTCCTATTGCCGTCACCTCGATCAGCAATCTGATTCTTTCGCTTTGGCTGCGGGCATGGAAACAAAATGAGACCAATCCGCCCGTTCGATCGGACCTGATCCTCGGTTTGGTGATGATCATGGATATGTTGTCGCTGACCACGCTGTTGTTTGCATCGGGGGGCCCCAACAATCCATTTTGTTTGTTTTATTTTGTAAATCTTAGTTTGTGTGCAATCGTTCTCAGCCGGGCTTGGGCTTGGCGGCTCAATTGGTTATCGATTTCATGTTTTGCACTGTTGATTTTCTTGCATGATGAAATCGAGCAATTGCAAATGGGGATCTGGATGTTACCGGTCCAGCAGACGGGCCATTTGTCGATATTACAGTGGGGTTTCTTAATAGCATTTGCCACTAGCGCCAGCGTGATCGTGTATTTCATGACCAAGCTGACTGATGAGATGCGTCAGCAGGAAAGTGATTTGCGGGCCGCGCAACAGCAACAAGCGCGCAGTGAAAAATTGGAGGCATTAGGAACGCTCGCGGCAGGCACGGCCCATGAACTGGCGACCCCCTTGTCGACCATTGCTGTGGTTGCACGCGACGTCGAGCATTTTTTTGAAACTCATCCATTGGACTTGCCTGGTGCAACCGAAGTAGTTGAAGACATCCATTTGATCCGCAGTCAACTCGATCGCTGCCGTTCGATTTTGGATCGAATGTCGGGGCAAGCCGGTCAACCCGTGGGCGAATCGATCCAAGTCGTTTCTTTGGCCGAATTCTGGGAAGAGGTGCTGGGTGATCTACCCCATCGCGAGCAGATTCACCTGCAAATCACGCCCGACGATGCTCGGCAAACGATCAAAATCCCATTGATTGTGCTGAGCCAAGCCATTCGCGGGCTCGTCCAAAACGCTCTTGATGCTGACAGTTCTAATTCAGGTGTTAAGATAGTAGTGCAAGGATTTGCTAATCATTGGCATTGGTTGATTCGCGATGAGGGTCCTGGCATGCCCGCGTCGATATTGCAGCGAATTAGCGAGCCCTTCTTCACCACCAAACAACCGGGAAAAGGCATGGGTTTGGGGGTGTTTTTGTGCAAGAATGTGCTGCAACGACTCGATGGCAGTTTGGATTTCCAGTCCCAACCGGGTGCGGGTACTTCGGTTACAGTGAGGTTACCGCGCTCAGCGCCAAGTTCGGCCGTAAAGTTTTCAAATGAGAGGAAAACCGATGAGTAACCCGACAATTTTAGTTTGCGACGACGACGATATTCTTCGCAGCCGCTTAGAACGTTCGTTCGCCAAACGCGGTTACCATGTAATCTGTGCGACCTGTCATCGCGATGCGATGGACAAGTTGCAAACCGTCAAACCGGACTTTGCGGTCTTGGATTTAAAAATGCCGGGACCTGGCGGGATGCAATTATTACAAGACTTATTGGCGGTTTCGCCGAACACCCGAACGGTAATCTTGACTGGTTACGGCAGCATTGCCAATGCAGTTGAGGCCGTCAAGATTGGCGCCGTAAACTACGTTACCAAACCGGCCGATGCCGATCAGATCCTCTCGGCGTTTGGGGATGCGGCCGGCGCGGCGCCCAGTAATGTCGACGACATCGCGCCGCCCAGTTTGGCCGAGGCCCAGTGGGAGCATATTCAACGAGTGTTGGCCGATAGCGGCGGCAATATTTCGGAGGCAGCCCGTCGCCTCGATATTCCCCGCCGCACGCTGCAACGCAAATTGAAAAAGATGGCTCCTTAACCTGGATCATAACTTGATGAGCTCGTTTCAAATTGAACTGTTCTCTCCGGCAATCAGTCACGCCAAACAACTAATTGAAACTCAATTGGATCGATACACTCAATTTGGGGCGGGTTGCCCTACCCATTTGCAAGAGGCAATTCGGTATTCGTTGTTGGCACCCGGAAAACGACTGCGCCCGTTATTGGTTGTTACGGCCGCTGAAGTGTGCGGTGGTGCAATTCTCGACGCTTTGCCAGCGGCTTGTGCCGTGGAAATGATTCATGCCTACTCACTGATTCATGATGATTTGCCCGCCATGGATAACGACGATTTGCGGCGGGGACAGCCCACCTGCCATATAAAATTTGGCGAAGCGACGGCAATCTTGGCTGGCGACGCCTTGTTGCCGTTGGCCTTTGAAGTCCTCTCTAGAGATTGTAAGTCGCCGCTAATCGCCGCTCAAAGCTGTTTGGTGTTGGCCTCTGCAGCCGGAGCTCGAGAGCTCGTCGGCGGGCAAGCCGATGATCTGGCCGTCCAATTTTCTCAAGGTGATCTCGAATTGTTGCAAAGAATCCATTACCGAAAAACCGCAGCCTTATTGGCCGCCAGCTTAAAATTAGGAGCCATTTCTGCCTCTGCTAGCAATGATTCTTTGGATCAATTGGAGAATTTTGGAAGAAAATTGGGTTTGGCCTTCCAAATTACGGATGATCTGTTGGACTTTCGGGGGGATCAAGACAAAATGGGGAAAAGGGTGCGGAAGGACCAAAATCTGGGAAAATTGACTTATCCAGCACTGCTGGGTGAACATGCCAGCCAAACTTGGGCCGAACGATTGATCGAGGAAGCCCAAGCGACACTGGCCCCCTTTGGCGACCGCGCTCGTCCGCTGCACGATTTGGCTACTTATGTTGTCCAGCGAACGCAGTAACGGGTGGATCTATTGGAAAGCTGTCAAACACAAATTCTGTATTACTCCTTTACATCGCCCAATCGATTCGACTGCGCAAGATGAACACAATACCAACAGGAAGATCAACTGCCATGAACGAGATATTGCCGACGATTCAATCGCCTATGCAATTGCACGATATGCCGATTGATCAGCTCAATAAGTTGGCAGATGAGATTCGCGAGACGTTGTGTGGTTTGATGAGCCAGCGGGCGGCCCACTTCGCTTCCAATTTAGGGGTCGTCGAATTGTGTTTGGCTTTGCATAGCACATTTGATTTTCGCCGCGACCGTTTGATCTGGGATACGGGCCATCAAATCTATCCTCATAAACTAGTCACGGGGCGATACGATCGATTTTCGACGATTCGAACTCGCGGTGGGTTGATGGGTTATCCCAACCCATCGGAGAGCGATTACGATTTGTTCGTGACCGGTCATGCGGGGGCCAGTGTCTCGACGGTGGTTGGTTTGCGCAGTGGCGATGATCTGATGGGGGTCCGCGACAACCACTGCATCGCGGTAATTGGTGACGGCGCATTACCTTCGGGCGTGGTTTTTGAAGCATTCAACAACGCCAATACTCTCAAAAGCAAATTGTTGGTGGTTCTCAACGATAATGAAATGTCGATTTGTCCTCGAGTGGGTGGTATCGCCAGTTATCTCGATCGCTTGCGTTCCAATCCGATCTATACGGGCTTTAAAAATGAAATCGTCAATTTGCTCAATCGCGTCCCGGTTTTAGGAGACCCGACGGAGCGTTTGTTGTTTCAAATCAAAGAAGGCGTCAAGGCTGGCGTGCACGGTGGCATGTTATTCGAAGAATTCGGGTTCAAGTATTTTGGCCCGATTGATGGTCACAACATTCAGTTGTTAAAAAAATACCTCAAGATGGTGTCTGAGATTCCTGGCCCCGTCTTGCTGCATGTGATCACGAAAAAGGGTTGCGGGTTCGAGCCAGCAGCCAGCGATCCCGTTTATTTTCATACACCGCCTATATTCGATCGCCATGGAAAAGAAGTGGTGATCAAAAAGAAAGGCACCGCCAAGGCATATACCAATCACGCCCGCGATGCGATTTTCGATCAAATGCAACACAATCCGCGGGTGACCGTGATCACGGCGGCGATGTGTCAAGGCAATCTATTGGAGCCGGTCCGCGAACAATTCCCGGATCGCTTTTTTGACGTGGGAATCTGCGAAGCCCATGCTGTGGCTTTTGCCGCTGGACAAGCTAAATCTGGCATGCGGCCAATTGTCGACATCTACAGTACTTTCTTGCAGAGAGCTTATGACCACATTTTCCAAGAAGTGTGTCTGCAGAATTTGCCGGTAACCTTTATGATGGACCGCGCAGGTCTGACAGGGCCTGATGGCCCTACTCACCATGGAACATTTGACATCGGCTATTTGCGAATTTTCCCCAATATGGTGGTGATGGCGCCCGGTGATGCAAACGACATTGGCGCGATGTTGGATTTCGCTCTGCAACATACTTCACCTTGTTCGATTCGCTATCCGAAAGATAACGCCGCGGAAATTCCACGCGAACTACAACTTGTCGAATTGGGCAAAGCGGAAATTTTCAGCTGGGGACGCGACGGAATTATCCTGTGCTGTGGCACACCGTTAGCCGAATGTTTGGCTGCGGCGGAATTATTGCGCGACGAAGGTCTCGATGTGGGCGTTGTCAGCGCGCGATTCGTCAAACCGCTTGACCGCAATGTCTTGAAACGAGCCCTCGAAGAAACGAGTTTTGTGGTCACGGTCGAAGAAGGTATGTTGGCCGGTGGTTTTGGGTCAGCAGTCCTCGAAGCAGCGAATGACCTTAAACTCGATACGCAAAAAATCCATCGGCTGGGGATTCCCGATGTATTTGTCGAGCACGGTGATCGCGATGAATTGTTGCACGATTTGCAACTCGATCGCCAAGGGATTGCGCGAGCGTGCCGTGAAATGCTGCAAGGAAACTGCGAGCCGGCAAACAAAGTGACCGTTGACTAACGTGGCCCATAACTAATGCTACAACCAGGTCAATCTCATACGCGGCCCCGAACATTGTTGTTAGGGTGGTCTGATCAACGCCCAACTTTTGCCGCAACTGTGCAACGGTTGCGACCGATTGTGGATCGCTGGGCCGACGTGGTGCTGGAAGATTTTTCGGCTGCTGTTGAATTAGAGAATCACTCTGCCGATTTGGCGATTGTTTTTGGCGGAGACGGGTCTTTGTTGCGGGCTGCCAAACAACTGGCTGCCCACCCGATTCCCATTTTGGGAATCAATTTGGGAAAACTCGGCTTTTTGGCCGATATTCAGCCCAACCAACTCGATCACGCCCTCTCTTCCATAGCTCAGGGGCATTTTGAAATCGTCGATCATATCTTGCTAGCGTGCTCGGTTTGGGAAGGCGAACGTGTGATCGCCGAGCAAATTGCCGTTAACGAGGTCGCCATATTGGGCGGTCCGCCCCATCGAATTCAACAAATTGATCTTTACGTCGATGGTCGTTTGGCGGCATCATATCCGTGTGACGGTTTGATACTTAGCACGCCAGTTGGTTCCACGGCTCACAATTTGTCAGCTGGGGGGCCGATTGTGCGCCGCGATTTATCGGCTGTGGTGATTTCAGCGATTAGCCCTCATACACTCACGGTGCGACCGGTGGTCGATTCCGCCGATCGTGTTTATGAGTTAGTAGCCAGTCAAGCCGATGCTTCGACCAGTGTCGTGGTTGATGGTCGCATCATCGCCGAACTAAACGCTCAGCGAAGAGTTCGCGTATCGAAAGCCAACACGGTATTTCGCATGATTCAGATTGCTGGGCACGATTATTACCAAACGCTAAGACAGAAATTGGGCTGGGGTGTTCCGTTTTCGGAAAATCAAGCCAAGTTATAACGCGCGATACACGCCGCGATCCCAATCATTTGGAGCAAGGAGGCCAAGGTGAAACGGAATTGGATATCATTTCACGAATCCCACATGCAACGAGATTTTCCCGCACGCTTGAGCGCGGGGTTAGCAATCTTGGGATGCGCACTACTTTGGGTCAACAGCGTACACCAACCTTGCATGCTGTTTGCTCAGACTGGCGAGTCGTCAACACAGGACGGTCAACAGAATGCGGCCTCGCAACAATTACAACAATCGATTGCAAATGCGGCCCAACAAGCCGTGGCCAAACAGACTTACGAGTTGCGTTACCAATTGAAAAAAGGCCAATCGTATTCTTGGGACGTTGAGCATACGTTCACGACCAAAACGCGAATGTCCAGCACTTATGACGAGAGCTCGGCGCGCAGTACCAGTCGGCACAGTTGGCATGTCGTGAGCGTCGATTCGTTGGAACAAATGACTTTCGACCACAAAATCGATCGAGTCAAAAGCTGGAGCAAACAAGGCGAAGCCCAGCCGGTTGAGTACGACAGCCAAAGCAGCACGACACCTCCGCCGGGTTACGAAAATATTCACAGTCGTATGGGCCAGACGATCAAGACGGTAACAATGGATCGGCAAGGCAAGATTATCAACAAGCATCAAGCCTTCAGTCAGACCAAATTTGGCATGGGCGAAATTGCAATTCCCTTACCCAGCGGCCCCATTCCGATTGGCTTCAAATGGAACATCCCCTTGGAACTTACTGCTAAAGACGAACACGATAACCAGCGAAAACTTACAGCGCGGGTTACTTATGAATTGAAAAAAGTCGACGCGGGGAAAGCATACCTTGCATTTCGCACCGAAATCTTGACGCCGTTAGATAGTGAAAAAGTTCGCTCGCAAATCATGCAAGACTTGATTCGCGGGTATGCAATTTTTGATATGAATCAAGGAATCTTTACCTACCGCGAAGTCAATTGGGATGAGAAAGCTCAGGGGTATGAGGGTCCGGAGAGTTTTCTACACTACGTTGCAAAATTGACAGAAAAATTCGTTTCGCTAGACCAACCGGGTTTGGCAAGTGACGCTGCGCTGAAACCCATGACGTCGGTCATTAAGACCAAGGACAGCCAACCTGTTATGCGAAAGTAAACCTGCGTCATGCGGCCAGGACAGCGATCAAACTTTGTTTGGATCTGGTTTATTGCTACTGCAGCGATCGTTGGATACTGGTTATTGTTTGCCGATGCGACGGAACAACGAATTTTAGCCCACACTTTGGCACTGGCCGTATCGTCGGCAATCGGCGCAGTCTTACTAGGCGGTCTGTGGTCATTTGCGATGTGGGGGCAATCCGTTTGGCAAGTTGGATTGCGGTGGTGGGCGTTAGCCGCCACGTTGATGCCGATATTTTTGCATTTGAGTGTTTGGGATGCGGCGATCGGCAAGTTGGGGTGGATTACCGCCGATACCAACCAATTGTTTCAACCTTTAATCCCGCGTTGGCTGGCAGCTTGGTGGGTACACGCTACGGCAACGGCACCCGCTGTCGGTTGGTTACTGGTTAAGTACCTACAGATGGAACGGCCGGCAAGTGAACAACAGGCCTTGCTGGAGTATTCACCAGCTCGCGTGTTTTGGTTGTTGACCATTGTGCGGTTGCGGCCGGTGTTGTGGGTTGGTGGAATGTGGGCGTTGTTGGTCGCTTGTCGCGAAATAGCCGTCACAGACCTTTATCAGATTGGGACGTTGGCCGAGCAAATCTATTTGGGATTTTCTTTGGCTCAGCCCGATCGCGCCTTACCTGGCCAACCTCCCGAGTTTTGGCATGCGTCATGGTTGTTGCAATTGCTGACAATTGGCTGGATCGCCTGTTCATCGACGACCATGATTTTAGTAGTCGCTCGCACGAGTGCTGGCTCACGCGATCGATTGCGGGATGTTCAAATGCCCCATCGTGGATCATTGCGGCAAGCGGTTGTAGCCGGAGCACTTGGTCTGGTATTTGTGGCCGTTCCGCTGGTGAATTTGGTGCTGCGATCGTGCCTTGTTGTGGAAAGTGTTGGTGGCAGTCCACAAGTCCAATATCATTTGTCCGCGATGATTGCCGCGCTTGGGCGAGTAGTAACGGAGTACCGCGACTCGATTTATTGGAGCGGAATGATTGCCCTGTGGGGTGGCTGCTGTAGTCTCACGGTTGGGATGTATTGGGCTTGGCAAGCGCGTCAGCGAACTTGGGTTTTTATTGCCTACTGGTTGGTGGCCGCGCTTGTTCTGGCACTGCCCGGTCCTTTGATTGGATCCTTTTATTTTCAGATTTTTGATCGCGATTGGGGTCGATCAATAAATCGGATCCTCGACCGCACCATTTTGTTGCCAGTTTTGGCAACGGTTACGTATTGCTGGCCCATTGTTGCGATCCTTTGTTGGCAGACAGTGCGCGAAGTGCCTCAGGATACAATCGAGTCGGCTCAACTCGACGGTGTGCCTAGGCATTGGCAACTTTGGACCTTGCTGGTCCGAGGCACTTGGCCCCGCCTGATCGGCTGGCTGGTATTGGTGATTGCTTGGATGTTTGGCGAATTGTCGGCATCGCAAATGGTGTTGCCGCCGGGAATTGACACGGTGCCACGGTTGATGCTGGGGTTCTTGCATGCCGGTGTCGATGAAATGACCGCGGCCATGAGTTTGTGGCTGATTTTACTCTGGTTGACAATTGCAGCAGCAGGGCAGGGCTTGGTTCAGTTGAATAATCGTCGAATGGTGACATAATAGATACGGGAGGTGCATCAAAGGCTTCCAGAATTTGCAAAAGCAGGTCAACGACGGGGGCGTCAATTGATCGGGAAACGCATCATGGATTGGTTCAAAAGGCTCGTCGTCACTTTGTTGGCCGGAGGCAGTTGTAGCCTACTGGTTGCGGACGAATTGTTGGTTCAACAAGCTGGTAAATCGGTGTCGTTGGTTGGCAATATTTTGGTCGAGGCCCAAGATGGCGGGTTGCTATTCGAAACCCGCGACTCACGATTGTGGATTATTCAACCGGATCAAATTGTTCAGCGGTCGGATGCTGACGAAGTCGTAAAACCGTTCGATGCCAAAGAGCTTAAAGCCCAACTGCAAACGGAACTTCCGGAGTCATTTCGGTACCACACCACGGACCACTTTTTAATTTGTCACAACACCGACGATGATTACGCCAAGTGGGTCGGCGACATCTACGAGCGACTTCACCGCGAGTTCAAAGAATACTGGGCAGGCCCCAAACGCAAATACGCTCTCGCAGAATTAGAACGGCCATTGGTAGTTGTGATCTACCGCAACCGCGAAGAGTATGCTCAGCAAGTGCGCCGTGAACTCAACACGGAACCGGGAACCATGGTGGCCTATTTTAATATCGATACGAATCGCGTGACGATGTACGATTTGATCGCGGAATTGGGTCCGACCAACAGAAAAAATCGAAACATCAACGCAATACTTGCCAATCCCAATGCGATACCGATGGTGACAACGATGGTGCACGAAGGCACCCATCAATTGATGTTTAATTGTGGGATGCAAACGCGAAGGGCTGACACACCATTGTGGCTGAACGAGGGACTGGCCATGTTTTTCGAAACCCCCGACCTCAACAATCGCAAGGGCTGGGGGAAAGTTGGCCAAGTCAATCTCAGTCGCTTAGCCCGTTTTCGCCAATACTTAGGCTCCCGAAACTTGACGTCGCTTACGGAACTTTTGCAGGATGATCAAAAATTACGACCCGATTACCCACAGGTTTTGGATCGGTATGCTGAGGCCTGGGCGTTCAATTATTTCTTGTTGGATCGACACAGCAGTTCGTATGTGGCTTATCTGAAACATATGGCCGCCAAAAAACCGTGCGTGTTTGATTCACCCGAACAGCGACTGGCGGAATTCGAGATGTTCTTCCAGAAAAAACTGGGCGAATTGGATTCTGAATTTATCAAATACATGCAAGGTTTGATTGGTAAGTATCAATAGTCGGATGCCGCTGAAATGAAATGCTCGATCTGACGCCTCAATAATTCCTAATTTTTTCATTACCAACATGTCTTATCGTTCCATCAAACGCGTCTTAGGCGAAACCAGCCTGGAACGAAAGATCTTGCTGTTATTCGGCGTTAGTCTTTTGGCATTAATTGCCGGTTCGTTTTTATGGGTCAACCGCATTACAGAAGAATTGATCCGCGACAATACTCGCAAAAAAGCCAAAAATCTCATCGAAACTCATTTGATGAAAATCCACTTTCGCAATGTCCAGTTCAATAAAGAAAACCTTGAGTCGCCTGCGTTGGTTTACAGCAGTGCGATCGACGATCTCGAAATGACACATGACTATCGCACGGACATCGTGGCGCTTGACGACAGTTTTTCACGTGGCCAGATCGCGCCAGCTGCGGTTATCGATGAAGACGAGCGGCGTATTTTGGAGGGGTTGGATTCGATGGTCCGCGCCCAGCAAGTGCAATTGGACTTGCAGCATGCCGGCGGTGAAAAATCCGCAGAAACGTTGCTACCCCAAGAATTGTCGGTGGCCAATGAACGTTGGATGCCGGATCGATTCTTGCCCGACAATGAATATGCCTTTTACCAACCAATCTTGTTCAAAACATCTTGTCTCTATTGCCATTTGGCGGTTGCCAAACCCGTCGACCAAACCAATCAAACAAATGTGAGTACTCCAGCGAATGCCAATGTGGCAGATCCTTTGGCCAATGGAGCACCACTATCGTCTCAGGTCCCGTCGCAACAATCGGAGACTGAAGATGAATCGATTAGTTTCGATGTGAATGATGTACCCACGTTTTTCCTAAGAATCACTTTACCTTATCGCGAATCGAAAGAAGCCATCAATCGGTCTCGCGCAATTTTGATTGCGGTGGCGATCGTGACGGCTTTTTTGGCGATGTTAGCGATGTTCTTATTGGCTCGCTACGTGATCGTAAAGCCGCTGAAACATTTGCGTGATGTGGCCGATGAGGTGACACATGGTCAATTGGATGTTCGCGCCGAGTTGGCAACGGGCGATGAGTTCGAAGAGCTTGGTCGTTCGTTTAATAAAATGTTGCGCCATCTTTTGGATACTCAATCGGAACTCAAGGTTTTGAATGCGGATCTTGAGGAAAGTGTTGCGCAACAAGCACAATCGAATCTCAAACTTCACGAGATGAACAAGGTCAAGAACGAATTTTTAGCGAATATGAGCCATGAGTTGCGGACACCGCTCAATAGCATCATTGGATTCTCGGAGATTTTGGAGGCGTTGCCTTCGCTCAAAGATAAGGAGCAGAAATTTGCCACGAACATTCGCAAATCGGGTCGCCTGTTACTGGAACTGATCAACGATATCTTGGATCTGGCCAAACTTGAGGCCGGCCGTATGGAGGTCAATTTAACTAGTTTTGGCCTTGGCAGCTTGGTTCAAGAGCTCACGGATTTGATTCGGCCGTTGGCCGAAAAGAAAAGTATTCGATTGGTTCAAGATACGCCAACCGATTTGCCAGAACTCAATCAAGACGCCACTAAAGTACGTCAGATTTTATTAAACTTACTGTCGAATGCCATTAAGTTCACTCCTGAAGGAGGCCGCATTCGCGTCTCTGCGGAATTGTGCGGCGAAGATATGATTGCGATTTCCGTCGATGATACTGGAGTTGGCATTCCCGAATCTGACCGCGAGATTATTTTTGAAAAATTCCGGCAAGGCCCTACGGCAATGGGTGGTGGTTATCTGACTCGCGAAATCAGCGGCACGGGTTTGGGTCTGTCCATTGTTCGCGAAATGTGTTCTTTGTTGGGCGGGCGAATTGAGTTGGACAGTGAAGTGGGAACTGGCAGTTGTTTCCGTGTGATCCTACCGATTAATCTTCGGCTGATGCCGACGATTCAATCCGATCTCAAGCGTGAGCTCAATGAAATCACCAAAGCTCAGCAACGAGTTGATTTTGCTCGGGCCAAGGATGTTCCGCCGGTTCCGCTTGAGCTTCACGAGGCGGCCCAAGCTGCATTGTCAACCGAAAGCATTGCGGCGAATGCGAGCGAGCGTGTAGAAACGCGATAAGTGGTCCCAAGGCTCCAGCCTTGTGCGCTCGTGGACACAAGGCTCCAGCCTTGTGCGCCCGTGGTCCCAAGGCTCCAGCCTTGCGCGCCCGTGGACACAAGGCTCCAGCCTTGTGCGCTCGTGGTCCCAAGGCACCAGCCTTGCGCGCCCGTGGACACAAGGCTCCAGCCTTGTGCGCCCGTGGACACAACGCTCCAGCCTTGTGCGCCCGTGGTCCCAAGGCTCCAGC